>JAAXIK010000304.1 GCA_012270385.1 Rubripirellula sp. | reverse complement strand
GCTCCAACGGTCCTTTAAACGCTAGTGGAAGTTTCTTGATTTAAGGCCATGTGATTGAAGGTGTTTACCGCAGTCCTCGATTTTATTGATGATGACGTGCGTTACGCTATCTGACTTTTCCAACCGCCCCTTCACTAGCCACACATCACTGGTCTGTGCGACTCGAATATGTTTCTTCCAAACTCTTGGATGAACAATTAAATTTGCTTGTCCGGTTTCGTCTTCAATCGTGACAAAGGTGATTCCCTTTGCGGTGCCTGGTCGTTGACGAACCAATACCAGTCCAGCGAGACTAACGTAAAGTCCAGACCGGGTCTGAGAAAGTTCGTTAATCTTGTTGCAGTTTTGCTCACTCAGCCATGGGCGAATAAAAGTTAGAGGGTGTCCCTTTAAGCTGAGTCCTTGTAACTGATAGTCAGCACGCACCTCCTCGTGCTTGGACATTGGGACAATTCCCTCCGGGGTGACCTCCTCAAATGGTAAGGCATCTAATAAGGGTTGTGGATTTGTGGAGATCTCCTGATCAAGGGAATCCCAAATGGCTTTTCTTCGATCTTGGTTAATGGAAGTGAATAGATCCGCATCTGCCAGAAGAGAAATCGATGACTTACTGATTTTAGTTCGCTCCACAAAGTCATTCATTGAGAGGAAACTTCCGTGCGATCGCCTTTCGCTGCATATTTTTTCGACTGTTTCACGATGTAATCCTTTGATAGTGTTCATGCCCAATCGAACAGTCGGTGCACTGCTTGAGGGATGAATCTTTGAGTTTTTGGTTAAGGTGTATTCAGGAACATCAGATGCTGATTCAAGTGTGCAATCCCATTCGCTAAAGTTAATGTCGGTTTTTAAGAATACTACGCCATGTTTTTGAGCATCGGAAACAAGCTGAGCAGGAGCATAAAAACCCATTGGTTGACTGTTAAGTAATGCTGCACAAAAAGCCGCTGGGTAGTGGCATTTCAGGTAGCAGGATGCGTAAACAAGAAGGGCAAAACTTGCGGCATGGGACTCAGGGAATCCGTACTCTCCAAATCCACGAATTTGGTTAAAGATGTGTTCCGCAAAACTTTCAGGTAGATTGCTTTTTCGCATGCCATCAAGCAGTTTTGCTCGGAATTCTTCGATCACACCCGGTCTTCGCCAAGCGGCCATTGCTCGTCGAAGTTGATCCGCTTCGCCTGGAGTGAAACCCGCAGCTACCACCGCCAATCTCATGGCTTGTTCCTGAAATATGGGTACTCCGAGTGTCTTTTCTAGGACTTTTTTGATTTCATCATTCGGATAGGTGACAGCTTGCGGATTTTGTCTTGCCTGTAGGTAGGGGTGGACCATGTTTCCTTGAATGGGTCCCGGTCGGACAATAGCTACTTCAACAACGAGATCATAAAAGCATTTTGGCCGCAATCTGGGGAGCATGCTCATTTGAGCGCGGCTTTCGATTTGAAAAACACCGACGGTGTCAGCTCTGCAGATCATCTCGTAGGTTCGTGTGTCATCCGGCGGAATATTTGCCAGAGACAAGTCACGGTTGTGATGTTTTTTGATGAGATCAAAGCATCTGTGAATAGCCGACAGCATACCCAAGGCTAGAATGTCCACTTTTAAGATACCCAATTCATCAAGATCATCTTTGTTCCACTGAATGATCGTCCGGTCATCCATCGATGCGTTTTCAATTGGGCATAGCTCACACAATTTTCCAGAGGTCATCACCATTCCGCCAACATGCTGAGAGAGGTGGCGGGGAAAACCTGTGAGTGTTTCGACGAGGTAGGTAAATCGTTTTCCCATGCTTGAAGTTGGGTCCAGTCCTCCACGTATACATTGTTCTCGGAATGAGTCGTCACGGTTCCCAAGCTTGGTAATCGCATCAATGGTGTCACCAGATAAACCAAGTGCTTTTCCTACTTCACGCACGGCGCTACGGGTTCGATAAGAAATTACGGTTGCGGTCATCCCTGCGCGATCGCGACCATACTTGGCGTAAAGATACTGAAGAACCTCTTCTCTTCGTTGATGCTCGAAGTCGACATCAATATCAGGAGCTTCATTGCGTTCCCGACTGATGAAGCGTTCGAAAAGCACGTCGGATTGGCTGGGATCAACATTAGTGATTCCCAGGCAGTAACAAACAGCAGAGTTCGCGGCAGATCCGCGACCTTGGCATAGAATATTCTGCTGGCGGGCAAATCGAACTAGATCCCAAACTGTTAAAAAGTAGGCCTCATAGTTCAAGTCTTTGATGATGGATAATTCGTGCCTCAGCAGATTAATGACCTGTTTCGGTACTCCATCTGGCCAACGACTTTTCGCACCTTCCCATGTGAGTCTTTTGAGGTGCTCAAGTTGTGTGATTCCATTAGGAGCAAGTTCTTCAGGATATTCATAGCGAAGCTCATCAAGAGAGAATTGACATCTGCTCCTGATTTCTTCGGTACGGGCAATCGTATCTGGAAAGGAACCATAAATCCCTTTTAGTTCACTCAGTCGCCTGAGGTGATATTGACTGTTTGAAAATCCACCTTCAGTGATACGGCTGATCGTAGTGCCATTTCGAATCGCTGTAACACAGTCATGGACAAGCATTCGCTCGGCGATGTGGTAGTGAACATTCCCAGTCGCCACGAGAGGCAGCTTGGTTTCACGCGATAATTTTTCAAAGTGTTCTAGTGCTGAAAAATCGTCAACGCTCCGATGAGCTTCTCCTAGCAGGTATGCACGGTCATCGAACACTTCTCGAAATTGATTGAGATCAGACAAAAACTGTTCGCGGTTGACGACGCCAGATTTGGGTGCAGCGACGCCAGCGATCAGATCTTCGTTAAATTCGTAAACGTCTCGCCAGCTGAGTGTGTAGCTGCCTTTCTCTGCTCGCGTCCTTCCGCGTGAGATCAGGCGGCACATTCGACCGTATCCTGATCGATTGATTGGCCAGATAACCAAGGATGGGCCATCACAGAGGTTAATTTCAGTCCCGACAATGAAGGAAAAGCCAATGTCTTTTGCTGCCGTGTGGGCGCGTACTGATCCCGCCACTGATCCCATATCGGTTAAAGATAGACCTGAGTAGCCGAGTCGATGGGCAGTTTCAATGAGCTCATGAGGATGAGAGGCGCCAAGCAAGAAAGAGAAATTGCTTTTGCAGCGAAGTTCCGTGTATCTCATCGGCAGACAAGAAAGTGTAAATATGTACACTATAAGAGGCGTGCCATCATTTCGCAATGTCAAAGCTGAGTGAACTCAAGTAAAGCTACCAGAGGTACTCTCACCGTTTCTTTGACTGGTGTGAAATAACAGAAACCGATGAACGAAAATTAGACTCGTCGCCAAAAGCTTGGGAAGATGAGAACAAGAACGCTAAAGATTTCGACACGCCCCAGCATCATTAACCAAACGAAAAGAAGCTTTGAAGCTTGGCTGAATCCCGCATAGTTTTGTGTGGGGCCGACAACTCCTAATCCTGGTCCAATGTTATTTAAGGTCGCTGCGACAGCGCTAGCGGAATCAAGAAGTTTTTCTTCCAGCCTGCCCGCATCAGGACTATCACTCGATTTGATCGTATCGGAAGCTATCGAGGTAGGATGCACTTCCCAAAGTGAATTGGGTTCAAAGGTGATCAGAAGAAGCCACGAGAGTACGAACAATGCCAAAATGATGGAGAAGTAAACAACTATCGAATGCGCTAGATTTGGATCTGAAACAGATTTACCACCAATGCGCAACGATCGGACTACCCTTGGCCGGTGTGCTTTCTCAATTTCAAGTCGCAGTATTTTGTAAAAGAGGACGTGTCTGATTACCTTCAATCCACCACCTGTGCTGCCAGCACAGCCACCCACGAACATGATGAGCAAAAGAATGCCTCTGCCAAACGCATTCCACTGATCGAAGTTAGCTGTGCCGTAGCCAGTTGTGGTGAGGATGGAAACGACTTGAAATAACCCATGACGGAATGAACTATTGAAGGTAGTGAAGTTTTCATCATCAGCCCGCATGCCAAAGAAGATGACGCCCGCCGTGACTGCACCGATAATCCCCACGAATACTCGAAATTCGGTGTCTTTCAATAGTTTGATTGGACCTACCAGCAATGTTGCATAGAGTAGCGTGAAATTCGTGACCGCGAGAATCATAAAGAGGATGGTGGTGTATTCAATGATGGGACTATCAAAATGCCCCAGGCTGGAGTTGTAGGTGCTAAAGCCTCCGGTAGCCATTGTTCCAAACGCATGACATGCAGCATCATAAAGACTCATTCCCTCGAGTACATAGATTACCGTAAGTATCACGTTCAAACTGACGTAGATTGAAGCAAAGACTAATGCGGTATGTTGCATACGAGGCTTACTTCCTTCCTTGTTAGGGCCCGGCATCTCTGCCTTCATCATTGCCTTTCCAGATGATCCCTGTCCGAGGATTGCAACAAATAGAACGATGATTCCTAGACCACCAAGAAAATGAGTCCACGATCTCCAAAAGAGAATGCATCTTGGTACCGCTGCGACAGACTCTAAGTCTGTCAAGATCGTTGCTCCTGTCGTACTGAACCCAGATTGCGATTCAAACATTGCTTCAATGAAGGTGATGGGTTCACCGGATTGGGTCTGAGTCTCGCTTAGAAAAAAAGGCAGAGCACCGAGAACTGTGGCGAGGATCCAACTCAAACCCACGACCGCCATCGCTTCCTTCTGATAGAGTGTTCCTGCTCCTGGCCCTCGTCCGATCCATCGGAGCAGTAAACCGGTAGCGATGCAAATCGACATGCTCTGGATTAGGGCTACGATTCCTCTCTTCTCAAAACCGGAGAATTCACTCTCCGTCACTCCCGACAGGAGGGGAACTGCAAAAGGAAGACTGAAAAGCATCGATCCACCGATCAAAATGCTAATCGTTCCAAGCAGACGAAATAGGAGTTTGTAATTCAAGTCTGGTTGAGTGTTTGAGAGTACGGGGTCCGAGCATGACGGCTCAGAGTAGTATCTGAGGATAGGTGAATTATCGCCAGTCCGAATTCAACAGGTTACCCAGAGGTTGGTTTGTTTAATAGATAATAGGTGTTAAAAGTGGCGATGACTTCAGCAATTGTCAAATACCTATCCGAAGATCGTTTTGCCACAATACCTGCCATCTTAGAGCGTTTACATAGGAAGAAGCCCTTACTTTGGTGGACCGATTATTCCACGTTGTAAGGATGAACAGTACCCTTAAATCGGATAGCATAGAATCAACCGTTTTCAATTCATGCACCATCTTCGGATTTTCTGCATATGCCCGTCAATCAATCATTGTTTAGTCGTTGTCTTGCCTTTTTGATTTTCAATCTGGCAGTCGGTTATTCGCATGCCGCTGCGAAAGAGATCGTCCTATTGAGTGCGGAAAATTCTGTTCGGCATGAAGCTTTCGATCTTCGACAGCACATTTCATCGAAGGTTGCAAAACAATGGCAGGTTGAATTAACGACTCTGCACGGTGGTATGCAAGAAGGCTGTCAACTTTTGACCATCAATAACGGGAAATTGAAAATTTTAATCGTACCCAATCGTGGAATGAGTATTCTGCGCGTCGAAGACACTGCGACAGGCAAAGTGGTGTTTGGTTGGGACTCACCAGTGAAAGAGATAGTGAATCCGCAGTTCATAGATTTGGAGAGTCGCGGTGGATTAGGATGGCTCCATGGATTCAATGAGTGGATGGTTCGCTGTGGTTTGGAATTTGCAGGGCATCCGGGATTAGATGTAATGCGATCAAATACCGGCGATGACAAAGAGCTAGATCTGACACTCCATGGACGGATTGGAAACATACCCGCTTCCGAATTGCAGCTCCAAGTGGATGAAGATAATCCAACCCAGTTAATAGTCCGTGGCGTGATTGAAGAAAGGATGTTTTATGGCCCACAATTACGACTTGTGAGCGAGCTGATTATTCATGCCAATGCAAACGAATTCCGTTTAAAAGAAAGTGTTCACAACCTTTCAGCTGCAGATCAAGAGTATCAAATTATTTACCACACCAACTTTGGAAAACCTTTATTAGAAGCAGGAGCGAAGGTTGTTCTGCCCACAAAAAAAGTCACGCCGATGAATCAACACGCTGCGGACTCAATTGAAACGTACGAGACGTATATGGCTCCGACTCTCGGTTTCAGCGAACAGGTGTATCTCATCGAGCCTTGGTATGACAAAAATGGAATCACTGGGGCGGTATTGCACGATCGCAAGCGTCAGCGTGGGGCGTTAATGACCTGGTCCATAGAATCACTCCCGTATCTAACCCTCTGGAAAAACACCGCTGCGTTGGCTGACGGTTATGTGACGGGTATTGAGCCGGGTAGCGGCTATCCCTTCAATCGAAGAATAGAGAGGCATTTTGGACGCGTTCCAGTTTTGCGAACTGGAGAGAGTCAAGTTTTTGATTTGAACTATAAGTTCTTGGAAAACGAATCGGCTGTTATTTCCGCAATTGAACGGATTGAGGGAATTCGAGATGGCAGGGAGGCCGAAGTGCTTTCATCACCACCAGAACTGCCTGATTTTGAATGAGTGGGGTGAGGAGAATCTTTTTGGTACCAATTTTGCGACGTCCGGACTCGCGAACATTGGTATCCCTTCCCCAGGGCACTGATGTTTGCGCTCAATCAGCGCGAAGCGCCGCTGGAGGCGGCGGTGCTTCGCGCTAATTTCAGAATAGACAACTTTTTATGATTGATGTCGCTTGATGATGGTGTGCCTTTATGAGACAGCGTTTTGCAGCAGTATGCGGTAAAATTGCACATCGAATAACTTGATAATCTCACGTAACCCGTTTGCAATTACGCAAGTTTGGATATTTTTTGGAATGACCCGTGTGTGGCCGCTTTTGTTTACATTCAACAATTGATCCGTGGATACAACTGCACTTTCCAGGATGGGAGAGCAAAGGTAGTGGCTCGGCGGTTCCGAAAAGTTTCAACATTGCTCCCGCGCAAAGTACGATCGTTTGTGTAGGTAGCAAGAGTGCGAAGTCCATTTCAACCCTTGAAATGACTTGGGGGTTACACAGCCGAAGCAGTCCGGCAAAAGACCCTGGTGCGATCCTCGGCAATGCACGGTCTGAGCCACTAGACTGACAAAGGGGATTTCGAGAGGCGGTTCAATTCCGAAGGTGCCTGGTTTTGGCAGACGGTTTCTATGAATGGAAAATAATAGGGCGGAAGAAGCAGCCATATTATTTTTCACCGAAAGCAGGTGGCATGTTTGCCATGGCAGGGATCTGGTCCAATTCTCAATCTCAGAATTCAAATAGGCAAAGAGAAGCTAGATTTTGTGTGTTGACTACGTCATCTAATCAGATACTTCAAGGTATCCACTCTCGTATGCCAGTGATTCTTGATCCTCGCACTTATAAGGATTGGCTGTGTCCTAGCCTAAGTGATACTAGGGAATTGAGGGCGCTTATGAAGCCTGTTTCGAGTCACTTATTGCAACGTTGGCCTGTATCGAGACGCGTGAATCGAGTCGGTAATAATTCTTCTGAATGCATCGAAGCGATTGCTGAAAATCAGGTTATTCAAAACAGGCAGCGTATGTTGTTTTAATTCGTGCATCAGTAAACGAACAAAAGATTGTGCCTTATCTTGAATTGGCAGCTGCTATGGCAAAAATCAAAGACGGCTCATATCGGAGGCCGGTATCTTTTCATGGGCTGCGTGTTTTGTTTAATCGCTAAAAATTGCCTAGGCGTCATACCTGTTTTGAGTTAGCTAGTTCGTTAGATTCAGCTCCTCAATCGAGGCAATCTGCTCCATTCGTGGAGTTCCAATTGAATCGGATGTCGGTGGAGATCGATATCTGTAAAGAACATGAAGTTCTTTTAATACCTCTCAGGTGATGCTCGGATGCGTCTCAACTTTGCCATTCTTTTAACTGCTTGCGCACTGATCTGTAGGACCGGGGGAGCTCAAACGACGATTTCTGATCGACCGTTTGATGTCACCGTTGGTAATGGTCTTTGGGGCGTTTTCCTGCCTGACTACGAGATTGGAACTGATGGAGAAGGGGAGCCGGTCCTAACCGACAACGGCGACTTTTTGGGCTATCAAGGGGACCTTCGACTCATCCGCCGATTTCTACATACGCGTACTAGTGTCGAAGCTAGAGTATTTTACGGGGCGGCGCAAACCAGCGAATCCAATTCAGTCACCTCCGTAGATGTAGGGGGTGATCTCGGCCAAACGAGTATCGTTTTAGGAGAGGGCATATCCCATCTCCAATCGGATATCGACCATTACGGCTACGATCTTGGTTTGAGAGATACTTGGAAAACCAGATTTGGTGGATTCTCTGCGGGCTGCCTATTCAGCTACATGATCTTTGACCAGAACTACGAAATTTCACATGGCACGGATCAAATTCTAAATGAGGAATTAACTTCGGAATTTATCGGGGGAAAAGCTACTTTTGGATGGGATGGCTATATCCGAGACTGTCCCTCAATTCTGGATTTATCCATAGGGTTCCATCAGTTGCGTTCCGACTATTTGGGGCGCAGTCCACAGTTTACCACCCAATCCCAAGAACATCTGTACGCTAACCCAACAACGATTGAAGCTGCATTCACCACCTTCAAAAGTATTCGCGACGTCAGAATAGGTACGACGTTCGCAGTTACACATTTAGGAGACATGCCACAAATCATTCGCGGTGTTGGTGAAACGCCGACGATCAGGTTCGATGACGGTTTAATGCTTCGGTTGATGTTTGAAATACTTCTATGATGCACCGGGGTTTTTCTACGCTAGGGGAAAAAGGATGTTATTCTCTTTTAAGCTTCAGAAATCATGGTGTCAGTAGCTCTTGCATTACGGGGGTGCTAGCGTGCCTCATCTATGGCGAAACCTAACCGCTCTCCAAGTTGCTGTTTTAGCTTTTGTTAATTTCAGCTTTCTTTTCGCGAATAACACGGATAGCAAGGTTAGTACCACTCCAGCGGAACCTTATCATCTAAATCTTCCCAAAAATCCTTTTGACTACGAAGGAGTGATGGTTCCTGAATATGCTAAGCAGTTTGATTTGCAAGGAACTACTCATGAAATCACGAATCGTGGTGCCACTCTCGGAAGAGTATTGTTCTACGACAAAAGACTGTCCGTGAACGGATCTGTTTCTTGTGGGACATGTCATAGGCAAGAGTTTGCTTTCTCAGATTCACGATCAAAAAGTATTGGTTTCAACGGAAGGGAAGGTATTCGGAATTCAATGTCATTGGTGAACCTGCGTTTCAACCCTACAGGAAAATTCTTTTGGGACCAGCGAGCCACTTCACTAGAGCAACAGGTATTGATGCCGATTGAAGATCCAAATGAAATGGGGCATTCGATCACAGGGGTCAGAAAGACGCTTAGCAGAGATCCGACATATCTACGGCTGTTTAGTGAAGCTTATGGTGATCAAAGTATTTCCGCTGAGCGTATTGCGAATGCTCTAACGCAATTTCTTCGCTCCATGGTGTCTTTTCATTCCAAATATGACGTGGGAATCTCAATGGCCAGAGATGTTAGGTTGCCGTTTCCTAATTTCACTGATGAAGAAAACCTTGGTAAGACTCAGTTCTTTGGTCGCGGGCGATGCGCTGAATGTCACCTACCGCAGTTGCACGGTAATCATGGAGATCAACCTCAATTCGCTGTATTTCAGCTGCACGAGCCGGTAGTCAATGGGATTGATATTGATGAACCTGGTCGAGATCAAGGCGTGGGAATGGTAACGGGAGAAAAACGACATATCGGTAGTTTCCGAGTCTCAAGTTTACGGAATATCGAGCTTACGGCTCCCTACATGCATGACGGTCGTTTTCAAACTCTTGATCAGGTAATTGAACACTACAATTGGAGTGTGAAGCCTCATCCCAACCTAGACTCGAGATTGGAAGATTTTTCGGCTAATGGTATGGCCTTGCCTGAGGTGGAGAAGGTTGCTTTAGCTGCCTTTTTAAAGACACTTACGGACTATGAATTTATCAAAGATCCCAAGTTTTCAGATCCGTTTGTGCGAAACGAAAATGTGATCGCAGGAAGTGCTCCTAATGACTGATTCATCATTCGATCATTATGCGTCGAACTATGAAGATGCACTTCAACACGGGTTGTCTGTGAGTGGAGAGAGCAGCAGCTACTTTGCGGACGCTCGTTTAAGTTGCCTTAGGCAATTAATTGAAGAACAATCCATCGTCACCACCAAAGCATTAGATTTTGGATGTGGTGTGGGAGCAACCACAGCTTTTTTTCTCCAGCATTTTGACTTGCTCAAATTAACGGGGATTGATCCGTCCTCTGAGTCGATTGATCAAGCTAAGAAGAATTTTGCTCTGTTGGATTCAGATTCATCGTGTGAAGTCACATACCTAAGATCGGATGATTTTACACCTGAGTCCAACTATGACTTGGTTTACTGCAACGGGGTTTTCCATCACATACCGTTGGAGGAAAGGTGTCGGGCCTTGGGGACGATTTATGAATGCCTACGCCCCGGAGGTGTTTTTGCCTTTTGGGAGAATAATCCCTACAGCCTTCCCGCAAGATATGTGATGAGTAAGATTCCGTTTGACCACGATGCCATTATGGTTTGGCCTTCACAGGTCAGGGAGCTGATGACGCGTATTGGGTTTGAAGTGGTTTCTACGGATTATCATTTTATTTTTCCATCACTACTCAGGTGGATGAGATGGTCCGAGAAGCTCTTTTGCAAGCTGCCTCTAGGTGCGCAGTATTTAGTGTTATCCATCAAAAGGTAGTGTTCTATAACGTATCCCAAAGATGTCATGTATTCTTGATTCGGTCGAGTGACCGGTATCCTATCGCCTCCGCCATGTTTTCTTCTTGGATATTCGCATGGCCACCTAAGTCAGCGATGGTTCGGGCGAGCCGAATAATCTTATCGTGAGCTCGGGCAGACAGTCCCAGAGTATCAACACTGTGTCGAAGTATGTCTTTGCAGTTTTTGTTCAATGGGCAATAGCGTCGAAGCTGTCGGGAAGACATTTGGGCGTTGTAGCACGTGGATGCACGTTCAAATCTTTCTTTTTGTATGCTTCTAGCCTCGTTAACGAAACATCGCATCCTTTCACTACCCAATCCCTCGCAGTGGTTCGATTCCAGTTCATGGTAGGTGACAGCAGGTATTTCAATCTGTAGGTCAATTCGATCTAAAAGTGGACCCGAAATACGTCCCATGTAATTTCGAGTCTGAATTGAACTGCATCGACAGGATCTATGCTCATCTCCTCGATATCCACACGGACAAGGATTTGCCGCGGCTACAAGCATGAAATCAGCAGGGAACGTCGTCGAACGCATCGCTCGCGATATCGTAACACTGCGATCCTCTAACGGTTGCCGCATTACCTCGAGCGTTTTTCGGTTGAACTCGGGTAGCTCATCAAGGAACAGTACCCCATTGTGTGCCTTGCTTACCTCACCCGGTGACGGCGGATTACCACCTCCGACGAGGCCAGCATTGCTGATTGTGTGATGAGGGCTCCGAAAGGGTCGGGTTACGACCAAATGTTGGTTGGCAGGAAGCTGTCCGAGCACGCTGTATACGCGAGTTGTCTCGATCGATTCCTTCGGATGTAATCTTGGAAGGATGGTGGGTAGACGTTTAGCCAGCATTGTTTTTCCAGACCCTGGCGGGCCTAACATCATGAGGTTGTGAGCGCCGGCAGCAGCGATGGTCATCGCTCTTTTTGCAGATTCTTGACCCCTAACATCACAATAGTCAATTTCGTAGTTTCCGAATTGCTCGAAGATTGACTCGACGCGGCTGGCGACCGGTTCAAGGTTGATATCCCCAGAGTAGAAAGCGGCGGCCTGTGCGAGGCTGTCAATTGGGATGACATTCAGACCTTCGACAACGGAGGCTTCAAAAGCATTCGGTCGAGGTACTAAGAGACCTCGCTTTCCTGAAAATTTTTGAGCCTCGATTGCCATCGATAAAATACCTTTGACCGGCCGAGTTAGTCCTTCGAGACTGAGTTCACCAACGACCGCGTATTGATTGATTTTGTCACGGCATATTTGGCCGCTTGCAGCAAGCACACCGAGTGCAACGGGTAGATCAAAGGAAGAAGCCTGTTTGGGTAGATCCCCGGGCGCTAAATTGATCACTACACGCTCTTGCGGCTTGACAAACCCACTGTTTGAGAGCGCCCGCTCAACACGATGTGTGCTTTCCTTAACAGCGGTATCAGGCAGTCCCACGAGAATCGTTTTAGGCATCGAAGATGAGGAGATGTCGATTTCACAATCTACAGGTAACGCATCAATGCCTGATAGCGTGAACGTTTTTAGTCTTGCAAGCATGCCCAAATATGATTTTGAATTTCATCCCGGTAGAGACGTTGCTGGTCTTGAATCATCAACGCACCCAGATTCAATTGATGTGGAAATAGTGTGCAGGCACGATATGTGCATGTTTCTGAAAATCAAGCGGCAAGTCACACTTACATGAGAATCCTCGAGTCAGATATTTCGGGGTGTATTGGTCAGATCATGGCGAACGATAAGGATCGGAGTTACATCCGTACATTAAAAGATCCCGCAAGTGACTGCGGGGGGATGAAGGCTCTGAAATCAGCTAGGTCAGCCAGCGTCATGCGGATTCGGGAAGTGCAAGGCAAATGCACAGTGACCGAGACACTTTGCCATGGATGATGCAATGCTCCCAGGAGTCCGGTTGTTGACGGACTAGTGATCTGAGCTTCCCTACTCCGACGGTAACTGAAGTTGAAAAAGGTGACGGCAAGTCCTTGTAACCTCTGAATACAAGGACGCCGGACCTGAGCAAAAGAAGAAAGTCAAGGGTGAGGTATTGCCACAGCTTGCTACACTATATTGTCAATCCAAGAATCCACTTTGAGTAATTTCTGTGAAGCACTCCACTAAAGACTATTCGATTCCAGAAGCTGGGATAGCTTTTCAGAAGATACAGGAAAATCTTGGGAAGATTATTCGAGGCAAGAGTAGATCTCTTGAACTTACCGTTTGCTGCCTCGCGGCCGCAGGACATGTGCTTTTGGAAGATATCCCAGGGACTGGGAAGACGATGTTGGCAAAGTCATTAGCCAAAACCATCGACGGAGAATGCAAACGTGTCCAATTCACGCCAGACTTGCTTCCAGCGGATGTGTTGGGTGGTGCCGTCTACAATCCAGCTTCCGGCGTCTTTGATTTCAATCCTGGCCCTATTTTTACCAATGTATTGATTGCAGATGAAATCAACCGAGCTTCCGCAATTACTCAATAGGATTTTCTTTAAGCCATGGGGGAGCAGCAAGTCTCACTGGATGGTACCACTTATCCGCTACAGAGTCCGTTTATCTGCATCGCGACACAGAACCCATTGGATTTTCATGGAGCCTATCAATTACCCGAGGCGCAGATGGATCGATTTATGGCAAGTCTCAGACTCGGTTATGTAAGTGAGGAGGAGGAATTGGAATTACTGCAGATTGGGGGTATGGAGAACGATTTGCAACAGTTGAAGGCAGTGGTCACTAGTGAAGATCTCAGTCTCCTACAGAAAGTCGTTCCCACTGTTCGCATTGACCAGTCGATACTGAGGTACATGATGAATGTGATTCGCACAACTCGCAATACAGCATCAATTCGTCTGGGTATTTCGACCCGCGGTTCACTGCATTGGGTAGCGATGGCAAAAGCTTACGCAATGCTTCACGGAAGGGATTTCGTCATTCCTGAAGATGTATGTGATATTGCTCTCCCGGTGCTGTCACACAGATTGATTTTGAATTCTAAAGCAAGTAGTGAATCGGCTGCAAAAAACTCCGTGCTTGATGAAGTGATTAAGAATACTGCATTGCCTCGTTAACAGTGAATTTAGATTTTACATGACTCGAAGAAGACGCTGGTCATTCTTAATGCCACCACTCGATCATCCACCGATCTTGTGGCTTGATGATCTCTATCGTGGACTGCTTACCGAGCATGGGAGGATTATTTTCTGGGGGGGCATTCTTTCTGCTCTATCACTGATTGCGTCCGGTTCGTATCTCATCGCAGTTTCATTGGGTTTTACGATAGCCGTGATCTTGCTCTCCTTTATATTCGGATTTCTCTATCGGCCCCCTGTCAGCTTGCAGATCCGGCGCCAGGAAATACCAATCGTAGTGGAAGGCAACGAAGTTTATTATCGAGTGGAAGTATCGAATCAGGGAAGCAGAGCGGTCAAACAAGTATGGATTGAAGAGAGAGGATTGGTTCCTGAATTGCGTCCAAATTCTAAAGGTGTGCTGGTTTCCCAAATACTCCCGGGGCAATGTTGCTCCATCATCCTGAGTTTGAAGTGTTTGAGACGAGGTGTTTATTCGATTGATCAACTACAGGTAGCAACCGCACTGCCATTGGGTTTTGTAAAAATCGGTCGTAGATACAACGTGGAGAGTCATATTGTTGTCCATCCAGAGTCAGATGATTGCGAACTAGATTCGCTACGACAGACAAGCGATCCCGAGGTCGGCGTCATCAATCAAAATAGATCGACAACTCGAACAAGCGAGTTATTAGGGGTTCGTCCATGGAGGAATGGTGATCAGTTGAGAGATGTCCATTGGAGAGCGACAGCACGCTACGGAAAGCTCGTGTCAAAGGAACTTGCGCCCATAAGAACGGATTCCTATTGCTTGATTCTCGACTTGGAAGCAAAGACAGCGAGCGACGAACGTGGCATAGATGTCATGATTTCAAGGACGGTATGCTTTTTGAAATATGTACTGCCACTCAACGCCACGGTATCTCTTTATTGGAGCCATCAGAAAGGTTTCCTTTCCAGACAGGCCTTTAACGAAGGTGAACTCTGCCAACTGATTGAGGATGTTGTCGGCCTCGAATCAATCAAACGGGTCAAATTTAATCGCTGGGATGATTCTTGCCCTATGGATCCACCAGCCGATCACATGATTCTTATGTTGACCCGAATCGATGCACAACGCCTTGATTTTGTTAATAAATTAAAACCGTACAGCAAGCGGATTACTATCTGGAGCAATCATCGAAAGCAAGCAGAAGATCAGTGGGGTGCAGATGAGAAGATTGAGGTTTGGAAATGAAGCCACAAAAGTCATCATTTACACGTCTCGTCAGATCATCGCCAATGTTAGCTGCCATCCTCTATCATGGTGTGTGTTTTGAGAGATGGCTTGTGACAGCGTTTACAGTCTCTTGTCTCATACTGTTACTTTTCCAGAAGGAAAGACAGTCCCTGAATCTTCGATCCATTGTTGTGGTATTGACTCTCGGTGTTTCGGCGGCACTGATACCCTCAAGCTATGTCCCGATCATTGGCGTATTACCTCCCTTAATTGGACTCATCCTTCTGAACGTTCTGATTGCCTTCGGCGTGGTGGTGGCCGTTTGCGATTTTTCGGTTGCTAAGTGGCTCATAGGTTGGGGGATCATAGGTCTTTCGATTGGTGAGAATGACACCATCTCTGCCGTTTACCCATTGTCCTGTTTTTTATTGTTGCAACTGCTATTTGCTGCTTCCGAGGCTGGTTTGTTTGAGATGGGGCGTCGTAGCCTTGTTATTTACATGGTCGTTACGGGGCTGGTCGCAATCATCGCATTCGAATTTGGGAATCTCACACGAGCAGCTCAAGCTGTCATACAAGATGCTCTTGGGGATTATTACGATACCTACTCGGTTAACGGTATCAGCGGGATTTCTGATGAGCTGTTTGTAGCTTCAAGAGGAGCGTTGACTGCTTCGCGGAGTCCGGTATTGGAGTTATCCACACCGGTGGAGAGACTTCGAGCAAAAGTGTTTGATCAATTCGACGGAGCTCGCTGGTTGACTTCATCCGCAATGCAAAAACCCTGCTTCCGATCTCAGCAAGCAGAGTTGACCGAAGCAGCAGAGGTTAAGGACCTGAATTTGATCTGGCTTGATGAACCCAAGAAGGTGATTCCGACTCCGGCTGGGACGGTTCGCGTTCAGCAGGAACCAGTGGTGATCCAGTGCGGTGGTATTTACACCACTGAGATTCCCATGAGCGAAATCGACCTAGCTTTCAATTCACTCGAAGTCTTACCGAGTGAGGCGATCCATAGCAAGTTATTGCTCGAAGTGCCTGACGCCCTAGAAGAGCCACTTAAAATATTTTCTCAGAATTTTTTCGATGAGGATGTCGATGCTTTGGCTAAGTCCAAGAAGCTCGAGAAGTATTTCAAAAACAATTTTACGTATTCCTTGGAAACAGGGTTTAACGGCAGGGACCATCCGATCGTTCAAATGTTAAAACCCGGGACACGCGCATACTGTGTCTATTTCGCAAGTGCGATGGCTCTCGTTCTCAGATCAGAGGGAGTGCCGTGCCGCGTTGTTTCGGGGTATCTACCTGTAAAGAAAAATACGATCACCCAGAAGGTGACAGTGAGGAAGTGTGACGCACACGCTTGGGTAGAGGTTTGGAATTCAATAGACCAAAGATTCGATATTTTTGACCCTACCCCAATTTCTTCTAGGAATGAGGTTTTAGGATTCTCAAAAGAAATTGATAGTGTAACCCTAGATGCATTTCGCGCTATTTGGTCAGCTGTACGGTTAATGTGGATTCGTTCACAGCGTAATCCAGCTACGTTTGTTCAAACCGTTTTCTTGTCCTGGGAATTTTTAACATTGGCTTTAGCCTTCATTGCGTTGACGATGGTTAGGTTCAAGCTTGGCCGACTAAAGATACGTGCGGATAAAGATCTTCTGGTATCTACCAACCAGCAGGTCTTGACTGCCTATCAATACTATGAAGCAAGTCTTCGAAAACGTGGTATAAGACTAGCCTTTGGTGAAACCGATTTCGTCGCAATTGAATACTTTCTCGAGAATGGCGATATACAGACCGCGGAACTGGCCGAGGAGTTCCTTCAGCTTTATAGAGAAACGCGTTACGGAGATCGCCCGTTCAATGAAAGACTACTCGGATTAGCAAAAAAAATTGGTGGCGATTAGGTCGACGGATGCGTTGATTCATTTTCAATCTAAGAGGAAAGCTTTAGGCGGTACTGTATGACAATGGATTTTGTTCATTACCGGACTCAACGAGGTGAATCAGGGTGGTTCAGCAACCAAAAGAATTGAAGACTGATCGATCACTCCGACCACCGATGGGGATGTTAGCCGGTGCTATATTTGGTTTGGGTTCGGCGGTGTTGTACACCATCACCAACATCGCGTTGCGGCATTGTGTCGAATTCGATGCGTTCCTCGTGTCCGCTGTAAAAGCGATTCCAACGGTAGTTGTCCTTGGCCCTTATCTGCTATGGATGGTTAAGCAGGGTGAGGTGATCGCCAGTAGCTATCGGATGGTGCCACGTTTTGTGATGGCTGCCTTAATTGGACAATTTGTGGGCAACGCTTTCTTCCAAATTGCGTTGGGCCACATCGGATTGGCAGTTTCCGTTCCAATAACCCTCGGCACGATGATCATTGGCGCTGCTATCTTGGGTAAATGGTTATTGAATGAGCGTGTAAATCTCCGAACATTGGTAGCAATGTTGATTCTATTGGCTTCGATTATCGTTCTTTCGATGCCGGGCAATCATGTGTCAATGAACGGAGATACAGATGAGGCAGCGATCCCAAATGCTATCAGCACGCCCGCTGAAATTGGATTGGGTTCACTGTGTGCAGCCCTATCCGGTTTTGCCTACGCTATTTTTGGGACAACAATGAGGCAAGCTCTAACCGGTGGACTTTCTGCCCCATTGACCATGTTTGTGAGCGGAAGTGTTGGTGCTATTTCATTGTGGTTCGTGTCGCTTTATCGAATCGGATTTCAAGCAATTGCTGCTGTTCCTGCTGAAGATTGGGGAGTGATGGGTACAGCTGGGATTTTGAATTTTTTAGCGTTTATTGCACTTTCGGTTGCTCTTAAGTCCTTACCTGTTATCGCTGTTAATCTTCTTAATGCGTCGCAAGTTGCCATGGCGGCAGTCGCGGGCATCCTGTTATTCAGCGAACCGGTGACCAACTCTCTCGTGATTGGTGTTGCATTGACATTGATTGGACTTGTCGCGATGGTCCAGCGGAGAAGTCGAGAGTCAACCGAATTAACCCAGTGACTTTAAAGTTCTTGACTAGATGATGTCCCGATTTACGCTTGGCTTAATTTAGTGATCCTGCCTGATGAAACCCACTCCGCAACATAAATATTGCCCAGGAGATCAAAACAAGCATCGTGCGGATGAACAAATTTTCCTTCTTGCCATTTCTTGGCATCCGTTCGAATGGTGAAGCTACCACTCTTTTCCTTATCTCGGTTAATACGGTCCCTGTCATCTCCGATCGTAACGATTGTTTTGTAGTCCTTATCGATGATCGAAACTCTTGCAACAAGTTCTGGAACTAACATTTGATCTGCAAATGTATCAAGATTAGCTGGTAAACCGAAGTCAGAGATCGTTTCAAGGTACTCTCCAGCAAGACTAAATACCTGTAAAGCATTATGAGCCCGATCAGCCACTACAATCCGTGGTTCGTCCTTGATCCTTTGATCAATCCAAAGACCGTGCGGAAGGCTGAACGTTCCTTGGCCCTGTCCCGGACCACCAAAGGAGGAAATCCACTTTCCGTCCGAATTGTAACGGTGAATGAAGTAGGATCCGTAGCCATCGGCCACTAAGAAATCGTTGTTTGGAAGAAATGCAAAATTAGTAGTCATGAAACGATTTCTACCCCCAACACGTTTGGGATTTGTCGCTTCTTCGTCCGCATAATGTCCGCTCATGATCGGTGCACGCCTAGACCAGACCTCTTCACCAGATAAGGTCAGTTTTGCAATTGCTTTTACTTGTTGATAAGCGGCCACGTAGAGGTAAGGTGTTCCCGCTTCCATCCGAATGTCAATGCCGTGACCACCCCCTTGAAATTGCTTGCCGAATGCACGAAGAAATTTACCCTCTTCGTTGAATACAAAAATCGACGGATGATCTTGAAGTTTCGCTTGCCCTTCGTGAATCACGTACAAGTTATTTTCGTGATCTACTGCAACATTATGAGTTGTCTGCCAACTGAACGGTTCCGGTAGTTGTGGGTAATTGTGTTCAAAGTGATACTTAATTTCACCATTGCCAACAACATTCTGAGCGGCTGTTCTTTTGGCTGTGAGAATTGCAGGCGCCGATGCTATGATGGAGGCTGATTTCAGGAACTTTCGGCGAGTTGAAGCGTTTGGGCGTTGAGATTTCATAGTGCAGAGATGTTGGGTAATTCGAATTGCAGTGTATTGAATTATCAGAGTCTTGAGCTTTAGAGCGATGCATTGTCGGCTATTATCATATCACTCACAACATTGCAGAGTGAGGAAATCAACTTTGCAAGAACGCATTGAGTTGTACTTGTTCCCGAATCCGATTATCACGGCAATTAAAGGCAAACCTAATTTCTCGGAAGTGTGGCTCACAAATAAAAACACAGTGGGATGTGATGGTTCAAGAGCATGAGATGAAGCGATTTGGGTTTGGAGAAAATTGGAAAGCTTTCTCTGAAACAATCGACCAAGAACGACTCGATGAGGCGAAGAAATCCCTCCAATATACGTTCCGATTAGATGATTTTACCGGGCGTGTTTTTCTTGATATTGGATGTGGTAGTGGGTTGTTTTCGCTGGCCGCAACCCAGTTAGGCGCTCGGGTTACATCCATTGATTATGATCCAGATTCAATTGCATGTGCTGAGCACCTGCGTGACGTTCATGGAGTCCAAGAACAGAATTGGTCTGTGCATCAGGGTTCCATTTTGGATGACGCTTTAGTGTCTGAAATTGGAAAAGCTGATCTGGTGTACAGCTGGGGTGTGGTACACCACACGGGAAATATGAAAAAAGCAATTTCAAATGTTGCTTCTCTAGTCAGCCAAGGAGGTTCACTTTGCCTTGCTGTTTACAACCAGCAAGGAGGTGCAAGTCGGAGGTGGCTGCGAATCAAACAACTATACAATCGCATTCCCAGTATGATGAAGCCAATCTATGTGCTTGCGGTCGCATCGGTTTTTGAGTGTCGATTTGCTATTGTGCGAGCACTCAAATTTCAAAATCCTCTGCCCATTTCAGAATGGAAAAAAAAGAAAAAGGATAGAGGTATGTCAGCTTGGCATGACTGGGTTGATTGGGTTGGTGGATTGCCATTTGAGGTTGCTTCTCCCGAGTATGTGATCTTGCAGCTTCGCCCTGAAGGATTTGTTCACGAGAATGTGAAGACCGTAGGTGGGGTTTGGGGGTGTAATGAATATCTGTTCTCTCTTCAGGATAAGGTCTAACCTTTTAGGAAGTTTTTTCTGATGGATGATCATGTAATTCTTGACTGATCCGTCGTGTAATCCATATCGATACCGCCACGGCGCACAGAAGAGAGATGAAAAAACTACCAATCTTGAACACGTTCATCTGACTCGAGGTAAGTTTGTTTAGGTTCGCTCCAACATTGATCCAGAGAGATTGGGGGATGACGGCGAGGCAACTTCCAATCAGGAAGGGTTTAAGTTTGCATCCACTAGCACCCATGACATAACTAATCATTGATGTGGGTATCGGTGTCAGTCTTATGAGTACGTGCATCTTCAAATCTGCAACCTTCGTTGTCTGCCGGAGCACGGGGACCCAACTCTTGTATCGAGAAGATATGGTTAACGTCTCCAGAGCGGAGCGAAAGAGGTAAAAACCAAGACAGTAGTTGATAGTGGCCGCTGAAAATGCGACGGCCATCATGAGAGCAGTACCGAGAGACCATCCATAAAGGGCACCGCAGAGAATGGATACTGGTGTTTTTGGGACTAACAGAACCAGAGCCATTGTCCCAGCAAGGACAAACAGAAGAGGCGAGGTCGGATTTGAAAGATCATCCGAGGGGTAAAACGTCTCAATACCGATTCCCTGGTTCCAAAAAATAAGCATCAGGGATGCTAATCCCACACCCACAGCCAGTTTAAATTTGATTGAATTCGCCATTGACGATGCAGGGTTGGGATTTTGAAAATTAGCCGACCAGTCTGGGATTAGAGACGGTTAGGCTGGTGATCCCGCGGCAGGGATAGTCCGGATGGCCAACCTTCGGCACTTGAACCGACTGGGTTTGGGGTGAGCCGAACCCGAAGCGGGGCGTGGGAAAATACCCGACTCGGGTGACTAGGCAAAGCTGTATTCCATGGGTTATTCCCCGTAAGAAAAGACCATGCTTTCATAAATTGCTGTACCGGTCTAAACTCCACGGGTCTGATTGTTCCTCCTTTTGTATCGAAATCACAATGTCATCGCCAAGAGTCCTTGTTTTACGTGCCCCCGGCACCAACTGCGATGAAGAGACGGCCTTTGCATTTGAGAAGGCGGGCGCTATCTCTGAACGCGTTCATGTGAACCGACTGATTGAGAATCCAACGCTTAAAGATCGTTACCAGATTCTCTGTGTTCCGGGAGGATTCAGCTATGGTGATGATATCGCAGCCGGCAGAATTCTAGCGACCCGATTGAGGCAACATCTGGGTGATTTAGTGCAGGCTTTCGCCCAAGGAAATGGGGATCGATTGATTCTCGGAATTTGTAATGGCATGCAAGTTTTGATGCGATTGGGTGTACTGACTGAGGGTGTTGGTGAAGGAGAATCTGAGCCAGCGACTCTCACTTGGAATAATCACGGACGTTTCGAGGATCGATGGGTGCATCTGGCTGTGGATCAGACACCGTGTGTCTTCCTACGTGATGTTGATAAAATGTACCTGCCGATGGCGCACGCTGAAGGTAAGTTTGTTGCTTCAGACAGTGCAGTACTCGCACAACTGCGTGAACAAGGCAGGCTGGCCATTCGTTATTCTCGCGGAGAATCTGCTGCAGTTGAGGATGATGTCCTTCCCTTTCCTATGAATCCGAACGGAGCCGACGCAAATGTTGCCGGCGTATGTGATTCATCTGGACGAGTTTTTGGTTTGATGCCACATCCGGAAAGGCACCTTGATCCAACTCATCATCCAGCTTGGACTCGACGGGCTGAACAGCCTGAGTATGGTGACGGTTTTGCGGTTTTTAAAAACGCAGTCGATTGGTTCGAGTAATGAGGGGCATGCGAATGCAGCCTCATTCTTGCGTTAGCTAATCTATCTTGCAGCTCCCACTGTCACAGTTCTTTCCTGCGAGTCGGTAGCGATTTCGAGCAACGAAATCGTAGAGACTTTTCCAGATATGTTTCGTACCGGGAAGATGTACTAATGGTGCAATTAACCAGAGGAGGGGGAGTTTTCGGCATAGAAACTTCACTGCTTCAGAACCAGCGAAGACACGATGCTCCGGATCTACAATGTGCATCTCTTTCATTAGAGCTTCGTAAGTCAAATCAGGAAAATCTTGACTCACGAGTGGATCGTGGAGAGAAAGATAATCTAAGTGTGATTTTCCGATGTCCAATCGACGGAGTAACCGTATCTGAGATTGGCAGAAATTACACTGACCGTCGTAGATTACGATGGATTTCGTCGGTTGACCGTTCGGTTCTTTCTCCGCGTAAGACATGGTAATCTTGGGGTGCCGGCTAGAGACTTTGCGATATTCTGGCAACACACAGGTAATTGCCCTGTCCTATATAGAATAATATGTCATCCAGTCCCGATTAAGACTATCTTTGGGCAAGCTCACTCGATTGTGAAGGGTCAACGGCTTTTTCTAATGACTTTTGGTGGAGTAAGCGATACTTTTTAAGAGGGCTTCATTCGGGTTTTTCATGGGTCTGGTTAGGTGAAGTAATATGAGTCGTATTCGTGCATTGGTCCGTCAAGCAAAATTGCGTTTGGCGCTAGCTACCTTTGGACGTTCATTCGCCTACACGCTTTCGGCGGCCTCCATTCTGTCGATGCTGGTCATCCTCACAAAGAGGCAAATGGTATTTCCCTTTGCAGTGGATACCATTCTTTTGATCAATTTCGCCTTGGCTGTTATCAGCTCTCTTGCTTTTACTTGGTTGAAACTGCCCGAGGAGGTTGGAGTCGCTCAAGAGGTTGATAAAAGATGTAATCTCAAAGAGAGGTTGAGCACTTCTTTGTCGCTGGAAGGTGATCTAGCCAAGAGTGAAATTGCCCGCGCTCTAATTGCTGATACCGAGAAATCGACAGGTCAAATCAATCTTACTCGTGAATTTCCATTGAAACCAACGCGTTTGTTCTGTTTGCCCTGTCTCCTGGTACCTTGCATGTTCCTGCTCTATCTGTGGATGGATCCCGTGGGTATCGCAAAGGCGGAACCTGTTTCCGAAAGCAAGGTTGAAGAAAAGAACCAAGTCAACGAAGCAGCAAAGCTACTAAAGCGACAGATCCAACAGCGGAAGAGAAACGCATCAGAGAAAGGGCTTCTAGAAGCAGAGAAGCTCTATGGGCGACTCGAGTCCAAAATCGACAGTGTGATCAAAGATCCTAAAATGGATCAGAAACAGACAATGATTGCGATGAACGATCTCAAAAAACAACTCGAGCAGAGGAGCTCACAGTTATCGAATCCGGAGTCTTTCAAGAAGATTTTGGCACAAATGAAAGGGCTGCAAGCGGGTGTAGGAAAGGAAATGCTCGATGCCATGAAAAAAGGAGATTATAAGTCTGCAAAAGAACGGATTGATCAATTAGCTAATCAACTTCAAAAAGAGGGATTGAGTGAGCAGGAAAAAGCATCACTGAAAAAAGAGTTGGATGCTCTGGGTAATGCCTTAAAAAAATCAAGTGATGCAGCTACACAGCAAAAAAATCAACTCGAACGGCAACTTGAGTCAGCCCGTGAAGCAGGTGATCAGGCGGAGGTCGCTCGGTTGCAAGAGCAGTTGCAGAGCTTGGATGCGCAAGAGAGGCAGATGCAATCTTTACGCGAAATGTCAGATCTCATGGAGTCGGCTTCTAAGTCACTGGATAATGATCAGTTGATGGACGCATCCGCATCGATGGAAGAACTTGCGCAACGTCTGGATGAGATGCAAAAGGAAGCATCAGAGTTGAAGGACTTAGAATCAACGCTGGGTGATATTGCTCAATCAAAAAGTGCGATGCGTTGCCAAGCTTGCTCCGGTTCAGGATGTTCACAGTGTAGTGGGAGTTCGATGTCTTCGGGTCAGATGGCCAGCAGACAAGCTAACGGGTCTGGAACTGCACGTGGAGATGGACTTGGGAAGGGCAGCGGTTTTGGTGATCGACCCGAGACGGAGTCGGAAACAAATACCTACCAAACTCAAGTTCAGGGCAAGCTAACCGAAGGTAAGTCTGTGATTGCGGGTATCGCAGATGGCCCGAATCGCAAGGGTGTGAGTCGAGAAGATTTGAAGCAGGCAATCAAGGCTTCGCTGAAAGAGCAGGGGAGTCCGTCCGAGAATCAAGTGATTCCGAGAGCGGAGAGAGAGCATGCGAGACAATATTTCGATCAACTCCGCGAGGGATCTTAGCCTTTTGAGCTGACCGATATTCGTTATCTATTCTGCGAACGCTTGTTCGATAAGTTCTGAGTGTTCTAATTTGTGAGCCGCCATGCTACCCGTGCTCGGGCTGGCGGACTCAACTCGACTAACTCGACGCAGCTTGTATTTAGCTTCGAGTTCATCACCAAAGTTAAACTTGATATACGGCCATGCACCCATGTTGGTTGGCTCATCCTGAACCCAAAGGATTTCAGATCCTTCGGGGAGACCCTTAATGGCTGTGTTTATTTCTTCAATGCTGAGCGGATATAGTTGTTCGACTCGCATGATCGCGACGTCACTGAGGTTTCGTGATTCCCGCTCATCAGCCAAGTCGTAGTAGATTTTTCCGCTGCAAAGGATAAGACGCTTGCAGCGATCCAAAGCCACATTTTCATCACCTAGAATTTTCTGAAAGCTGCCATGAGCTAACTCATCGATTGAGCTAATGACTTTTGGGTGTCGCAGCAAACTCTTAGGAGACAGTATGACCAGTGGTTTTCTCCATTTTCGGATAACTTGCCGACGCAGCAAATGAAAGTACTGGGCTGGAGTGGTGGGTTGGCAAACTTGGATATTGTGTTCAGCAGCCATGGCGAGGAATCTCTCCACGCGTGCACTACAGTGTTCTGGACCCTGGCCTTCAAATCCGTGGGGCAGCAGCATCACCAGACCGCTCAGACGATTCCATTTGTCTTCGGCGCTTGCTATGAATTGATCAACAATCACTTGCGCGCAATTCCAAAAATCACCGAACTGAGCTTCCCAGATCACTAGGCCGTCGGGGCAGTCCAGAGAATAGCCATATTCAAATCCAAGTACGCTGGCTTCGGAGAGAGGACTATTGTAGAGTTCTAGCTCAGCCTGACCTTCGCTTAGATTTTGAAGAGGAACATACTTTTCACCGGTGTTGGGGTCATGCAGGACAGCGTGCCTCTGACTGAAAGTACCACGCTCACAATCTTGCCCGGTCATTCTGATTGGGTGTCCATTGACCAACAGGGTGGCAAAAGCGGCTGCTTCAGCACTTGCCCAATCCAGCGGTTTTTCGCCAAGTGCCATTTCCCGACGCAAAGCCATTGGACGTTTTAGTTTCTTATGTGCGGAAAAGTCCTCCGGGAGCCGTGTTAAGGCATCGAGCAACACCGACATCTGATCGCGGTCGTAAGTGGTGTCAGTGGATTCGGTCGGTTCACAGCCACCAAAGTAGTCACTCCAATTTGCCGAGAGGGTCTGGGTATCAGGGACAAAGGGCTCGTGTTTACTTGCCTCAAATTCTGATTCAAGCTTTTCAGTTCGGTCCTGTTGGATTTGTTCAGCGTCTTCTTGGCTGATTTCACCCAACTCCAGCAATCTTGCCAGATACTGTTCGCGAACGCTTGCTCTGCGATCAATCTCAGCGTACATCGTAGGTTGCGTGAAACGTGGTTCATCACCTTCATTGTGACCCCATCGCCGAAACGCATAGAGATCAATGACCACGTCTTTCTGGAATTCACGTCGGAAATCCATCGCGAGTGATACCACTTGGGCGACGGCTTCTGGATCCTCGCCATTGACATGGAAAATGGGGATCTGAAGCATTTTTGCAATGTCTGTGGCATAGGTAGTGCTTCTTCCCTGCTGAGGTTCTGTGGTGAACCCAACCTGGTTATTGATGACGATGTGAAGAGTACCGCCGGTGCGATAGCCTTCAAGTTCACTCAGGTTTAAAGTTTCTTGAACGATACCCTCGCCGGCAAATGCTGCATCACCGTGGATCAGAATCGTCATGACTTCTTGCCGTTCCGAGTCATTTCGATGATCTTGTTTGCAACGTGACCGACCCTGGGCAACAGTATTCACGAACTCTAAGTGACTTGGGTTGAAACAAAGTGAAATGTGAAGATTCTCTCCCGAAGCCGTTTTCCAATCACTGCTGTATCCAAGATGGTATCGAACATCTCCTCCCCCTCGATTCATTTCTGGTTTGGGGTCATCAAAAGACCAGAAGATATTCATCGCCCGTTTCTTGAGGATGTTCGCCATCACATTTAAACGGCCACGATGAGCCATGCCCATTACCACCTCTTTGACCTGATGCTCAGCTGCTTTTTCCAGAGCAAGATCCAGCATCGGAATCAGAGTTTCGGCACCTTCGAGCGAGAAGGTTTTTGCGCCTACAAATTTTCTCCGAACGAACTCTTCAAAAATGGATGCATCAGCAAGTCTTGCATAGATGCGGCGTTGAAGTTCATGAGGTAACTCAAGGCGATTTTCTGTTGATTCCATGCGACGCTGCAGCCAGTCTCGGATGCTACGTCGATTGATGTGCATGAATTGTACACCGATGCTCCGGCAGTACGTATTCTTGAGCCGTGTGAGGATTGCTTCAATCGTACCTCCCATCACATTTTCAAGCGCGGTGCTGTCGTATGGTCGGTTGAGATCTTCTTCGCTGAGACCGTACACCTCGGGACTGAGTTCAGGCGTTTCCGACCGCTGTAAACCGAGAGGATCAAGATTCGCGATCAAATGCCCGCGTACACGATACTCCCGTACCAAGTTATTTACTCGGTCTTGTATCCGTGACAGCCACATTGCTTGATTCATTTGGGCTGAATCAGGGGGGCTCACGGCTTCTTTGCTGGGGACGCTCCGCTTCCCACTTTCCGAACCCCCAGCAGGTGCATTAACCACTAGAAATTGCTCAAAATACTGGCGCCAGCCCTCCGATACACTAGAGGGGTCGCGTACGTACTGGACGTACAGGTCGTCAATGTAGTCCAAGTTGTAATCATTCATGAGCGAGGCAGGCCGATCGAAGGAGTGGATCAGGTGCGGTTGTAGGTAGGCTTTACGTGTCAGGCAGTTTCTCCGACGCTACCTCAAATTTAAAAAATCGGGAGACCCTGCGATAGATGTTCCCAATGAATTCGGGGTGTGGAAATTCGGTTTTCACCGGAAGTCTTGGCAGGAGGGACCTTGCGAATTCATGCTCGCCCATCGAGAGTAGAACAAGAGCAACGAGTAAACCATCATTTACGCATTTTGGCTGCGAATATGCCGGTATTGATTCAAGTAAAAGACGCACACAAGCGATTTGGCGACCAAGTCCTGCTCGACGGGGCAGAACTTTCGCTCGTCGATGACGTAAAAGTTGGCTTTATTGGGCGGAACGGAGCGGGAAAATCTACGCTTTTACGAGTACTCTTGGGGGAGGAAGAGGTGGAAAAGGGTGATGTCACCCATCATCCATCGCTACGAATTGGCTACTTGCGGCAGCATGATCCTTTTTTGCCCGGGGAGTCAGCGCTCGACTTCCTAATCAGGGACAGTAACCAACCTGACTGGCGGTGTGGTGAGGTGGCCGGGCAGTTCGAGTTGAAGGGGAGCTATCTCGAGGGACCGGTCAAAGAACTTTCTGGGGGTTGGCAGACTCGTGTAAAGCTTGCCGCTTTGCTGCTGCAAGATCCAAATTTGTTGATGCTGGATGAGCCGACCAATTTTTTGGACTTACGTACACAGATTCTTCTGGAACATTTTTTACGCGGTTTTAATAAAGCCGCACTAATCGTTAGTCACGATCGAGCTTTTCTCGCTGCTACCTGTTCTCAAACTCTCGAACTCTCACGTGGGAAATTAACAATGTTTCCCGGCAAGATTGGTAGTTTTCTTGAGTATCGTGAAGAACGCCGAGAGCACGATCGCAGAGTGAATGCCACAGTCATTGCAAAACAAAAGCAGCTCAAACGTTTCATTGAGAAGAATCGGGCAAACGCTTCGACTGCCAGTCAGGCGAGGAGTAAGGCCAAGCAGTTGGAGCGTTTGCAAACCACGGAGATTGCTGTGGATGAGCCCACCGTCTTCATTCAAGCTCCCAAGGTCAGCCCTCGGAGTGGAACGGTGGTAAGGTGCGATGACCTCTCCATTGGCTACCCCGACCACCTTGTCGCGGAGGGAATACAGTTCGAACTCGAACATGGTGAACGAGCTGCGATTGTTGGGGACAATGGTCAAGGGAAAACTACGCTACTGCGAACACTGGTTCATTCACTGAACCCTATCGGTGGCACAATGAAATGGGGTTATGGAGTAGACGTCGGAACCTATGCCCAGCATGTCTATACAAGCTTGGATGAAAGATTAACCGTCCTTGAGCATTTAGAATATGTTTCTGACAGCAAGACCACCCGCCAAGATGTTCTTGCCATGGCTGGTGCATTGCTATTTAGAGATGAGCATATTCAGAAGAAGGTCAAGGTCCTTAGTGGTGGTGAACGTGCTAGGCTCTGTATGGCTGGCCTTCTCTTGGGAACGGCTAACGTTCTTGTCTTGGATGAGCCAGGCAATCACCTTGATGTGGAAACCGTTGAAGCACTTGCCGAAGCCCTCAAGCAATATCAAGGTACTGTCATCTTTACGAGTCATGATCGGCACTTCATGGGGCAAGTAGCGACAAGTGTGGTTGAGGTGCGAGATGGTAGGGTGAGGAACTATTTCGGTGATTACGCTTCCTATTTGCAATCCGTTGAATCTGAGATTGACTCTGGTGAACGTGAAAGAAATCTCAGTGCCGGAAAAAAGCAACCTTCGGAAGCTCCCAAAACAGGATCCTCTACCGATTATCGCCAAGCCCGCAGGGATCAGCGCAAAACGGAGAAAGAGATCAAGAATCTCGAGAAGAAAATAGCCAAACTGGATGAAGAGAAACGTGACTTGAAAGAGCAAATGATGTCGGAGAACGATCCGGTGCAAGCTTTAAAACTGCACGAGATGATCGAAGAGCTGATAACCCAATTGGACGAATGCGAGGGACGCTGGCTCGAATTGAACGAAGAGTTCTGAGCGTTGCAGTGACTTGGAGTTGTCTCAACGCCTGCTATACCCTGCTGGATGTTAATCATTTTTTTAAAACCGAAGCATAGTTAGTGACCAAGCAAAAGATGGATGTTCCTAGTCTCCGTATTGGTGATATCGAGATCGACCCTCCTATACTCCAAGCCCCCATGGCTGGTTTTACCAATGCTGCTTTCCGTGAAGTGGTAAGGCAATTTGGTGGAGCGGGATTACTTGCTACAGAGATGGTCAATGCGCGGGGATTTGTTTGGATGGATCAGAACGTAGCCGAGCATCCTGATCGACTTTGGGGGGTCGCCGAGGAGGCTCGACCACTTGCAGTGCAGATCTGGGATAACGATCCAGAGACTATGGCTAAAGTTGGAGTACGCCTGGTCGAGGAATACCAGGTCAGTGTGGTAGATATCAATTTTGGATGCCCGGTCAGGCAGGTTACTGAAAAAGCTCATAGTGGAAGCTATTTACTTCGTGAGCCATGTCGGATGTCTGAGATTATTAGCCAGTTAGTGAAGGTGTGTTCTCCTACGCCGGTGACTGCAAAGATACGACTAGGTTCCACTCGCGATAACATCAACTGTAATGAAATCGCAAGGGTCGTGGAGGAAGCAGGTGCTTCGGCCCTGACAGTGCACGGACGTACCGCCCAAGATATGTTCAAGGGTCATGCGGATTGGGATCGGATCAGTGAAATAAAAAGTCATCTTCATCAGATCCCCTTAATTGGTAACGGCGATCTCGATTCCGCGGAAAAAGTAGTTAATGCCTTTGAACGATACAACGTAGATGGTGTCATGATTGCTCGAGCTTGCCTCGGTCGTCCTTGGCTTTTCTCGCAGGCTGCAGCAGCTCTACGTGGTGAGACGATTCCTCCTGAACCCACACTCGACGAACAACGCGAAGTGATGATTAATCATTACCGCTTAGTGGTTGATCGTTTCGGAGAAGAGAAGGGTACAGTACTGATGCGGAAATATGCTTGTTGTTATGCTCAGGGAAAGCGAGGTGCTCGGCATTTTCGCACCCATGTTGCCCGGGTCGCGAGCTCAGCCGAGTTTTTTGAGGTCGTTGATGAGCACTTTCCCAAAGAAGATCCAGCTGTAGAAATGCGATGATTTCCATTGACAAGAATAGATATTGAATTTGTTGTTCATGCGGAAAATGAGTGAGACTCGGTCCGAGTACTCACCCCTATCGTTATGAATTCAATAGGCCCCTGCAGTAGGCATGAAACTCTTTCATGTCGGAGGGTAATTCACCGGGTCCGACAATCAGTGGCCCTTCTTCGGGCTGATTCTGCAGTCCGTGGCTGCCGCGGACGAGTTCGGCATTCAGGGGAATCACGTCCATCTTGTAGCGTAACCCCGCTTTCTTTTGTGCTAGCCGCGATATCGCTTTGAATCGGCTAGTCATAAACAACTCGCACGGATCATAGCCAGGCTTTCGGTGGATATCGACCGTTTTCGCAAAATCCGGCGCAAACTGATTGTCGAGCCAATAGTAATAGGTAAACCAAGCATCAGGTTCGGAGAGGGCAATCAGCTCGCCACTGCGAGGGTGGTTGAGTTCAAGTTCGATAGGACGAGCTATTCGTGCAACTCCCGGTATGGATTGCAAAGCTTTTGCAACGAGGTCAATTCGGGATATATCTTTAACGTAAATATGGGCGATCTGATGATCTGATACCGCAAATGCCTCCGAGTCGCCGGGTAGCATCATCTCGCCGAAGGGACCTGATCTCACTCTCAATAAGCCCATTTCTCGGAGGTGACGATTGATATGAATGGGTCGGCTTACAGGTACTAATCCATACTCTGAGATGACGACCACCTTGGCGTTGATATCTTCTGCGGCTTCAATCACCTGCCCAGCACATGCATCAAGTTCAGCAACCCGTTCTGGGTCTTGCTCAGGGCACCTCTGAAAATCGTAATCAAGATGAGGGTGGTAAGTCATCGTGCCTTGGGGGTTGTGATTACGAATCACCAAGGCCGTTGATTTTG
>JAAXIK010000065.1:6594-6830 GCA_012270385.1 Rubripirellula sp. | reverse complement strand
CTTCCAGATCGCGTCGCCGGTTACACTGTCGAAGCAGCTTGCAACACCATTGTCCGCCACAACATAGATTCGGCCATCATGGAGCAGGGGTGAGGATTTGGCTGGAATGCCCTGTTTCGCTACCCATTCGACATGGCTCCCCGATACATCACCCGCACCGGTTGCTTTCACTGCCCAAAGTTCAGGTTTTCCAAAGACAGGTGAGAAGACAACCACCTGCTGCTGGTCCGAATAGC
>JAAXIK010000065.1:6199-6584 GCA_012270385.1 Rubripirellula sp. | reverse complement strand
CTTTCCGTGAAAGTAGAGCAATATCTCTCTTCCATTTTCTGGATCATAATCCACCATCCATTGTGAACCCATGCAGATTAATTGATCACGTCCTGCTTGATCTTTAACCGCGATGGGCGTGCAGAATGCTTTTTTCTGATCCCCTGTCGGTGCTTCCATCTCCGGCCGGTCGGTTTCCCAAAGTGTCTCTCCCGTTGCCTTGTCTAACGCGGCAACATACTGTCTCTCCAGCCCGTCTTGGATCAGGATCAGTCGGCCATGATGAATAAATGGCGAGGAGCCGGGACCTACAGAGTGTTTCAGCGGGAGACGTCGTTCCAACACCAACTTGCCTGTGAGACGGTCGACACAGAACGTTCCGTAAGTCCCAAAATGGCAATAGATC
>JAAXIK010000065.1:0-6189 GCA_012270385.1 Rubripirellula sp. | reverse complement strand
CGCCGCCCCGGGCCCCCCCCCCGGCTGACCCGGGCCGCGGCCCGCCCCCCCCCACGTGCCGGGGCTCCCGGCCCCCCCCGACGGTCCCTAAGTCCCAAAATGGCAATAGATCTTGTTTTCATCAATGATGGGTGTGGGGGAGGCATAACTGTTGACCGAATGGATTGCTTCGGGTTGGATCCCAGCTGCCAATTCGATGGTCTTGTTCACCGCCCCTGAAGCGAGGTCTACCGCCAAGAGCTTCAAAGTGATCGAACTGGCAATCGCTAGTTGTCGGTATTTGTTCTCAGGAATGCCACCTTCTCGGAGCATTGCAATTCGCTCCTCTTCTGTGGGGACCTTCTCAATGGCTGTGGTCATCCAAACCGTGTCATCTGCAACCACAGGGGATGACCATCCTTTGCCAGGTAAATCCGTTTTCCAACGCACGCCCTTGGATTCGCTAAAGTGCGTCGGAACCGATTGATCGTTCACAACACCTGTGCCATTGGTGCCTCGGAACTCGGGCCAGATTTCTGCACTAGCAGCATGGTGAATTTGAGAGAGGAAGAGGGCTAAGCCGATGATTGACTTGAATACTAGTGCTGGCTGGGGCATTCAGTTGTCTCGAAGGGTGGGGGTAAGAGTCGGAGCCATTCAATGCGTTGTATGTCACTGCCTGATGTTACAAAGTAATGATTCTATCCGGCTTACGCTAAGGAACACTGATGCTCAATGAGGATTACTTCGTATTGGTGTGACAAAGTGGTCACTGGTCAGAGTACTTCACCTTACCTGATCCTGGAACAATATTTCCAATGGGTTGGCAGGCAAAGCCGGCTCGCTCGATTTGCGATTGAATACTTGATGCGTAAAAATCACTGACAATGACACAGAGACCAATTCCCATGTTGAAGACGCGACGCATTTCTGCGTCAGCTACTTCGCCAGTGTTTTGAAGCCACTGGAATATTTTCGGAATCTCCCATGATCCGACTTCGATTCGAGCATCGACATTCTTTGGAAGGATTCGGTCGATGTTCTCTTCCAAGCCGCCTCCCGTGATGTGAGCGAGTCCATGAATCACTTGCTTGACTTGATAATGCGTCTGGACGGATCGAATCGCCTTGGTGTAGATCGCAGTGGGTTCCAAGCAAGCATCAGCCAAGCTTAAGCCATTTAGGTCTGAGGGTTGATCATCCCACTGAAGTCCTGCGTCACCGATGACTTTGCGTACCAGTGAGAATCCATTGCTGTGCAGTCCGCTGGAGGCGATCCCAAGAACCACATCCCCGTCGCTAATCAGACTACCGTTAATTAATTTTTTTCGCTCCACTACTCCTACCGCAAAACCTGCAAGATCGTAGTCTTCGGTGCCATACATATCTGGCATGATTGCGGTTTCGCCTCCGAGCAGGGCTGTGTCAGCCAGGACACATCCATCGCTTATCCCTTGGACTATCTTCTCAAGGCGAGCGGGATCATCTTTTCCCATTGCGACATAGTCGAGGAAAAATAGCGGTTCAGCTCCCGTGCAGAGGAGATCATTGACACACATTGCAACAAGATCAATGCCGACGGTTTGATGTCGCGATGTCTGTTGAGCGATTTTGAGCTTCGTACCGACACCGTCCGTCCCGCTCACCAGTACGGGGTCGCTGTAATTTCTTGCAAACAGTTTTCCGTCAAAATCGAGTCGGAAGAGTCCCGCGAATCCGCCATCACTGGGAATCACTCGGGGACTGAATGTCCTATGCATCAGTCGAGGCAATCGACTCATGGATTCGGCGTAGACGTCGAGGTCTACGCCAGCGTCTTTATAGGTGGCGGCCATTCTGCTGAGCTGGGTTCGAAATCGAGGGAGGCCGGCTATTTTCTAGCCGAAAAAAATAATTTCGGGCGCTATGATTGGTTTCGGAATCCGAATGCACAGCGAACGAGTCCCCACATCATGACGTTCTTGAGCGTGATGGTATAGATACCCCGGTGCTTGTCAGCCGCGAAGAGGCCGGATTTTGGCTAAACTTTATCGGTAAAACGCTTTTTTAACGCTCCATAGCGATGTCAGCCACTTCGGAAGAGAGTCTTGGATGTTAGCGGAACGAAAACTTGGGCAAACGGGTCTCACGGTAACTCAGTTGGGATACGGCAGTATGGGGCTGCGTGGTCCAAAAACGTGGGGTGTTCGAGTGGTCGAGGAAGAGGCCGCTGATCGCTTTTTGAATTTAATTCTTGATGCTGGTATCAACTTTATTGACACATCCCCCGACTACGGGATCTGCGAGGAACGCATCGGCCGCTATCTATCTAATCGTCGGGATGAATTTATTCTGGCGACTAAATGTGGTTGTGTTTACACGCAACACGAGGATCATTTGGAGATCAATCATCATTGGGATCGCCAAGTGATCAGGGGAAATCTTGAGACCAGCTTAAGGCGTCTAAGAAGAGACCATATCGAACTGCATCAGTTTCATGGGGGCGCCATTGAAACTTTGCAGAAAAATGGACTCATCGAATTACTGGAAGAGTTCCGGCAGAGCGGCTTGGTGCGTTACATTGGAGTATCAAGTAAGCTTCCCGATCTCCGTGGATTAATTAATTCCAAGCTATTTGATACTTACCAAGTCCCCTATTCCTGCTTGTCGCCCGAGCATGATGATCTCATCACGGAAGCTGCGAACTCTGGTGCAGGTATCATTATCCGCGGCGGGATTGCTCAGGGCGGACCTGAAGCAACGATTCAGCGGCCAGCTTTGAACGATGTCTGGGACGCAGCATCATTGGAAGAGTTATTGGATGGCTCGATGACCAAAGCTCAGTTAATCCTGCGTTTTACTCTTAGCCATCCTCACTGCGACACCACCATTGTTGGGACCTGCAGCGAAAGTCATCTTCAAGAGAATCTTGAAGCAGCATCGCAGGGAGCTCTTCCCGAGGAACTTTGCTCAGCGATCAGAAAGCGTGTCGCTGCTGTACTTCAGTAGAAATGTCCTATTCTTCCGTCGGATCTTCTTCGAGTTGAGGATCTTCCAAGCCCTCCCGGAACGCTTTCTCAACGTCGGTGTAATTGCCCATGACGGCTTCAAGTTGAGCGCGAAGCTGATCCAAGTCACGTCCGTTATCCAGTGATTCGCTCAGGATTGGACGTAACCATTCTTGCATGAGGTGAAATTGACCTTTGACAAGATCGGCGAGGACTCGTGGGACTTTGTGTTGTACCAAGACTCGTTGTTGCGGCGGTTCATTGGCCTGTTGAGTGGCTAGTTTTGCAAGTTCTTGTGACGTTGCTTCAAGCGATTGGCTGAGTTGCTCCGCAGTGTGGGTAATCCCATCACGTAGTTGGGCAACTCGAGAATCCATCCGATCTTCAGCACCCTCATCTCTAGCCGCTATCGCGCGAGAAATCACTTGCCTGATCGATTCAAGGCCATCCCGCATCGACGCAAGCTGTTTCATGAATTGACCAGCTTGATCTGAGCTGTCCATGCCCGCCATGCGAACATTCTCAACATATGCATACTTGATCGCTTCCCAACGCTCCTTTTCCTCGGATGAGAGAATGCCCATGAGTTCTTTGAACTTGAGAACATTCGCCTCATTGTCGGTCGTCAACGTCTGGGAGTCCTGCTCATAGGTTCCCACAATCAGAGATTGTAATTCTGAATCATTCATCACCGATGCAACCCGCTCGGCCATTCGATTCATATTTCGATAGCTTCCCTGCAATTTGAAGGGGGGTTCGGTCCGGTAATGATCCGCTTGAGCGGCACTGCGTATGTAGGCTCGATTCACTTTCAGGACGACATCACGAACGGTGAGCAGTTTACGCATGACCTCAAACATTTCCCGCACTTCGTCCATGGAGAAACGTCCTTCAAGTTCAATCCCCTCGAGGGAATCTCGCTCGGCAGCCTGGATGATGCTTCGAGCATCCTGAGGAGAAGCCGTTGCCAATGGAGCTAGGCTGGCGTTACTGGTGAGACAGTTTTCCAAGTAGCTCATTTCGAAGGCGTCAGCAGATTCTCCGATGATCTCGCCGAGATTGTAAACGTCCGCTCGATTGGAAAGCATATCGGGGACTTGAAATCTTTCACCGCTTTCCGTGTAAGGGTTACCCGCCATAACCACCGCAACCCTACGCCCTCGCAGGTCAAACGTACGAGTACGTCCATTGCGGACCCCTTCAATCTTCCGGGTCGCATCGCAAAGGGAGATAAACTTCTGAAGGAATTCGGGGTGGGTGTGTTGGATGTCATCGACATAAAGCATGACATTGTCACCCATTTCCAAAGCTAGGTTCAGTCGCTCGACTTCTTCTCGAGCGGCTGCATTGGGAGCTTCTGCAGGGTCCAGCGAAGTGACTGCATGGCCGATTGCGGGACCGTTGATCTTCATGAACACGATGCCCAGCCGGTTCGCAACGTATTCCATTAAGGTGGTTTTTCCGTAACCCGGAGGCGAAATCAGGAGCAGTAAGCCCATTCGATCCGTGCGTTTCTGGTCACCGGATGCCCCCATCTGCTTAGCGAGATTATCACCGATGAGAGGCAGATAGACTTCATCCAAGAGTCGGTTTCTAACAAAACTGGTTAACACTCGAGGTTTGAATTCGTCAAGTTTCATTTCTTGACGTGCCGTTTCGACCAGCTCCGACTTTGTTCGATTCAGATTTTCAAATCTTGGTACATCGTGATTGCTGAAATGCGACAACCTGCGAGTGAAATCATGGAAATGGATGTTCATCTCCCCACGGTGAATCCTCGAGTGATTCCCTGAAAGCTCCGAGAGATCGCTACTGACTCTTGCTGCAATAGGCTTGATGTTTTTTGGGCCCCCACTGAACACGAGCCAGGCAAGGTCATCGCGTTAGCCGCGAGCTGGATCGCCTGAGTCTTCCTCGCCGAGATTCTCGAGGTAAGCATCAATCCAGTTTCGGGCAAGTATGAATTTGCGTTTCGGATCCGACTCCGCCTGAAGGACCTGATTGAGAAGCTTCTCGCGATCGGTTTCCGGGATCGCTCCTGTGAAGTCTCCGTAGAGCTCCGCAGCTCGTTGACTAATTGCAACTCGCTTGGGTTTCCGAATCAAGTGATCGAACAGGTAGTCAGCAAGCTGTTCTTCGTTCCATTGATTCTCGAAGATCAATTTCCATTCCGATTGATCTGAGGCCGCGAGATTAGCCAACCTTTCGCGGAATTCCATCGCCGGAGTCGCTTTGGGATAGGCTTGTGCCAGCTTTGCGAATCCCCCAATCCAATCGGTCATCGCTTTGCGATTCTTCGCGTCAAGAAGATGATGAAACCAGAGGTTGCCGGCAGCGCGAAGGCTCGGAGGATATTCAAGGATTCCAATCTCTCGGTGAGTAGCGATCAAAGAGAGTAGGATTTTGTGGGTGTCTTGATCATGCACACCTTTCGCGTAGCCTTCATCAAATCGCCCACTCATTTCGGACTGTACCCATTCAAGGGTGATCTCGGATTCCGACTTAGCTCGGCTCTGTTCGTTGGCTGTCAGCTGCGTAAAGAGTTCGTAGGCGAGGTACTCAGCACGGTAGACGTCTTGGTTTTCACTGCGAAGCTCTTGCGTCCAAAGGTCTCTCGCTTGCTCGAGATGCTCATTCTCAAGGATCTCAAAAAATTGCGTGCCTGTGAGATGAAGGCAAATCTCTCCCTCTCGCAGAACCGTGGTGAGATCTAACGGCTGTGTGTTCACTGCGAAGCGATGTTTGCCAAGACGAATCAGATCACCACCATCCTCGTCGAGTTCCTGGCGGTCCTTGAGTTGTCGAGTGGCGTCTTCTCGGATGGTTTTGAGGCGGCTCTGCAGATCTTCGACTCGGACAGCATCCTCGAGTTCTTCGAGTTGGGTCATGATGTCACGAACTTTGTCCACCATCAGATCGCTGGCGAAGTAGGCCGCGATCTCGTCGGTTGATTCCATCTTACCAACACGAGAATCGATTCCCTTCAAGATCCGATCGGCAGCTGCAGCAAGCGATTCTGCGCGACGATTCCGTTTTTCAATTAATGCGACCTTGCGTGACTCGAATGCCGCATAGACCTCTTCACGCCTTTGAGTCAGCTGGATAACGAAGTCATCGAATTCAGCAAACTTACCTTCCAGTTCTTCGATTTGGACCATCAGTTTGGTCAGGTATTCATCACACTTTTGCGGGGAATCACTGACATCAAGATAACCCGAGGTGGT
>JAAXIK010000005.1:4387-6836 GCA_012270385.1 Rubripirellula sp. | reverse complement strand
GTTTCGTCGCACTCCACTCACGAATGCATCTCGCGAGAATTGCCACCGATGAGCGAACTCAGGGGTAAAGGTTAGAATCCACGTGAAAACGTCCCTTTTAACCTGAAATTCGACGACTACCGACATGGGTTTCTCATCGACATTCAAGACTATCTCAGCACTCGTTGACACCTTAGGTCACGGCGCGGAGTTTTTTTCAAAGCAGCTCTCGCTCGGGGAGTTTGCCTGAGCCGCTGTTAATCTCGGTAGGAGCGGAATTCGGCTTGGATGGAAGTGATGGGCGCGTGCAAAACGCCTTTCTCGGTGATGATTGCAGTGATCAGGTGAGCAGGAGTAACATCGAACGCTGGGTTCATGACCTCCGCTTTGTCAGGCACGACCCATTTTTCCCCTTGCTTGGAAATCTCCTCCCGGTTTCTCTCTTCGATCGGTATATCGTCTCCCGATTCCAGAGATTCATCAAAGGTGCTTGAAGGGGCCGCTACGTAAAAAGGCAGGCTATGGTATTTGGCGAGAACCGCTAATGGGTAGGTGCCAATTTTGTTTGCCACATCACCATTTTTGGCAATTCGGTCCGCGCCAACAATTACCGCATCGATGCCACCGTTTCGCATCAGACTGCCAGCCATGGAGTCGGTCAAAACCGTGACAGGGATTCCGGCTTGCGAAAGTTCCCAGGCGGTAAGTCGAGCACCCTGCAGGAGTGGCCGAGTCTCATCCGCATACACTTTCACTTGTGAACCTTGTTCATGAAGCTGGTAGATGGGAGCAAGGGCAGTTCCTCGCGTTGAGGTTGCTAGGCCACCCGCATTACAGTGCGTTAGGATTCTGCTGCAGTGACCGAGTAACGCAGCGCCCTCGAACCCAATGTCGTGGCACATTTTCCGGTCTTCGTTGTGAATCATGACCGCTTCGTCAACGAGCACTTCATACAGCTTCGTATCATCGTCGCAGTGATCGAGCCTCTGACGCATCCTATCTAGTGCCCAGAAGAGGTTCACCGCAGTTGGGCGGCTGGTGGCGAGGTAATCCATCGCAGAGAGATAGCTCGTTCGTGAGCCACGTTCCGCGAGGCAAACCCCGTAAGCTGCCGCAATCCCGATAGCGGGAGCGCCACGAACAACCAATCGGTAGATTGCATCATGTACCTGCTCTACAGTGCTGCATTGAAGCGTTGTCACTTCGCCGGGTAGGCGAGTCTGATCAATTAATATGAGTCTCTCATTCTGAAATTCGAGAGTTTCATGGATTGCCGGTTGTTCCATTGGATTGATTGCAGGAGGAAAAAGAGAGTATGGAGAGGTGAGCAGTTTTTACTGGAATTCTTCGATACAAGCGAGCGGATTCCGCAGCGGTATCCTAAAAGCTAAAGCCATGGAGTTGAAGCACCTTAGTGGCCATCGAAATATCAGCGCCGATTTGCGATGCCTTATCCGAGATAGCTAAACTGTTGCGGAAACGGTTCAAATGCCGGAACGATCCTATCCACCAAGCTTCATGGAGTGTTGAAGAGTGTTTCGAAACAAGCTATTTGCTGTAGTTGTAGCGTCGTCGATCTGCCTCACCTGTTCAGCAGCGGAAACGGAGTCAGAACAGAAACTACGCATCATTTGCTTCGGCGCTCATCCCGATGATGCGGAGTATAAAAGTGGGGGGTGCGCTGCCCTGTGGGCCAAAAAGGGGCATCAGGTGAAATTGGTATCCGTCACCAATGGAGACATCGGGCACTGGGCGATGGCTGGCGGCCCGCTGGCGAAGCGTCGCACAGCCGAATCCAAGTTGGTCGCTGAGCGTCTTGGTGTAGAGTCAGAAGTGCTCGATATTCACGACGGCGAATTAATGCCAACACTAGAAAATCGCAAGACCATTACAAGATTGATTCGTGAGTGGCGGGCTGACATTGTCATCGCTCACCGGCCATGGGATTATCATCCCGATCATCGCTACGTGGGCGTACTGGTTCAAGATGCAGCCTACATGGTATCCGTGCCATTTTTCCTGCCTTCGGTTGAGCCACTTAAAAAGAATCCTGTGTTTCTTTATTCGAGCGACCGGTTTCAGAAACCCTATCCTTTCGAAGCGGATATCGCCGTCGACATTGGGCCTGTCTTTAAGATGAAAGTGCGTGCATTGGATGCGCTCGTTTCTCAGCACTATGAGGGAGGTGCATTAGGGAGCCAAGAGAAGATGGATAGTGTTCCGCCAGCGTCGCAACCGGAACTGCGGCTGAAATGGTTGGAGGAGCGATGGGAAAATCGACAAGGTAATGAAGCGAACCGGTACCGTAATGCTCTGATCAAATGGTATGGCGAAGAGCGTGGTCGTCAGATCCAATTCGCTGAAACTTTTGAGATCTGTGAGTACGGCAGGCAGCCGAGCACGGGGGAAATCCGTCAATTATTTCCGTTCCTACCCCAAGACGACCGGTAAGAGGACGACCGGTAAGAGG
>JAAXIK010000005.1:0-4287 GCA_012270385.1 Rubripirellula sp. | reverse complement strand
GACGACCGGTAAGAGGACGACCGGTAAGAGGGCAACTGGTCAGAGGACGACCGGTATTCGCATAAACAGGAACTGGACAACCGATAACAGAGACAGTCCATTTGATCTTTTTACAACCGTTTCGCATGAGTTGAGCTGTGACACTGCTTTATTTTGACCCTTTCTGCTTTGAGCATCAGACAGGTAACCACCCCGAGAATGCTCAGCGCGTTCGTCGCGCAATGGAGACGCTTCAAGAGAACGGTTTGGCCAAGCATTGCACTCGCAAAGAGTGGGTGCCGGCGAGTTCCGAGCAGATTCAACGGGTACATCCGAACCGTTATGTTGAAAACTTGGAAGGGGAGGTTGCCAAAGGAGGCGGACGCATCGAAGCGGACACGGTCGTCAGCCCCAAGTCCGTTGACGTTGCGAGAATCACAGCGGGAGCTGCATTGGACGCAGTTGAACAGGTCGTTCGCGGTCAAGACTGCAATGCATTCTGTTTAATGCGTCCCCCCGGACATCACGCGTTGGTCGATGCTCCGATGGGGTTTTGTCTCTTCAATCACGCAGCGATTGCGGCGAAGTACGCCATCGACGGTCTCGGGCTAAACCGCGTCATGGTGGTGGATTGGGACGTGCATCATGGAAACGGAACGCAAGATATTTTCTGGACGGATCCGGCGGTAGGTTTTTTTTCGATGCATCGATTTCCTTTTTACCCTGGCTCGGGCGAGGCGAGTGAAGTTGGCTCTGGTGATGGCTTAGGCACTACCGTGAATCTACCGATCCAGTTGGGGACATCGCGTGAGTTACAACGGAAAGCGTTTCGTCTTTCATTGGAAAAGTTCGCTCGAAAAATTAGACCTGAGTTGATCATCATCAGCGCAGGTTTTGATGGTCACCACCTTGATCCTGTCGGCGCTCTTGGGTTGGAGAGTGAAGATTATGTTGAGTTCACGAAAATCGTCTTGGACATTGCGAGTGTGCACGCTGCTGGGCGTGTCGTGAGTCTACTCGAAGGTGGGTACAATCCTGATGCGCTCGCTGAATCAGTCACATATCATCTACAGACACTCCTCGATGCATCCACGGAGAAAGAGCGAGTCGATCCTGCCGTAGGTTAAGTTGTGATCAAGAAACACGCTGTAGAACGAAAAGATCCATCGGGTGAAGTGATTTGGACTTTGTCGCAAGATCCCTTCGGCAAGCGACGAAATCACCAGGAGATTGTGGTTCGGCGTTGACCCGGTTGGAAAAGTGGATGGGTTTTTGATTCATGCGTTTTGGTAGAGACATGACACGACAAAATACTTGCTGTACTCCCAATGTTCTTCGTGTTGCGGCAAGAGTCGCAATGATTGCTTTTTTCTCTTGGCATGTCAGTCAATTTGATGCCGCTACGGCTGAGTCAAAGCCGCAAGATGGCAAGGGAAAGCCGCAAAATGGCGAAGGCAAGCAGCAAGATGATAAGGACAAGCCCTGGGGGAAAAGTGTAGCAGTCGTTGACGCTACGACCTTAAACGGGAAAGTCTTCTGTGGTTATCAAGGTTGGTTTAATTGTCCAGGTGATGGAATGGAGCTTGGTTGGAAACATTGGGCCAAGAATGCAAGAGAAACGCTTGGTCCAGGAAATGTGACAGTTGATCTATGGCCTGATGTCTCTGAATTACCGGAGAAGGTTCAGTACCCTAGCGCATTTCACCATGCTGATGGACGAGTTGCAAAAGCGTTTAGCAGTGCCTCACCTGAAGTGGTAGCGATGCACTTTCGGTGGATGCGTGAGTATGGGATCGATGGAGTTTTTCTGCAGAGATTTGCCAATGGCCTTGATGGCGGGCGTCTGCAAAAGCACAAAGATCAGGTTCTCAATCTAGTTCGTCGAGAATCAGTACGAAATGGACGAGTGTTTGCAGTGATGTACGATCTGAGTGGACTACGAGCGGGGCAGGTAGAAAATGTACTGCTGGATTGGAAGACACTCCGCTCTAAGAGTGAAGTGCCACTCGATAGCACTTATCTTCATCATGAAGGAAAGCCGTTGGTGGCGGTATGGGGTGTGGGTTTCAATGACGGAAGGAAGTACTCGCTCGATGAATGCATTGCTTTGGTGGATGCATTGAAAGCTGAGGGTTGTGCTGTGATGCTGGGAGTCCCTTCGTGGTGGAGGGAAGGGAAACGCGACGCAACCGACGACCCCCGGTTGCCGAAGCTCGTGCAGAAAGCAGATATCGTTTCTCCATGGTCCGTTGGCCGTTACCGAACGCCGCAGCAAGCTCTAGGTCACGCTGATCAAGTTTGGAAAGAGGATCAACGCTGGTGTGAAAAGCATCAAGTCAGTTTCTTACCTGTTGCCTTCCCAGGATTTAGCTGGCATCAGCTGAAGGGCGCTGAGCTCGATATGATTCCGAGACGCAACGGTGATTTTCTATGGTCTCAGATTTATGGTGCGAAGCAGGCGGGGTGCCAGATGCTATACGTTGCCATGTTTGACGAAGTGGACGAAGGTACTGCGATTTTTAAGTGTGATCCGGATCCACCCGTTTCCAGCAGTGAGAAGTTTTTATCTCTTGGGGCGGATCCCAACGATCATTACCTGCGAATCGTGGGCGAGGCGACTCGTGGATTTCGTGGAACTTCGGTCATTGAAAGAGAGCTTCCCAATTTGGCAGGTCGTTGATCTTCTCGAGATGGTTGCGGAATAGAGTAATACAGAAATGTTTTTCAACCCTTCTTTCTGCACCCCTCCTTAACCTGATCTGAAACAATGGTGATCCAACTGGAGGTCGAGCTCTAGGATTGAGACTACAATGTTTGAAGTTGGATCGAGAGTGTTGAGCGGGTGAGCGTAATGTATTGTCGGTGTTCAAACGGAATTCCAGTGAAGAATATTAGCCGCATTTTGTTGAATGTTTGGAGTGGTAGAGTGAGTCAAGTCTTACGCTTTGCCACATTGCTGCTCCTGTCGATTTCCGCGCCCCATGGAGTCGGCGTCGCTTCTGAAACTTCGAAGACATTTGATTTCAATGAGAACTCCTTCAGCGATTGGAAGGTCAACGGAAACCTGAGCAAAGGGCAAGTGGGGCCACGACCACCTGAGTTTCCAGACATGGAACTTGATAATCAAGCGTGGAGATTTTCAGGAGAGGGTTTTCTTCTCCAAGCTGATACCGGGGAGAACAGTTTCTATGATTTTGCAAATGGAGACGAAATTACGATCGAAGCTTGGGTCGAGCTTGGAAAAGTTCGCGATGGAGAGCTGATGTATGTGGTCGGTAAGGGAAGGAGTAATCAGAAGAGCTTCAGCAAGGATAATCAGAATTGGGCCCTGCGAGTGGTCTGCGATAGTGGCACGGCAAAGTTAAGTTTTCTATTCGCTACCCAAACTAAACCTGATGGCTCTCATTGGCATCGTTGGACTTCCGAAGAGGGATTCGGCGTGTCGACAGGTTGGCATCATATTGCAATCCGTTATCGATTCGGTGATCCCGATTCGGCTCAGGGATGGATCGATGGGCAGCCGACCAGTGGATTATGGGATATGGGAGGAGCGACCCAAGCACCTCCAGTCACCGATAATGATTCCATCGCCATTGGCGCTGCGGTGCACGGTGGCAAATCAAACCAATTTCGGGGTTCCATTGACCACCTCGCCATCCACCGCAAGATGCTGGAGGAAAAGTTATTGGCGACTCGCTTTAATCGCACAGGTGGAAGGGTCGTTTGGGGGCCAATGCCTGCTGAAATGCCCGAACTTGGTGTGATCCAGCGCGGGCGTGTTCGCATGAGTGTTTCAGAGGGTTGGCCTGATGCACGACGCTGGCTCAACATGGGTGAAGAAATCCCAGAGGAGGAAATGATTTGGTATGGGAATGAGTTCTTATTGCCGAGATTGCCCTCTCGCTTTGATGACTGGGGTATACGAAAAGGATGGCAGGTACCCGTTCGTTTACTGATGGCTGCTGATGTGAGCTTACCGGTGGGTGAACATCGATTTTTATTGAGGTCACGAGGGTTGAGCCGATTATGGATAGATGGGGAGCTGATCGCTTCAACCTCGGCCAAGTATCGCAAGACGACGAATCTTGAATCGATTGATCCCGTTGCAGAGCCACCAATGCCAGGTGGGCGTCCCAAGGGCTTCTCTCAACAGGAAGTATTCGGAACCAAACAAATCGATATCGGTCAGATAAAGCGGTCTTCAGGTTTGCTCCTTTCACCCACTCCGAGGGCATCTGAAGAGGGTACCACGATCACTCGTCTCCTTCCGTCTGATGCAGGCCAAATGGTGACCAGGAGTCGTGTCGT
>JAAXIK010000198.1 GCA_012270385.1 Rubripirellula sp. | reverse complement strand
ATCCGATTCTCTTGCTACTCTGACAACTGAAAACATCCCGTGAACGACGTCCCAATAATCCCTTCCTGCACCCATTTCTCTCCCGGAGCAAGCGAACCGTCAGCAGCAAGGCAGGCGAGCTTTGCACTCGTCCCGGTGCCACAGGGGGACCGGTCATACTCTAAGCCGGGACAGAGAACAAAATTGCGAGATTGATTGCCCTGTCGAATCGGGTCTCCGAAGATCTCAATATGATCTACCTCCGGATACCCCTGTTGATTGACGGCCTCTCGAATCGCCCTGGTCAAATCCAGAAGCTCAGGAATGGAATTGAAGGATAATTTAGGCCGTGGCTCGCGAGTCAGAAAGAACCAATTCCCACCCCAAGCGACATCTCCTAAAACCGAACCATAACCAGAAACGTTCAGCTCAACTCGGTCCGCTTTACGATAACTGACCACATTATCAAAAGTGATTGCACCTGCATCATTGACTTTGGCTTCAACGATCCCCACGGGTGTCTCCACCCTACAGACTCCGGATTCGACCCTGCCTAGATAACGGAGTGTTTCGACAAACCCAATCAGTCCCTGCCCGCACATCCCGAGGTAACCCACATTATTGAAAAAGATAACACCGGCATCACAGGACTCGTCGGAGGGCTCACAATGCAGGGCACCAACAAGCACATCAGCACCCCTCGGTTCGGTGACCGTAGCCATACGAAGCGCGTCATGATCCTCACGAAATCGCTCGAGTCGTTCAGGCAGTGGCCCCGAACCAAGATCGGGACCTCCTTCAAAAATCACTCGAGTCGGTTCCCCGGCGGTATGCGAATCGACAAACTCAATTTCACGAGTCATACGTGTTCCTCTTCTCCTCAGTACAAGCCAACGACCTGTTGGCTTTGGAGTGGTGTTCGACTATCGGAAGACTGTCGTCATCAACTCAACCGGAATAAGCTTTACCCTCCCAAGCTTCCCACCACGCCAGGAATAGCCGCAGTTGCTGCTCAGCAAATTGTCTCTGACTGTCACTCAGTCGGTCGGTTGGGATGAAATGATATTGGTACTTCTCATCACCTAGCAGAACCAGAAGATACTTGTAGAAGAGCACGAGATCAGGTCCCTCATCATAAGTCGATAATACGATGAGAGCTTCATTCAACTCTTGAGCATACTGTCTAGCCGCAGGATCACCCTTTGCAGCAGCCTGACACAACTCAATCAACTTGAGCACCTGTGTAGGCAAACAATTGCCAATTCCCGTGATGGCCCCCACTGCACCGCAATGCAAGAACCCATGATAGACCTGAGTATCCACTCCAGCCATCAGCAAGAGATCATCGCTCGCATGCGTGATCATTTCAGCGGCATAGCTTAACGAGGCAGCGCCACCGAACTCCTTAAAGCCCACTAGATTGGGATGTTGGTCTCGAAGGCGAAAGAACAAGTCGGCTTTCGTTTCAAAGCCATAGTACGGACTGTTATAGATGACAGCAGGTAGCTCCGGAGCAGCAGAGAGGATTGCCGAAAAGTGATCATATTGGGCCGCAGCGGAAGTACCTCGAGAAAGGACGCGGGGGATAACCATTAATCCATCAGCACCAACAGATTGAGCATGTGCAGCATGTTCACAAGCGATCAAAGAATTCTGAGCCCCCGTTCCAACAACCACCCGCACTCCGGCCTCAACCACACGAGCCACACCTTCTTGACGCTGGGAATCACTCAGCAGTGGCCAATCACCCATTGACCCCCAATAAACAACTCCTGGCATTCCCATCCCTTGAAGCTCTGTCCCCTTGGCAACCAAAGCATCAAAATCGGGCTTTCGATCTGCAGTGCAGGGGGTCATCAAAGCGGGAATACAACCACGGAAAACATCTGATTTCATCTGTCTCTTTCCAACTGGGTGCGGATTGCCTGGAACTGTGTCTTCTCGATTCATGGATCATTCAGCAGAAGCCACCTCCTGCAATGAGCGATGCGGGCTGAACTGAAATCCGTCTTATGGTTCTTTTGGCTTCGTATTAGCCACGACCTGATTCCACCAAAAGCGACGGTCAATCCCATGAGAACTAAGTTTCTGCCCACCAAAAGGATAACGCGATCCTTGATCACGGAGAAGGGAAGGACGACTCGAATACCCTCGAAACCAGCAAGACTTCGATGGGTGAATTCGTTACTTGTGAAAACCCGAGCATCGTGTGACAATTCGATGACTAATTTACGTTCATCACGCTTAGATCGATCTACTCGGTACGGAAAAGAGAGAGGGAGACAAATATGTTTTGGCGCCGCGATAAACGCCAACCTCTCAGTGCTAGGCAAAGGGTCGATCTTGAACTTCTTCTTCGACGCACTGTCGAAATCATCGGATCCCATCGGATCCAGCAAGCAGAATGGTTCATCGACCTTCATGATTTGATAGGCGACTATGCTCTGCCAGGAAAAACCAACGACGATGACCTCATCTCGGTAGTTGAACAGGCAGTGCGCAAAGCAATGCCCGATTGCCAGACCTACCCAAGCTTGGTGATCGTTGCTGCAGATTCGCTCGATACCCTATCCCGATATCACGGCGCGGACCCTGAAGAAGAAAGTAAAAAACGAAGTAGCTCAAACCATAGAGCGGCGAAGGTAGAGTTAAGCGACCAACTCATCGCAGATCCATTGCGACTCACCATGGAAATCGCCTTTCAATACTCTGTTCATTTTTGGCATCAAATTGAACCCAAACATCCCTTGGATTTAAATCCTGTCACCACTCAGCTCCTTCCGATCTGTTGTGGTTTCGGTTTTCTCGCGAGTGACGCAAGCCTCTATGACTCGCAATGGTCACTTGTCGGCTACAGTGGATGGACATTATCCCGCTCCGGCTACTACACCGCTGAAGAGATCGGGTACGCACTCGGTACACTCAAAACCTTAAAGCCTGAGATCCCTGACAACTGGCTGGATCGGCTACGTCCTGACTCTCGGCAAGTCGCCGAATACGTTGTCAAAAGCAGAGCGATCACGCCGAGGGAGAATCGGCTCTTTGACGCCATTCAGATACCGAGTTCAAAATGTGATCCACAGAAACTGAAAAGCTGGTTGGAAGGCGATTCCCCCGACTTCGCGCTTGCAGCGATAGAAGCCATCCTCATCCAAAAACAGATACCTCATCAGATCGAAAAGGCAACTCTGAAGATTAGCCGGAGCAAAGATCCAAGCCTTATTCATGCAGCATCAAAACTTTTAGGTCAGATTGCACCCGCTTCGGAAGCTTTAAAGCAGCGCATTGACCAACTGATCGGTCATCGTGACATCGCCATCGCAGTGGAAGCAATACACTCAGCGGTCGACCTCGGGATGCCACTCTCCAAACATATAAAAAAAATCAAGCGACTCATTGGTCAACTCGGTGAGTATGGTCTCCTGCTTGTGCAAAAACTAAACTCATCAACCACGGATCTAAGCGTTCTCATTCCGGATATCTGTAAACAATTGGATTTGACTGAGAATCACAAAGATCAGCAACCATGGATCACCTGTCTACTCTCTTTTCTGTCCGCACACGCACCGGATTCAGAGCAGGCAATCCAACAACACTGCCGAAGTTTTGCTAGCACACAATCCTTTTTGGATGAAACCTGTCTGGATCAGAAATCTAACGAGCTGCCCTCAAGCTAGCTGCACGATGGACAGCAACCACCGATCCGACGTCCAGACCTGAGCTTCCATCATGGCAGTAGAGTCATGAGACCACGAAATTGTAAATCTGAGTTTGCAATGCGTTCGCAGATCTCTATCGCCTCAAAATACCGCATTGGTTAAATTTGGCTACTCGTGAAAATTAGCCGTAACAAGTTACCCACTGAACCTGGTCATCAACGTGCGACTCATCTCTTCTCTCCGCTCGTGCCTCTGCACTATTGCCGTCCTCAGCTTCGCCCCAAGGCTCGAAGCTCATCCGGGCCACGGCGAATCGGGTTCATCCCATTATTTCAGCGAACCCGCACATGCAATCCCTCTTCTGATCATGGGTTTGATCATCGCCTTTCTAATCTCTGGCTTGTATAAGACCAGGAGTGCTCGGACAAACTAAAACGTCTAACTGACACGATGAGTCGTCTCCCGCTTCGGGTGTTCACCGCAGACGTTCCTTCGTTAGCTATTGCATCCAGGCAGACTGCATGTTGAGCCATTCCATGGTATTGGCGACATCTGCCCCGGTCAGGCCTCCTCTCCTCGCCTGCAAAACACCGTACCTCATCACATCCATACCATCGATTGAATGGGCGTCAGTGCTAATCACGATTGGTATCCCTCTTCTTTTGGCCGCTGCCAAATGAACATCATTGAGATCGAGGCGTGCTGGGTTGGCATTCAACTCCATGAGTTTTCGATTCGCCTGAACCGCATCCATGACCGCTTCCATATCCACTTCATAGGGATGACGCCGGTTCAGTAATCGCCCGGTCGGATGAGCGATACAGTCGACGTGAGGATTTTCAACAGCACCAAGCATTCGATCAGTAATCTGCTCCCTTGACTGCTTCTGGCCGTAGTGAATACTCGCAAGACCCCAATCCGCTTCAGCAAGACAATCATCTGGAAGATCCATACCTCCCTTCTCAAGAATATCGCACTCGATCCCCTTTAAAATGATCAAACGGCCTTCATACTCGGGGCGAATTTCATCAATGCAACGCCATTGTTCTCTCAGACGATCCGCATCGAGTCCCATCGCCATGGATACTCGCTGACTATGATCGGTGATGGCAATGTAGCTCAGCCCACGCGCAATCGCAGCATCCGCCATCTCGCGAATCGTTGCTTCCCCATCGGTTGCCGTGGTGTGCATATGTAGGTCTCCGCGCACCTGTTCAAGCTGCAACAGATCATCCCAACTCGATTCGTTATCTTGAAATTCCTGTCGGTCCTCACGTAGTTCTGGAGGGATCCACGGCAAACCGATCGATTGATAGACCTCCACTTCAGTAGCCCCAGCGACTCGTGTTTCATTCTCGATACGGAAGACACCGTACTCGTTCACTTTCAAGCCAAGTTGTTTTGCAAGCCTGCGAACGTGCACGTTATGAGCCTGTGAGCCGGTAAAGTATTGAAGCGCGGCACCGAATTCAGATTCCTCAACAAGTCTTAAATCCACCTGAAAAGCTTTACCCACTCGAATGGATACTTTGGTATCGCCACGGAGAATCGTCATGGAACGTTGCGGGAATGCTTCAAAATGATCCATCACTTGACTACGGTCCGTGGCAACCACCAATAGATCAAGGTCACCTATCGTCTCTCGACCCCGCCGGTAACTACCGGCCCATTCCATTTTCGTGATTGCCTCACAATCATGCATGTGTTGCCCAATGGCGACCGCCAATTGATCACCTTTTGCCCAATAGATACGTTCCGCCGCCGCTTCGGCAATCTCCAATCCGTCGAGGATCACCTGCTGAGTCTTGGCACCGAAACCTTTCAAGACTTTCACTGCGTCTTGCTCACAGGCACGTCGCAGATCGTCCAAGGTTTTGAGCTTCAATTCTTTGTGCAGCACCACTGCTTTTTTCGCGCCCAGCCCTGGGATGCGAGCCATAGAAAGCACGACATCGGGGACTTCGCTTCGGAGCTTTTCTAGCTGGGGTAAACTACCAGTTTCGACCAAGACCTTCGTCTTATCGACCAGAGTCTTACCAATCCCGGGAATCGATGCCAAATCACGCTTTGAGTCAGAAAGCAGATTCGCCACCGACTCGTTTAAATCCCGAATCGCTTTGGCACCATTCCTGTAGGCGCGAATTCGAAACGGGTTTTCACCCCGAAACTCGAGTAGATCGGCCAACTCATCAAAGACACTAGAAATTTTGCCGTTATCCATACTGTTTGTCTCCCCGCCAAAACATGCCTCATTACCGATTGCTCGCCAACCGGTAACAGCGTAGTGTGAATATCCTGCCCAGGAAATGACGGGCGAATCCGTGAATCACGTAACACTCGGTGATTCTCCGTATCGTCCATAGCAAACAATCGCCTGCAGAGCTCGATACATTGAGACATTGAGGCTTGATCAAAGGTTGCAAATCAAGCTAGCTCGTTTACCTAGGCTTTCCTCATCCATGATAGGAAAGGAGGTAGTCATACCTTGTGATGACGTACTATAGGTAAGCCACGGCGATGTTAACGGGCAGAATTTGGCTGCCGTATCCATGGCCGGCTGATCTGCGAATCCGATGAACTTTCGCGTTCCTGATGAAGCCTGATAGAGATGGCTGTCAGGTCAGTCAACTGCGTCTCACTGGGCTTTTCGGTGATAACGACGGTAGGTTGACTGGGTAGTGATGCGTCTTGTTGAATCGTCGTAGTGTGTCCAAGAGGGCGAACACCGGTCTGGCGGATTCGCGAGTAGCTGGGACGGTAGTCCCGCGGTGCCGCGATCGGTTCGGCGCTCACAAAATTCTCGCTCCTCAAGAGTTCCTCCAAACTCGGAGTTACCTGCTGTGGGTCATTCCGATCGTCACCTGAAACAGGTCTGCGATCGCCGGCAGACTCCCATTCATCGCCGCTCTGCCTCACTCCGGAATTGCCCGGGAGTAGAGCTGTGGAATCGGCTGCGTTCTGAAGTCGCCATCTTGCGTCATCGACTAGATTTCCCTCAGGCCTAATTCTCATCGGAGCAGAAAAGTAAGATTGTCTTTGTTCTAGCCGGCTTGGATCACCCTCAGTGCCTACGGAGCCGCGATCCTGATCATTAGGAGAGTTTGCCTTGCTTTCACGGTCCATTGTGGAGGGGGCAGGAGCTTAGGGGTAAGCGTCCAATCGCGGCGCTGGCAGCGGTGTCTGATCGCTGGGAGGGGCGCCCGACGCGG
>JAAXIK010000220.1 GCA_012270385.1 Rubripirellula sp. | reverse complement strand
TCGCTTGGCTTCAGTGATGTAAGAGCGAGACTTTCTGAGTTAAAAATTTCGGGAAAATCTGGGCCGACGGGTTCACCGGGAACGTGCGGGCTACCACGTTGCAAAACAAACATCTGCTTGGGTTCTTGGGTTCGAGCGAGACCCATTACCATTTCCCGAGGAGGAAGAGACCTAGCCTCTTGCTCGATTCTCTTTTGCTCGGACTTGAGGCCTTGGTATGCAGTCCATTGCTCTTCTGAAAGATGATCCTTGAGCTTTGCCTTTAAGACATCTTCACGCTGCTTACGCGGGCCTTCAGTTGCTCTCTGATCTGGAGCGGACATCGTCGCGATTCCAGCTTGCTCCATTTCACGAATCTCAGAATCGATCTTTCGTTTTGCTTCATCATTCGAACGATAACGTTCGTTGAGTTCATCCGAAGAAACATCAATCTGATTGTTGCTGCGCTGGTCACCGCGACTACCCCAGCTCGTCACGTCCGCAAACATACTGAGAAGGCTGTAGTAATCCTTCTGAGGGATAGGATCAATCTTGTGGTCATGACAACGGGCACAATTGATGGTGAGCCCCAGCATGACTTGACTGGTGGTCGTCAGAATGTCATCGAGTTCGTCGTAAATCGCTAATTTGGGATCTGCTGGCTCATCGTCCCATATCCCAAGTCGATAATATCCTGTAGCAGTAAGGGTCTCTTTCGTGACTTGATCCAATTCATCCCCCGCAAGCTGCTCCGCAACGAAGCGGTCATATGGTTTGTCTTCATTGAAAGAACGAATCACATAATCCCTATACTTCCACGCGTTTGGCTTCGGTCCATCACGTTCGTAGGAATTTGTCTCCGCATAACGAACCAGATCCAACCAGTGACGCCCCCAACGTTCTCCGTAGTGTGGCGAAGCCAGAAGATCTTCTACATGCTTTGCAAAGGTCTCTGAGGAAGGGTCCTCTGAAAACTCTTTAATCAGCTGAGCACTTGGAGGGAGTCCGGTAAGATCGTAGAAAGCGCGACGAAGAAGATCTTGTCGCTTCGCCGGCGGATTGGGTCGAAGGCCAGCTGAATCTAAAGATGAGTAAATGAATGCATCGATGGGATGCTTGGCCCATTCTTGATCATTCACTTCGGGTACCGGGATCACTTGCATCGGCTTGAATGCCCAATGCTCATCCCAAGTGGCTCCCTGTTGGATCCATTGCCTAAGAATTTCAACTTGCGACGGAGTGAGCCGTTCTCCTTCGGGAGGCATCTGATCAAACTCATCATTTGAGGTGACCCGAACTAAGATTTCACTCGCTGCGGGATCACTGGGGACAATCGCGTGGGAGCCAGAATCGGTCTCAGCAAACGCCGTGCGCTTGGTTGATAGATTCAGTCCTCCCTCCGACTCATCGGGACCGTGACAGGCATAGCAATGTTTCGCAAGAATGGGTTTAACATCTTGCACAAAATCAACAGCCTCATTCGAGGCTTGCTGAGCCTGCAGCATGGAAGCGTTCCCGACAAGAAGTAGCCCGAGAGAATAGGCTATCGCGGAAACCAATGGCAGCTTGATACACATTCTTGAGTGACTCGAGTAATTCAGGACGACTAAAAAGAAACAGGGCGGCAAGGTGGATGGGCGTTTACCTTATCGGACCCGCTCAGAAAACCGAATTTTCTGACCTATTGTGACAGGTGTGACGCACGCTGCCAATCAGAATCAATCGATCGTTCTAAGGTGATGCCAAGCGTCTTCCTGCCTACCCCTAGACCGGAGGGTTAGGAAGCACCAAACAGGTTTCTCACAGAATGGCAAAGACATTCCCCACCACGTGGATCCGAAGATCGTGGACACAATCTAGGGAATACGCCCTCTTTCCGGCCCAATTTCTCTACTCGCTTCTGGAGAAATCAATGTCGTACACGTCACGAAAATTGGCTACGCTTCGGAAATCGAAAATGTGTCCCGTTAATGATGACAGTCACTCAAAAAACGCACCCATGAAACGCTTGTTGACTCAATTTGCCGGAATCCTTTTAGGAGCCTACGGAGTCACTCTGCGAATCACTTGTCGAATTCATCTTCACAATGATCAAAGACAAGCGGTTAGCGACCTGGGATACAGGTACGTCTTCGGCACAGGACACGCCTATCAGATCAGCGTATTGATTGATGGAGAGCTGGGCACCGGTGCAATGGTTTCCCGATCACTCGATGGTGGTTTGGTAGTACCGATGCTGAAATGGTGCGGTCATGTTCCCATCCGCGGCAGCAGCGGTACGGGCAGAAAAGGTGGTGGCCCCGCTTTGCAGGCCCTCATTAAGCACGTGATTGGCGGTAATTCAGCCATGCTTGCCTTTGATGGCCCCCGCGGCCCGAAGGATCGTGTGCAACCGGGTGTCGCGATGCTGGCCGCCAAGAGCCATTCAGCCGTAGTGCTGGCCCTAGGCCGACCGAGATATCGCTTCATCCTCAAGAGTACGTGGGATCGATTTCAAATCCCTGTACCCTTCACCCGGATTGACCTTTATTTTTCTGATCCGATGATGATGGATGAAGGTGAAACCGTCGAGCATTTCAAGAATCGATTACAGGAAACTTGGAATCAGCTGCAAAACGCACATGATCCCGATGAAGCGACCGCCTCTGAAAATGCACCTTCGGCAAACAAACAGGTCGCTGCCTGACTCCATCGGCAATGAACCGTGTTCGTTGGGGATCGCAGGCATCAGTGAGTTTGCTATCATCCTGCGGAAGAGTTAGACAACGAACGGCCGCATAGGACACAGCTAACCGATGACAGATACACTCACGGTGGATCAGGTTCCGACAATTTTAGATTCAGCCGTGCGGCAAATCCAATTTGCGCGGAATTACACGCTGGAGCTTCTTGAAGCAACGCCGAAGAGTGACTGGTTTGTCATTCCTGAGGGATTACCCACCAATGTGGCCTGGCAAGTGGGACACCTGGCGGTTAGCCAGTATGGACTCTTGATGTTCCGGATTCGCGGTCGTGACCCCGATGATCTGGACCTCATCCCGAGTCGATTTCGCAAAGCTTATAGTCGCCAATCCACACCCTCTGCATCACAAGACAAGCAACCCAGTGCGGAGGAATTGCTTGAGAGACTCGATGAAGTTCACCAACGTGCGATGGGTGAGCTCGCCAAAGTAGAAGCAAAAACCCTTCTTGAAGCGGTGGAAATGCCATACGCAGCTTATCCCAACAAACTAGGGGCGGTCCTTTTCTGCTCGCTTCATGAACAGATTCATGCTGGACACGTTGGGCTGATTCGGCGAGCCATCGGACTCGACCCTGTTCGTTGAGAGCCTCGTAACCCTCTTTTGGATCCAATTTCTTTTTTCCTCGAGTGATCGCGTGACGAACGAAAAATACAATGCTCCCGTTTCCCTCGAGGTCGTCGAAGAATCTATCTACGATCATCCAAAATACTATGACTTGGTCTTCGGAGCTGACTGTGCAGCAGAGATCCAATTTATCCTGGGTTGCGGTGATCTCTTTATGGATCGAGCCCCTAAACGTTTCTTTGAACCTGCGTGCGGAACTGGGCGACTGATTCACGCTTTAGCTAAACGTGGCTACGAAGTGGCGGGCCTCGATTTAAATGAGAAGGCGATTGAGTTCTGTAACGCGCGACTCAAGCGACAAGGCTTCGATGCCTCTACCTTTGTGGCCAACATGGCAGACTTTACAGTCAAGAAAAGCTATGACATTGGTTTCAATACCATCAACAGCTTCCGTCACCTGGACAGCGAATCGACCGCCAGGGAACATCTTCAATGCATGGGGGTAACCATTCGACCGGGTGGCTTGTATTTACTCGGTGTACACCTCACCCCTTCCACCGTACCCCCAAGTGAGACCGAGTCTTGGTCAGCGAGACGTGGACATCTTGCGATCAACACTCATATGTGGACTAAAAAACGCGATCCAAAAAATCGGGTGGAACGGTTCGGAATTCAATTTGATGTCCACCGTCCATCGGGTAGTTTTCGAATTTTGGACGAATTGGTGCTTCGCAGCTATACAGCAACACAAATGAGAAGACTCATTCGGTCAAGTGGGTGCTGGGAAGTAGCAGAAACCTACAGTTTCGCATACGACCTCCATGATCCGATCGAAGTGGATGGAGCCTGCGAGGATGTGGTTTACGTCTTGAGACGTACTCCTTAGTACAGAAGTAAAAACATCACTGAGCCCGCTTACGCCCAGTCGTTGCAAAGAAAGCAGCGAGGGCCACCGCGAGGAATCCGGCAGATCCGGAATACAAAGCATTTTTTCCCCAACGGTTTCTTATATTCTCATTGGTTTTGTAGACGTATGGAAGTACGAGGTCGATCGGAGTCTTCTCCATTTCCTCGTAAGCACGTATCAGCTCGGCAGCGGTAAATGACTTCATATCTGCTCGAGTGCTCTCAATGTGGCCCACTGTCGAATTCGGGACAGGAAGCATTGCCCAACGAATCCCGCAAAAGCTAGCAACCAAAAGACAGACGATTGCGGTCAGACCCGAGACGAGAAAAAGAGCTCTCGCAAAAACGGTCATTTCTCGGGAGTTTTTCACCGCTGCGGAGGGCTCTGTGGCATCGTCTGCCAAGGGTAGGCTCTTCAACTCCCCTAGCTTGGGTACCTGCACAGAAGCTTGGCATGCTGGGCATGCCAGCAATCCCCCCGCTTTCGCTGGGGCAACTTGGAGAGACTTTTCGCACTGTGGGCAGGGTAGCAAGTACATATTTCGTGAAGAATTCAAGTAGAGTCGTCTAGACCAACGGAGGTGTCTAACTAAAATATAGGGCAGCAAACAGCAACACCCGCCCCAAACGCCGCTCCACTATTGTGGACTAAGTCGGCAACATAGCGAACTCATTTGTTCGGAAATCGCAACGGAAAGGAATTTCGTTGCCTCAATGCGTGGACACGACCTGCTGATTTGTTGCCGGGAAGGCAAAGCCATAAAAACGCAAGCTTTTTATTTTTACGGAAAAGGCCCTTCATTACGGTTAGTTTCAAACGTTGGTTCGTGCAAACGACTCGTCGTCACGCGAAATCAACGCAAACGTGAATGGGTTACCCAATCGCGGGAAGAACCAGCCGGATCACTGAGTGACAGGTCCCTTTCCAGTATTAAGGTCGTCTCAATCCGGGTTAAGGTCGGATCTGTAGTAACGGTACCGTAAAAGCTTCGATAAACGGCATTTGCTACCCAAACATAAAGTTTTTCCATTTCATGTGGGTTTGCTGAGTAACGAGTGATCGAGTGCTAGAGTTAGGAACGCTCTGAGCGGGATAGGATTGGCTAGGTGCCTCGTAACCCGTTGCAGACACTATGTTCTGAAACGCCGTTCAGGCATGACTCATTGATAACAGGTCGATCTACTTTGGTGCTCTCTGATAACACCCGTCATAAACGGAAAAGCTTAATATCGCAGGACGCGAACCTACCCAACCCGATAGTCCATGCCCGTCCCCAATAGTGATTCCGATTCAAACGACCCCAAGCATTCACTACACCGAGTGAGTCCACATGACCAAACGTGTCCCCGTCAGAAGCGATAGAGCTACTGACGAAATCGTTGGTAAGTGAAGACGAAGACAAGAGGCTCATCAGCAGTCAAACACCCGTGAAACGATGAAAACGGACATACCTTTTCCTCTGCACGCCATATCCGCCTGATCACCAACGTCTTCCGAACTGAAACCGAAAAGCCTCGCCAGAAAATACAAAGCCACCAACCGTATCCGCAGGAGTCCCCGTCTTGTTCGATAACTTACTTGACGAATTTGAAGCAGCAGCAGACCAGAGCACCGAGGCAATGACCGGTGGCTTCCGGAAATTGCCCGTAGACGATAACGAAGATAACAATGTCGCTGTCGCCATGGCGGAACAAGCTGACGGAGAGGTCCAACTGGACAGCCCCGATGAATTGCTTGCTGGTGAGGAGACGGAAACTTGGTCCGATGATCCTGTTCGAATGTCTGTGACGCAGATGGTGGAACTTCCTCTCCTTACACGGAAGCAGGAAATCGAACTCGCAAAACGCATTGAAGAGACTCGTAGACGTTTCCGCACAAAACTTCTCGAGAACCACTTTGTGCTAGTAGAAGCCTACAAAACACTGAAAAAGGTGTACCGAGGCCAGCTTCCGTTTGACCGCACAGTCCAAGTCTCGGTGACTGATCGTCTCGAGAAGGAGCAGATCATCGGTCGACTGCCCCACAACCTGACCACTCTGCAAACGCTTTTACGTCGCAATCGGCATGACTGGAAGATCTCACTGAGCCAGAGTGCTTCCAAGAGACGTCGAGCCGAAGCTTGGAAGGCTCTAGCTCGACGACGCCGACGCGCCGTTAGGCTGATCGAAGAATTAGGCTTGCGTACCCAACGCATCGAGACACGCATCGAATTGCTTGAGAAGTTCTCCGCTCGACTCACTGAAATTGATTTTGAGATTTCGGATCAGAAGCGGACCAAGCATGGACGAGAAGTACGCGATCAACTCCTGCACGAGCGACGTCAAATTCTCACTGCTTGCCAAGAGACCCCCACCTCGCTGCGTAATCGATGCGAAATGCTGAAGAAGGTTTACTCCGAATATCAGCAAGCAAAACGAGAACTAAGCGAAGGAAATCTCCGGCTCGTCGTTTCGATTGCAAAGAAATACCGCAACCGTGGGCTCTCTTTCCTTGATCTGATTCAAGAGGGTAATGCCGGCCTGATGAGAGCAGTGGACAAATTTGAGTACCGCCGTGGTTTCAAATTCTGTACCTACGCGACTTGGTGGATTCGCCAAGCCATTACACGAGCAGTCGCCGACCAAAGTCGAACGATTAGAATTCCTGTGCACATGGTGGAAACCATGAGCAGAGTTCGCAACGTCGCTCGACAACTACTTCAGGAACTCGGCCGGGAACCAACCATTGAAGAGACTGCGAGACGCGCCGATGTAACGGTCGAAGAAGCTCGCCGTGTCTTGACGATGAGCCGATTCCCAATTTCCCTGGACAGGCCGGTCGGTAATAGCGAAGACAGCCAATTCGGCGATCTCTTACCCGACGGCACTGCGGAAAGTCCTCAAATTGGTGCGACCCAAGAAATGCTACGTGATCGAATCACTAACGTCTTGAAATCTTTGTCGTATCGCGAACGTGAAATCATCAAATTGCGTTACGGACTCGGTGATGGATACAGCTACACGCTCGAAGAGGTAGGTCATATCTTTAAAGTGACCCGAGAACGCATTCGACAAATTGAAGCTAAAGCTGTCAGAAAATTGCAGCAACCAAGTCGCAGCCAAGACCTAGTTGGCTTCCTCGATTAGTCACCACGATCAAAGCATCTCTTTGCTTGATCCTGCAAATCTACAACGATCAACGGTGTATTCCCCCCAAGGAATGCACCGTTTTTTTGTTCTGATCGACGCGGTATAAATGAGCGGGGGACGCCGAAAGCAGCGAATAACTCAGCAGGTTGAACTCCCGGAAGCCAAGAGATCCGGACTTAGAACATTAGACCTCGGTTTCAGCCATATCTCGTGCGTGATAGCTACTTCGCACAAAAGGACCACTGGCGACTTTCTTGAATCCCATCGCCTTGGCGAGTTCGCCAAGTTCGTCGAATTCCTCAGGAGGTACATAACGCACTACAGGAAGGTACTTTTCTCCGGGCTGAAGGTATTGCCCTAACGTAAGGAAGTCCACATCGTGGTCTCGAAGATCGGCCAGTGCATCGAGCAATTCGCCTCGCTCCTCCCCCAGTCCCAACATCAATCCACTTTTGGTTTTGATGGACGGTTCGTACTCCTTAATCTGACGCATCATGCCGAGTGTCCACCGGTAATCGCTTTTTGGACCACGAATACGCCGATACAACCTAGGTACAGTCTCCATGTTGTGGTTGAAAACATCCGGCCTTGCCTCAGCGACGCGTTTCAGAGCCGGTTTACAGTGGACAAAATCGGGTGTGAGCACCTCAGTCGTTGCCCCAGTTCGTTCTCTAACGGCGACCACACATTGATAAAAATGCTCAGCACCCCCGTCAGGAAGATCATCTCGAGTAACGCTTGTGATCACCACGTGCTTCAAGCCTAACCTGGCGGCAGCCTCAGCCACTCGAGTGGGTTCATCCTGCTCGGGCAATTCAGGGGGCTTCCCCCGGTGTACGGCACAAAAACCACAAGGCCGAGTACAGACATTGCCCAGAATCATGAACGTGGCGGTCTGCTGACTGTAACACTCCATCCGATTGGGGCACTTAGCGTTATCACAAACGGTTTCAAGCCGGAGTTCATCCAGCAAACCCTGAGTTAGGTGATTCGCATTACTTTTTGGAATCGGGCGTCGTAGCCACTTGGGGAGCCTTCCTGACGCGCTGACTGGCGCATCCTCTGGAAATTCCGGCGGAGAAACAACGGGCAAGCGAAATGCCATAATGTGACCGAATTTGGAAAAAGATCGAACTAAACCGGTGTGAGTACCGCATTGTAGGATGAAATGCCAACAAGAACATGGTGTTGGATTCATGATTTGTCGAACTGTTGACTATGGTGGGGTTTTTTCGATCGGCAGGCTCCAATCTAAAGTAGCCGGCCCAACGATACCCCGCTAAAGAGCGTCGACCCCGATTGAAATCATCAAGGGATCGGAGTTAACCTTGCAACTTGCGTTTGTTAAACCTGGGGATCCGCCTGCTCATGTAGCGATCCACCAGCCTCCACCAGTTGAAAGAACTGATGTCAAAGAAAAAAAGCAAAAATAAGAAAGGTGGAGCCGCATCCAAAAAGTCAGCGAATACCCAATTCACCTCGGTATCGGAAAACCGAAAGGCTCGCCATCGCTACGAAATCCTTGAATCAATGGAGTGCGGGATGATGCTGATGGGCAGTGAGGTGAAGTCGATGCGAGAAGGTAAGTTATCACTTGACGAAGCTTATATTCGTGTCAAAGACAAAGAACTCTGGCTAATCGGATCCGATATTTCTCATTACAAGAATGCGGGGATGTGGAATCATGACCCCAGAAGACCCCGAAAGCTATTGGTGCATCGGAGAGAGTTTGACAAGTTCGCTGGTCGAGCCCATGAACGTGGCTTGACCTTGGTACCCTTACACGTCTATTTCAACGATCGTGGTATCGCTAAGTGCGTGATGGGTTTGGCAAAAGGTAAAAAATTACACGACAAAAGGCAGTCGCTTAAAAAGCGAGATACCGATCGAGGACTGCAGCGAGCGATGAGAAGAAGATGACTAAAACATTAGAGATAACGGACGTAACCAAAAGCTTTCCGCAACCTGCTGGGGGATCCATCCAAGTCTTGGATATCCCCAAGCTAGTCGTCAATGAAGGCGAACAGGTGGCTTTGATTGGCCAAAGTGGTGGCGGGAAAACGACCCTCCTTCATCTGATAGCCGGATTGCTCTCCGCTGACGGGGGTTCCATTAGTGTGGACGGAATTAATTTGACCAAGCTCAGTGAGCAGGGTCGCGACCGATTCCGTGCTCATTCGATCGGGTATGTTTTCCAAACCTTTAATTTACTCCCAGCATTCACCGCGTTAGAGAATGTCCGACTTGGGATGACATTTGGTGCGGGTAAAGCAGACAACCAACGTGCAAGGGAACTTCTCAATCGAGTTGGCTTGTCAGAACGCGAAAATTACCGACCCGGTCAGCTATCGGTCGGTCAACAACAGCGTGTCGCGATCGCTCGCGCAATGGCCGCTAAGCCTCGTCTTTTACTCGCTGATGAACCCACCGCCAATATTGATCCAAAGAGTGCAGAAAGTGTGCTGGATCTCATTGGTGAGTCATGCAGAAACGAAAACATCGCGTTACTGATGGTTACTCATGACATGCAAATTGCATCACGGTTTGGTCGCACCGACCGCTTAGACGAAATCAACCTGGTAGTTTCCAAAACCTAAAGCCGGCATTAGAGCCTGAAAGCATCAGAAACTGACCCTATCCGACAGTAGGGTCTCCAACCATCCAACTATTTGTGCGGCAAACGAATCATGAATCTCATTCAAATTGCTTGGCGTAATTTCTGTCACCGAGCTCTATCCAGTATCCTCACCACACTGTCCCTTTCACTTGGAGTGGGATTGGTCGTCTTAGTTTTGTCGGTCTACGGTGTGATCAGTGAGGCGTTCACTCGCAATGCATCCGTTGGCTACAACCTTGTGGTGGGTCCAAAAGGCAGCCCTTTGCAATTGACGCTCAATAGCGTTTTTTATCTCAGTCAACCTATTGAGAATCTACCGTACACAGAATACTTAGAATTCCTCTCGAAAGAAAAAAGAACTGAGCTGGTCGATCGATTCCGCGGTGATGAATCGCTCAAAGAGCGGGGTGGTCGATACGCTCCATTCATCGGTGACGGTTACGCGATCCCTCTAGCGCTCGGAGATTACTTTGGTGAATTCCGAGTGGTGGGGACGACACCTCTTTTCTTCGAAAAACTGCGTCATGGGCCGACCCTCGAGCAAGAGTTCACTTTCTCGATCGGTAGGGCATTCAAAGAGTTTTCCGAAGAGCATAGCTACTTCGAAGCAGTTGTCGGTTCACGAGTCGCGAAGGAAATGAATGTAGGGATTGGGGATGAGTTTTTCCCAACCCACGGAGATCCCACCGGGCATGGCCATGATCTCGGTTTCACCATTGTGGGCGTGATGGATCCCACTGGGACGCCGAATGACCGAGCAGCCTTTGTGAACCTCGAGGGTTTCTACTTGATGGATGGTCATGCCAAGCCGCTAGAAGAAAGCGACACGCCAGAGGAGAGTGAGCAGTCCGAAGCCGTAGAATCCGCCGATGTGAGCGACCGTGTTGCTAAACCGGATGACTATCGATTGCTGTCCATTGCCGAACGTGAAGTCACTTCGTTACTGGTAAGAACAGAAAATATTATTTTTGCACCCAGTATGCAGAATGCGATTAACGAAGGTTTTCGAGCACAAGCCGCCGCACCCGTTGGTGAAATCAACAAGTTGATGGGGTTAATCGTCGGCCCTCTCAAAAATGCGATGTTAATCATCACACTCATCACATGTATTGTTGCCGCTGTCGGAATTCTTGTCGCGATCTACAACTCCATGAATGATCGCCGAAGAGACATAGCAGTGATGAGAGCCTTGGGAGCGCGTCGAACCACTGTGACGAATATCATTATTTTTGAAAGTCTACTGGTCGCAGTTATAGGGGCAGTGGTTGGCTGGGTCTTGGCACATGCCGCCATCGCAGCCTATTCAGGAACCATCGAAGACCAAACTGGAGTCCAAGTCGGTTTCCTCACTACGACTGGAAACGAAATCTGGATTTTACCCTTGGTCGTACTCTTAGCCCTGATTGCAGCTCTATTACCTGCGTGGTCTGCGTACCGAACGGATGTTGGCTCCAATTTGTCGGACTAACGCCTGAATAGAATCAATTAGACGCTCGAGATGATGACCCCGAGCTTCACAGGCTTACTGGACAACACAACATTCTTAAGCTTGAACGGAACCCTCGGTACGTGGCGTACATCAAACGTCCAGGTTTCTTACATCCAATGCGTGCTTCTCAATAAAGTCCCTACGAGGCTCAACTTTATCACCCATCAGCAAACGGAACATTTCGTCCGCTGCTCCTGCATCGGTCAAACTCACTTTGAGCAACGTCCGATTGGTGGGATCAAGTGTTGTCTCTCTCAGTTCCTCAGCATTCATCTCGCCAAGGCCTTTGAATCGAGTGACTTGAAGCCCTTTTTCACCTGCACTCCGAACTTCAGGGAGTAAAGCACGAAGATCTTCCATCGGTCGACGTACATCCTCACCGCGAAGCAGTTCGAATCTGGCTGTTGTCGATCCGGTTCGATCCGCGGGGATCAAATCATCAATACCGAAACCAATCTCAGAGATATCTTTCAGTCCACTGTTGATCGTCCTGACTTCATGCACCTCGGACAAATGAGCGGTAGAAGTGGGCGTATCCTCTGATTCAGCATTTTCCTGCGTGGTTTCGACTGAATCAGTCTCATCCTCTTCTTCCTGCTCCACATCAAGAACAAGCTGATTGTCGGGCACGTATTTGTCTACTTCCTCTTGAGTGTGGAACCAATTCTCTTGATTCCCATGCGTCAGCAGTAACGTAGGAAGTTTATTCGTCACCGGATCGAGTCGCATGGCGTGTGATCGCAGGCTAAATCCTCGCTGCTCAAGGGCCAAAATTGAATCTTCCATGGAAGCAAGCGTCATACAGAGGGATTTCATTGCATCACCCTCTACTTTTCGACCATCTTCAGCTTCGAATCGCGAATCGGACAAACCTCGGTCAAGCAATTGAGCCTTCATTTCCCCATCGGACTGGATGTAATAACGGTTTTTACCTTGCTGAACTCGGAAAAGCGGTGGCTGAGCAACATAGACATGACCACGTGCAACCAACTCGTACATCTGTCGATAGAAGAAGCACAATAAGAGAGTCCGAATATGACTACCATCCACATCAGCGTCGGTCATGATGATGACCTTTTCGTACCGCCGCTTGGTGAGGTCCTGATCTGCACCAATCCCTGTTCCAATGGCCTGAATCATAGCTTGAACTTCTTGATTCTCTAAGACCTTTGCTTCGCGACTTTTATAAGCGTTGATGATTTTACCTCGAAGGGGCAGAATCGCTTGATACTCACGCATCCTCCCGCCCTCGGCCGAACCACCAGCCGAATCACCTTCCACCAGGTAGAGTTCGCATTCCTCCCGGTTCTTACTGATACAGTCTCTTAACTTCCCAGGTAGACCACCGCCACCGAGGGCATCTTTGCGTTTACGAAGTAGATCTTTCGCTTTTCTAGCTGCCTCCCGAGCCTCCGCCGCCAACATCCCTTTACGAATGATGGTTTGAGCGACTCGAGGGTTCTCCTCAAAATATTTACTCAGCTGCTCACCTACGGCAGCACTGATCACTCCATCGACTTCACTATTACCCAATTTCGTCTTTGTCTGTCCCTCAAATTGCGGGTGAGGTACACGAACACTGATGACTGCTGTAATTCCTTCTCGGAAGTCATCTCCCCCCGGAGCCGCTCCTCCCTTGAACAGATTCTCACTCTTGCCGTAATTGTTCAACGTACGGGTCAGACCACTTCGAAAACCTGACACGTGGGTACCGCCTTCAATCGTATGAATATTATTGACGTACGACTGAACGTTTTCCGTGAATTCTGTGCTGTACTGCAACGCGATCTCATATTCGGTTCCATCTTTCGCACCCGAAATCTGAATGACGTCAGAATGGATCGTATCACTCGCGCGATTCAAGTGCTCAACAAACTCGGTGATACCGCGCTCGTATTGAAAATCACCACCTTCTCCATTTCGCTCATCATGAAACTTGATGTGCACACCACTGTTGAGAAAAGCGAGTTCCTGCAGTCTTTTGTAGAGAGTGTCAAAGTTGTACTTGGTGACACTGAAAATCTGGTTGTCTGCCTTGAACGTGGTCTTAGTGCCCGTCTTTTTTGTTGCCCGGCCCTTGGTAACAGGACCTGTGGGCACTCCACGTTCATATTCTTGTGTCCAAGTGAACCCATCTCGGCTGACTTCCACTTCAGCCCACTGGCTCAGGAAATTGACTACCGTCACACCCACACCGTGCAGACCGCCCGAGGTCTGGTACGCACCTTTCTCAAACTTTCCACCAAATTTTAGAACCGTCATCACACCTTCCAGCGTGCTGACCTCTCGATCATATTCCTCCGACAGTTGATCATGCTTGGTGACGGGAATTCCGCGGCCATCATCTTCGACAGTGACGCTACCGTCATTGTGGACGGTGACGGAGACCGTCTTGGCGAAATCAGCCATCGCCTCATCGATTGAATTGTCCACCACTTCGTAGACAAGATGATGCAATCCTCTTACGGCTGTATCACCGATATACATACCGGGTCTCTCGCGCACATGCTCTAAATCCGAGAGGTGCAAAAGGTCCTTCTCCGTGTACTCGGAGTTGGCAGCAGTGGCAGCCGAGGCGGGACGCGGATTATTGGATGAATCGGGGTTGGGAGCGTCGCTCATATGGACCTACGAAATATTTTTCGAGAGAAGAGAGTCGACATCCGAAGATGCCCTTTTGGCCCCGTAATTCTAGCTTTTTTCTGCGTCAACCTCGATGCGGCTAAGGCCCGAAATATCGCAGATTCTCGAGTCTAGCTGAGGTTTTCAGCTTTTTTTCAAATACTTCTGGTACGCGGTGACCGCCAACTCATCGCATCGTTCATTTTCGAGATGCCCTGAATGCCCCTTCACGTGCTCAAACTCAATCTGATGTCGTTGCATGAGCTTATCGAGTCGCATCCACAATTCAACGTTTTTTACCGGGACCAGCTTCGATCCATCTTTTCTCTTCCAACCTCGAGATTTCCAGCCGATCATCCATTTCTGCATGCCTTGCAGTACATAACTACTGTCAGCGTATAGCGTGACCCCACATGGCTCCTTCAAAGCCTCCAAGCCCTGAATCACAGCCATCAACTCCATTTGGTTATTCGTGGTCTCTGGTACTCCATCGCTCCTCTCTAACTCCTTATCCGTTCGAGAACACCGTAGAATGAAGGCCCATCCTCCAGGCCCCGGGTTGCCGCTACAGGAACCAACGATAAAAAAGATGACTTTATTCATCTCGCTCCACTTCATCACAAAGCAACGACAATAAGTCCCAAAACCAACTAACTATCATGAGACAACTTACGCCCATTCGCTCTAGGAGACCACTGGGATGATCGGTAAAACCATCTCCTAAGTCCCCGATCCTGCCCGTGGATGCCTGAATCAGGGATTCATCACGACGGCAGAGCTTATGATCGCGCGATTGAATTCCCGATTTCCAATTGACCCGTTTCTGAACATCTAGATGGACGCACTCACACTTGAGCCGATTTATGGATCCTATGGGATGGCCTTGTCCATCTCGCTGATCCTGATCGCCGTGACGTTGCGGTTTCAACCCTTGGTTCGGAACGCCTTCCAACGGAAATGGCTAGTTCGACTGCGGTTTCTTGCCTGCATGGTTCTTGTGCTAGCAATATTCCGGCCAACGTTGAACTTCACAAGCGAGCAGGTCACACCCACATCTCTTGTTTTCGCTGCCGATCAATCCCTCAGCATGACCCTCTCCGATGGTGAAGGGCGAACTAGAGAGCGTGTACAGAACGAAGCATGGAAACAGATCTCAACAGAACTTGAACCCCTCAAACCAGATCTTGATCTCAAAGTCATCACCTACGGTGACAAAGTGACTGAGATGAAGACCAACAGTGCATCTGCTTTAGAAACCATTCAATACGACTCTGCATCGACCGATATCACTGGGGCAACCCAGCATGCCTTAAATATGAATCGCGGCGTAGCACTATCAGGAGTCATTCTGATTGGCGATGGGAATCAGACCAGCACTCGTGATCTCGAAGCCATGCAACTCACTCTTGAAACTCTTAAAGGGATTGGTATTCCCCTTTGGACCATTCCGATTGGAAGGACCAGCGAGAGCGGACCTCCCCGCGACGTTTCCATCGATGCAGTACCCGAAGCAATGCAACTCTTTGCGGGCAATGAGTCTTCCATTAATTTTCAAGTGAATGCAAAGAGCCTCACAGGAATCGAGATACCTGTCGAATTATCATGGATCGATTCGGAGGGCAATGAGATTTCCTTTGCAACGCGTACAGTCGTACCCAGCAGTGCGGATGATTCAGTTTCTTTGTCTGTGACATTCACCGCACCGGCCGCCGGCAGCTATCAAATGAAGATCAGCGGAAAGCCTGCAGCGGGTGAGATTGCCACTTCAAACAATGACCAAATCTCATTCGTTGATGTACGAGAGGGCGGAGGCAAAATCCTATACCTCGACGGTACTGCGACCATGGAACAGGTCTTTTTGCGGAGGGCATTGCGTCGGTTTCCTGATCTAGAGCTTGACTACAAGTGGATCCCGGAAGACACCCAAACCTCTTGGCCAATTGACCTAGAACAGGATTTAAAAGCCGAAAAGTACGACGTCTTTATTCTTGGCGATCTACCCGCCACAGCCCTTGGTGAGTTTCAGCTTAAACAATTGAGTGAGCTTGTTGCCTCGGGTGCTGGTTTACTCACTCTTGGTGGCAGCAATAGCTACTCTTCGGGCAACTACCAAAACACTTCACTCGCCAATGTACTCCCTGTAGAACTCGCAACGCCGCTGACTTCAACTGATAACCCCAACTCACGCCGAGACAGTGGTGAACAGATTGCTGGTCCAATCTCCGTATCACCCGCGCAAGTCCATCCAATCATTGATCTTGGTAGTTCAGATATTAATGAAAGCTGGAATAGACTACCGAGCCTGCTTGGAGCCAATCGCTGGGAAGGCACAAAAAATATTCCCGGAGTGGTGACTCTGCTTGAATCCGAGACAAAAGAACCGTTGATGGTGATCGGCGAATATGGCGAGGGCCGGGTCTCTTCGGTTGCCTTTGATTCGAGTTGGCGATGGTGGCGTGCGGGAGAAAGTGCAACGCATCGTCGATTCTGGCGACAGACTATGCTTTGGTTACTGTCACGGGAAAATTTCTCGAACAAGGACTTGATCATTGAGCTGGACTCCCGAAGGATCCCTCAAAGATTTTCGGAAGAGGAGGCTGCGCAATTCCTCATCACCCCTGCCAACCCCAACAATCAATCATTCGCGGAAGATCTTAAAGTGTTTGTGGTGGAAACGGACGGAACAAGGAAATCCGTCTCCACCGAAATCGAGTTTCGAGCAAAACAACCAATAGTCACAGGAAAGATCCCCCCCCTCGAACCCGGGATTTACCAGTTACAGGCAGTTGCGGGGACGGCAGAAGAGACCAGCACAATCACATTTCAGGTTAGCGAAAAGAGCATTGAACTGACACAACCGGAGGCAGATCCCGATTTCCTGCGTCAGCTATCCGCCGCGACGGAAAAGTATGGCGGACAGTCCTTTCGACCGGAGAATATCAGTACTCTCTGTGATCTAATTAGAAAAAACCATGCTAGTTCACAAATTCAAGTCACCTCAACTTTTCGCCTCGGCGAAGATCCCGTCAGCGGTTGGATTCTTTTCGTAATCTTCACTGGATCCCTGGCTTGTGAATGGATTTTGCGACGAAGATGGGGATTGGCTTGATCGCCCCTGAGAAGAGCTTTTACAGTGGGGAAGTTGAAAGGTAGGTTCACATGATCCCGCCAGCAACCCTAATGGATTTGTGCTAGCACTCAATTGAACAACTGAGCTTTAACGCCATGAGAGCAATGCCGTGAAACGATTTCTACAAAAATCTTGTCTGGCTCTATTAAGGCCGGTTGCTCGTATCGCCCGAAATGCGTTAACCCCAGAGGAGCATCCCCTGACTTTTGATTGGCATGAAATCAAAGGGGGTAACGCACAGAATTGTTCGCTCCTCTTACCTGTTGAACGACCCATTACGGAATCCATTTGTAGTGGGAAATACGAGCAAGAGATCATGCGGTTTGTTGAAAACCTGGTGGACCCTGAGATGTGCTGCTACGACATTGGAGGGCACTATGGATATTACAGTGTGACCCTTGCCTCCCTTGCCACGGAAGGCTCAGTGCACACCTTCGAGCCTGTAGCAAGCCACGCAAATCGGATCCAACAAGCCATAAGTAAATCGAAGCTGAATCATACTCAAGTACACCAACTCGCGGTCGCGGGGGAGTGTGGAGAGCTTGAATTGAAGTTCGCAGGGGAAAATGGGGACGACTCCATGGCTTATCTCGCCACCTACGGTGGTGTCGATACTTCAGCGGCACACGAACACTATCAATCTTTCCACCAAACCACGGTCGAAACGATCACGCTGGACAAGGCTGCAGAACAATACGGGAAACCTCAATTTATAAAAATCGATGCGGAAGGGGCTGAAGGTCCGATACTCGAAGGCGCTCGAAGCCTCATTCGTTCGGAAAGACCAAGACTTCTCATCGAGGTTCACGGCATTCAGGAAACCATGCATTGCGCAGAAGTCCTGCATGACCTGGATTATCAAGCTGTTTTGTTAACAAAACAAAAAACAACACTACCTATCCTGTGGGTACATCGATCTGACACGGAAGCACTAAGGATTGTTGAGAACGTGCTCGAAACACCACCGAACATATTTTTCAAAGGCTGAACAGCATCGCACTTTATCTCAATGAGTTTGCCACATGAGACAAAATGACATTCGAAGATGCACGGAATAAAATGACGCATGAAGCCGTAAAATCTCTGCCCACTATTACAGTTGTGGTACCGGTCTACAACCTTGCGGACTATGTGACTGACACCGTAGAGAGCGTCCTTTCACAATCCTACTCGGGAAATCTGTCCATCCTCATACTCGATGATGGATCAACCGATGACTCACTGGCCATTGCTAAAAAATTAGCGGCCAAAAACAATACGATAACGGTTCACACACAGAAAAATCAGGGACGTGCAAAAACAAGGAACCGTCTCCTCGAGTTAGCAGAAACGGAACTGATTGGCTGGATTGACGGAGATGACATCGCCTCGCCACTCTGGATCGAAGAACAAGTCCTTCATCTGTTAAGCCACCAAGAATGCGCAGCGGCCGGTGGCCAAGGATATGCGATGACGGGCAACCGTCATGCCATGAGTCCTATCGAACACCCTCTGTCACATCATGAAATTCATGATTGCCATCTTAACGGACATGCCAACGCATTTTTCCAGTCCTGTGTCGTGGTGAGAAAATCGCTAGTGCTACAAGCGGGTGCATATGACGAGAGATTTCCCTGCGCAGAGGACTACTCATTATGGCTTCGACTTGCTGAGTTTGGTGAGCTTCACAATCTCAATTCTGTTCATCTTTACTATCGAGTTCATGCCACCTCGGCAAATTGGACAGCCAATGTCGAGCAAAGACAGCAGGGCCAGCAGATCCTCGATGAACAACGAAGAGCTAGAGGACTAACACCCATTAAATCCGTGGACTCAAAAATCCCACCCACAAAAAAGGATGATTGGAATCGAAGGATCTACTGGATTAATCATGCTTTAAAAGCCGGTAATCCATTTTCCGCTCTCGAAATGCTATTCATTGCACTGAGAAAACATCCCTTCTCGCTCGTACTTTGGTTAGCATTGACTGTTGCAACACTGGATACGATGTTGTGTCTCGGAAATCGAACACAGCGTTTCCGAGCCGGAAAAACACCCGTCATCGGTGACTTACCTCGGTTTTCTTTTTATCGACTCGGAAAGCGAATCATTCAGATACGCCGCAAGCTGAGAGGCAGGAAATTTCCAGATGCGAATCTCCGTGCCGCCTCCCATGAAATCACGGAGAATCGAGCTGAAGCCGATTAATGAATCCGATGCTGCAAAACATTCTCCAAGGACTACAGTGGGATAAGACGCTTGCTTACGCATTACTGACGCGCTGCTGGCAAGCTTTATCTGGTCCAGTCACGATTATCTTCTTGATTGGTTCACTTGACCTACCCGAGCAGGGTATCTACTACGCGATCATCGGGATTGTTGGTATTCAGGCCTACTTTGAGCTTGGTCTACTCAATGTTCTGGTGAGTCAGAGCAGTCACACTGCGGCAGCGATGGATCTCGCCTTGAAAACAGCAGCCAAGCAGGATCAAGACCCATTACAGAATGAACAATGGCTTGTTGCAGCCAGCCGAATGAGGGACCTGATTCAGTCAGCTAACCGCTGGTTCAGTTCCGCAGCTTTACTCTATGCCCTGATTGCCATCGGTTTTGGCTGGCTTACTCTTTCGGATTCCCAAACGGGTTGGCAGAAACCACTGCTTGCTGCAATTCCAGCTGCCGCCATTACCGTTGCCCTAGCACCCTCAATATCCATTCTCGAGGGCGCTGGATTTCGCGATTTGGTTTATCGTTTTCGTTTATTTCAAATGCTCTTGGGCTCAATCACCGTTTGGCTGGCCTTAGTTTTCGGTCTCAAGCTCTGGGCACTTGTCTTTGCCTCCCTCGCTCAAGCCTTGGTATCCGGCTATGTCATCTTCTTCGCTAAGCGTGACTTTTTCAGACAGTACCTCAATCTTGGTGCACGGGACTCTTCCTTCAAGTGGATGCGAGACGTCGTACCGGTCCAATGGAGAATCGCGCTGATTTCAGCCAGTTTTCACTTCGCAACCCAGTTCTTCACGATTATCGTTTGCAAATTTCATAGCGACAGCGAAGCAGCCCCACTCGGAATGACACTCAGTATCTCCACGGCAATTCAAATGGTTGCCTTGGCGTGGGTGCAAACCAAGTATCCTCTTATCGCCATTCACCACGGTGAAGGAAAGAGGGAGCGGGCAGGGACGCTGTGGCGACACACAGCTTTGGTATCCACAGTACTACTCTCACTCGGTTTTGGCACACTGATTTTATTGATCAGTTGCCTACCACTCTTGGGAGAAACGCTACCAGATAGGTTCTTAAAACCGGGTCAAGTCGCACTGCTGGCCATAGGAGGACTAGCCAATCACATAGCCGCAATCCAAGGTTTTTATGTACTTGCAATGAAAGCCAAACCCCTACTTGCGGCATCGCTGTTTGGATCGATCCCCACCGCTGTATTGGTTTGGATCGGAGGATACTACTTCAGTACAAACGGGGTGCTCGTCGGATACGCAGTAGGTATGGGACTCTTCCTCGTTCCAGCTCACACTTGGGCTTATATCCAATTTCGAAAAAACCCAGAGCGAGTCTCCGAATAAACAGGTTTGAGAGGGTCCAGTCATCAACACGCCAAAGTAATCCAAGATTCACTTGGAGTACCAGCGGATTGACCACACTGCCAGCAATAAAACCACCATTAAAATGTCCTTACGTTGAACAAATCCGCTTCTCGCATTGAATCTCAAATAATCCAACAAGGCTCCTGTCGGGCAACCGTAACGGCAATAAGCCATTGGCAGGAATCTCGATATCGCTAGGGTGATGATTGCGAAGGCGATAGCCCACCAAGTAGCAACGCGGATGAGATACGCATGAAATGGCTCCCACCCTGATAGATCTGTCGTCGGTGAATACTGAAGGGTGAGATAAGCAATCAGCAAAATCAGTCCAGGCATGATCGCTAAAGAAGATGGTATTCGACCACGTAAAGACCTGATTCGGGGTGAGACCTTAGTGGGTTTAACCAACTGCTGAATCGCCCCGTGGGGACAAAGATGATTGCAATAAATATTCTTTTTGGTGAATACCGGGAATAAGAATGCAACAAGACAGACTCCAAAGAGTCCCGGTGCCAGTTGCCAAGCAATCCCCTCAGCAGACCAACCCATTACCAGAGTCATTGAAAGTAAGTTTCCGGTCCAGAATCCCAGAAGTACGATCACCGCAAGCAACCACACTTTTCGATATCTTTTCATAACCCGCTGGCCGAAAGATTGGATGAAGATTGCCAGGAATAACATGGCGCCGGTGGCTACATCTAACCAGCTCCACCGGACAGCCAAAGTGGATTCAACTGAATCCTTCACCTGCAGATTGGCGTTGTACTTCTGAGCTGCCTGAACCAGAGTATGAGCAATCGTCTGGCTGGTCATTGTTGCACCAGAAACACCCTCCACACCCTCAGCTACGGGATCAAAATCGGCCAGTTGCTTCATATCCATTCCGCGAAACAACTTCCAAAAACCATACTCGGTACGGACGTAATCTACATAGGGCTCATTATCGAAAGATTTCCTGATCTTCACCGACTGGATTTTATGCGTTGTATCCAATTGGATTAGTAGCTCAGTGGGTCCCTGATAACCAACCACATCATCACTCAGTTTTCCTGTTCGGAGCACGGATCCGATCCACTCGTTTTTGGAATCAACAACCTCACCTGTATCCGGATTCACTGCGACAGCGTCATCGAACCTACTCTTTACTTCTTCCAGTGAAATCGGTGCCGGGAACACCAACGAGGGAGCCTCTCCACCCATGCGTCTAGCAACACCCTCTGCGAGCGCCAATGAAGTCAACGTTGCTCCAGATACACCATCGATGATCCGAGAATCAGAATTCGCTGTCCAATCCCAATCGATAAATTGATCAAAGAAAGCATCATCCCGTTCAACTGCCGTAACGTGATCCTTTGTATCTTCACTCGACAAAAGCCTGACGGATAATACCTTCAGATCACGGCTCAAGAGAATGGATGCTTCGGTTGGGCCTCGATACCCCATCGCAATTTTGGCATCAGGAAAAGTTCGAGCAATCCAACCCACTCGCTTACCGTCGGGGTCATCCAAACCCCACAAACCTGTTTGCTCATCCCGTTGAGCAATGACACAGTTAGGAGGAATTCGATGCCCCGCGAGGATCATGCCACTTAGACTTGGAGGCGTGAGCCCATCTCGTGGCAAGATGGCCGCGCTGGGAACAGAAACCAATAGGGCTAAAACCAAAATCACGCGTAATGCGTGGACCAAATAGGTTCGCCAACGTGGATGACTAGCGTCTCCACTCACTACAGGTAATGCTAGATTCACGGTAACTCAAGCAAACGGACTGCATCGATGTGAACGGTTCCGTCAGCTCCTTGCGTTTCAATTCTCACGACAATGGTCTCACCCTCCGCAAGATTGACCTCGGTGATCCGCGACACGCCTTCTTCGGCTTTCACTCGCTGATTGACATAGTAAGTGCTCGACTTGCCTGCTTGAGAGACCACAACCGGTGTGTTGGTTGATCGATTCTGATGGGACAGAGTGAAGATCTCGATTGCATAATTCCCTGCGTCCTTTGCTTTCAGGGAGTAGGTTGCCGAGGAATTAGTATTAGGACTACCGTATCGATATCCATATTGAACGTAATTCTTCAATCCAGTGCCGACTGTCCACGCTCCTTTCAGAATTGCATCGTCATCATCGACTACGATTCCTTCCAGCTCTTTCACAAGTCTGCCGGTGGGTGGCCCCATCGGTCCTGCTAGAGGTAACGCATCAGCCGGAATCACGATTTCTCCCGACGGAGTACTACGACGGGCTTTACCCGGCAGCTGCACTAAGTCCAAGAGCTCATCAAGGTGCTCTTCATAAACATCTCGAGGGGAGCATTGATTGAGTGTGCAAATCGAAGCGGCTTTGCCGACCACTTCTCCCATCATGCCACAAGTCTTCATGACACGGGTCGTCCCAAGTGCCTGATGGGTAACACTGATACATCTTCCAGCCATAAATAGATTGTTTACATTGCGACTATAAAAGCATCGATAGGGCACGGGATACCCGTAACTTCGATCGACCCCTTTTCCATGCACTGCGATCGAGATGAATGGGTTTTCGGGAAACTTCTTCGCATACTGCTGCTTAGGGTAGTGCAAATCAATGGACCATGTACTGGGTACGCAACCATCTGGAAAATCTCGTTTCGAAACAACATCTTCCTCAGTCAGCACAACATCTCCCATCAGCCTGCGACTTTCCCTTGGTCCCCCGATGTAGGCGACCCAAGTTAAAAATGCTTTACGGTGATCGGCCGCTCCATCACGGTTCTTCATTGCGTTAAAGGCACCAAAGACGGCCCTCAAATTCCAATCTCGTATACCCTCTGAATCACCCAGAGGATCCTTATCGAATCCACTCTCCCAAAACCACTGGCCATGGTGGTCGCGTGGATAAGGAAAATCTTCCATCTCCAACTGCAGTGCCCAAGGTGTCTCCGGGAACTCCACCACTGCTTCCTGCTCGTCCCAGGCCCACATGTTACTCATTCCCATGCGACCATCGGGAGTCATTTCTCGATCAGCATCAGCCCAAGCACCAACCCAAGCGTGCCCCGTGCAGTCAGCAAAATAGTTACCAAGAACACGAACTTCCGCTCCAGTACGAGTATCAATGGCACTCACTGACTCAATCGAATCACCATCCATCTGCACAGCAAAAGCATGATGGTTAAGCATTAGATCAATGTTAGGCTCGGCCCGAACGGTTCGCTCTTTCAAGTCGTCACCAAACTCTTCATATCGGCCCGGTGATTTTGTTGCTTGATCAGCGAACTCTTCGATAATTTCACCGATTCGAGGGAATTTACCACGTCGGATATTTCCCTTTGCCCACACCCGCACTTCACTGGATCCGTTGCCTCCAAGGACAGGTCGATCTTGTAACAACGCCACGCGGCAACCCATTCGCGCTGCGGAAATTGCTGATCCCATACCGGCATAACCACCCCCAATGACCACTAAATCGTAAGGTCCTTTGTTTGCAGGTTTTTCAGGTAAATCCAACTGTTTGCGTCGCCACGAAGAAAGCACCTCATCGGCAGGTGGTGGTGTAGCACTGAGATCTGACGTGAGATAGATGCAATCACAGCGACCATCAAATCCAGTGTCATCCATCAGACGGAGTTCGCAGATGCCTTGGTCCAGTTGAACTTCACCTCCATCCTGCCATCCCCATGTCTTTCCTTCTGTTCCGAAAGTAACAGGGAGTGCCTTACCAGCGATTGCAAGTCGGAATCGGCCCGGTGATGGAGATGCATTCCAGCGAGCTACCCAGTCAAACGTGCGGACCCACACTCGATATTTCCCAGCCTCGGGAACTGTGACCTTGGTTTGGGCATCTGCAACCTTCTTCCCCAGTCCATGAGCGAGAAGATACGGAGATCCCATCGATTGAATGAACTGGGTATCAAGCTTCCAACCACCTAGGTTGTCAAAGCTTTCAGCCTCTACGAACACTTCTGCGGATCGAGAAGCATGCGTTCCTTGCAGTGTAAGTAATACCAGCAACATCCAACGCATTCGAAAACCACCAAAACCTAACATCAATCTCTCACTAAAAATGAAAATCCAACGATGACAAGTGCCTTCTCTCGCCACACGTGCGGTGTACATCATAGCTCATCAAAGCAAATGAAAAAAACTAAGATATGAAAAAACCCCAATGCGTCCCGAATCCCTCGTCATCACCGTAATGGCAAGCGATCATGATGTTGGCGGATCGCATTCACCTTGAGAAGCAAAGGTGGATAACTCTTGAGAAATCGAACGATGGCACTGGAACCGACACCCCACTGATCACTCACAAGGCTTGGCTGACCCCCAGTAAAATGCAGATCGTTCAAGAGTAAAGCGCATAGGGCTGGATAATCCTCATGCTTGGATGCTATTCGTACTCGCCGGTCTCGCAAGCGGACCCTCAACTCCAATTCCTGATCACAGATAGCCTTGGTGATCGGTGACCTGGTGCGGACTTCGATAGCCAGCTTTAATCGCAAGCGGTTCAAGGCAACTCGCCGATTATCCGCTTGACTGCGACGTTCTGTTGCCTCGGAAACCACTCCTGTCTCACGATGCACTAAAAAAACACCGCTGCTAGTTTTATTGCGATGCTGTCCTCCCGGTCCGCTGCGTCGCTGTGTCCGCAAATCACACTGTGTCAAGAGTTCAGCCGTTGGTTTGCAACTGGGATGAATCCCATCCAGTACCACCGCTGATAGTAAAGTGGTTTCGTCTGGAAGCTGCGCTCGGCCGTTCAAAGTCACGCCTCCGTAATACTAATCCGCGACACTCTCATGTGAATCTTCGTTCCCCAACCATCCCGACAAGGCAAGAATGTTACTGCAGAATGTCGAAGTTTTAATGACTTCCCGAGTAGAATCTTGTTTGCCGTGGTATCTAAGTTTCCCTGCTTCAACCCATGCACCACGTGAATCGATTTCAGCAAGAATATTTGTAACTTCTTGATTCTTTGCAGAGGAACGACCAGGCGGTCTGACCCTCGGTGTCTCCCAGAGTTCGTCAATCGGCAAAACGGATATCTCATCGTACTCTCTTGTTAATCGTTCAAGCTTTGATGATACAACGAATGCATAATGATCAGGCAGATCATTATTTTCATAAGTCAGCTTGTATTGCTGATTCATGTAGAGCGGACGGTTAGAACCCAGTTCGTAAAACCGAGCCAGACGCCCATCAGGGAGCAGAGATTTGCGGTAGTAATTGAGGGCCTTAGGTATGCAAGTGAGATACTTTCGAGCATCAGTATCCTGACCAGCAAGACGCCTGTACAGAGTCATTAGCGTTTTCATGACGCCTTGAGATTCTCCTCCGGTAATTGCAGGTGGTTCAAACTTTCTCGCCCAAGCAGGATGCATCTGCTCATTATATTGTTGGGCCCAACCCGGTTGCGGCTCCGGCAATTGAGCCAACAACAAAAAGTCACCACCCCTTTTTGCGGATTCCAAATAACGTCGATCCGCATAGATTTCCCAAGCATCGAGCATCAGCAAGATCATGTCGGAAATCGTATTATCGTTTAACGTATAGAAATTGGCGTATTTAGCCCCTGGATATTCACGTGACCATGCCACAGGTATTGTGGCGTTCACCACGACCGATTTCGATTGATGGTTAAAATCCTGATAACGCTGCGGCCAAGCACCATTGGAATACTGAGCACTTGTAAAACAATCAAGAGCATAGAGGGCTGCTTCGTGCACTCGACGGTCAGAAAAATTCAGTTGCTTGTCTAGATTCATTAAAAAGCGGCAAGCTAGCTGAGACTTGTTATCGTCCAAAGTAGTGATGTTCTTTTGTTTGACTTGCTCAGTCCCATCCTCCGCACCGGTGGACGCGCATCGATATCGATAGACCCTGCGGTCTTGCGCGGCAAACTCGATACGATTATCCCATCCACCTGATTGAAGCTGTCCTTGAATCAGCGCATCAGCTGTCTCCTTAGCAGCCAACATCAATTGTGGTTCATGACAATATTGAAAAGCGGTCAGGAAGGCTTGGCCCACAAAAGGCGTACCCGGGGCTTCGATCCAAACCGTATGCGGCCCGACCGCTCCTTCACCTTCTCTCTTCTTCAAATCACTCGAGTATTGATAAACATATCCACCCGCCACAGATACTTTGGTTCGAAAGAATTCTACGGCTCGATTCAATTCAAGACGCACCTCATCCGGATCTTGTGCGTAACACGTACCAGCGTGATTCGGTAACCAAAGACCGAGCATCAGGATCATTCCATCAAGGTAGACGTTTCGCAGCGATCCCATTTTCCAACCAACTATTAAATCCATCATCGGTGCTTCATCTTCCAAGATTTCAGTGAACACTTAAAAACAAATGGATCCAATAGATTGAAGCTAGACACCAAAATCTTCTTGCGGTGACCTATTGAGGTTTGTCCACTGATTCCCTCGCAGGAAACGCATCAAGCCGAACTTCAAACAGTCCGTCACTGGATGCAGAACCACAACTCATCGAAGGCGTATTGTGTTGCATGACGATCTTTCCGTCGCGATCAACCGCAATCAATCCACCAGATTGATCCGGTAATCGATTATTAATCATCTCGTCCACCGCATCCTCAAGTGATGTGGATGCATAACGCATTTGAGCAATGACATCGTAGGCGGCAGCGTTTCGGATGTACTCTTCGCCAATGCCCGTTCCAGAAACTGCTGCGAATCGGTTATCCGCATAGGTTCCTGCTCCCACTAACGGTGAGTCGCCAACACGACCGGCAAGTTTCTTGCTGGTCCCTCCCGTGCTCGTGCCTGCGGCTAAATTCCCATGCTGATCGCGAACTACGCAGCCTACGGTGCCATAATGCTTATCTTCTCGGGCAGTCGTCCGATTTCCATCGACAGGATTATCTCGGGTGCGCAAGACAGAGCTAAGAAAATAGCTAGGATCCACCTGGACTGCCCCAGACTTCTTGGCAAACTCTTCTGCACCCTGAGAGACCAACAATACATGCGGGGTTTCCTCCATGACCGAACGAGCAACTTGTATTGGATTCTTAACCACGGTCACACCAGCTACGGCACCGCAAGCCAGATTAGCACCATTCATAATCGAGGCATCAAGCTCCGCCTTCCCCGCTTGATTCAATACTGATCCCTTTCCTGCATTGAAAGATGCATCATCTTCTAAGATCGTAATGACCGCCTCAACGACATCTAGAGCACTCGCTCCACTGCTCAGCATCTCCTTGCCTTTAGATAAAGCTTTTCGCATCCCAACTAAGCGCAACTCTTTTTTTTTCGCATCCCAGTTGGCAGCATCCCCACCCGCTCCACCATGGATGGCAATGGACCAGGTTTCGGAATCTGTTTTTATCTGCCCAGAGGATGTCGTCGCGTTCATAACCACGGCAAGAAGCATTAGAAGTATACAAGCAGCATGTTTTTTCATAACCCACCCCTCAGTTTAACCCGAATCCGATTAGCGCGATTCCAATTGCGGTTACCCCACTTCGCCATCCATCAAGCAATTTAACAATCTTTTTCGATCGTGCTCACCCGCTGCGTCGATGATTTTGGCCAGTACATGATTTTGACGAGCAGTCAAAGGAACAGGATCTCCTTCCTCAAGTTTCAGTTGATTCAAGTCACTCACCATATCGACCATCAATCTTTCAATTCCATCCCCATGCAGCGCGCTGACCAGATAATCATAAGAAGCGAACTGAGAAAAATCGCCGTTCTCTGCTTCATCACATTTATTGAGGACAGTTCGCATATTGGGATGAAAAGACGCACTATCGTCTCTTTGCAAAAGTTTCATCATTGCGAAAAGTTGATCACTTTGCTTAGGTTCACTAATTAACAAGAGCAGATCAGCGGTCTCCGCTACTTGCATAGCTCGATCAATACCTTCACGCTCGATAGCTCCCGCTCGCTCACGAATACCCGCCGTATCCAAGAGTTCAACGGGCCAACCGTCAATCACCGTACTCGCCGCGAGGACGTCTCGTGTCGTACCTGCAAGATCAAAGGTGATGCTACGGTCGTATCCTACGATACGATTCAGAAGGCTACTTTTGCCAACATTAGGTTGCCCACAAAAAACGACGCGGAATGGCTCAGTTAAAACTTTACCAAGGGTCCGCCGTTTTAAGATTTCAGAGGCTTCCTCCCGGACCTTCGATCCCCATTCTGCTGAATCGCGAAAACTGTGAATGTGATCCTGAACCCACTTCAACATTCCAGAACGTCGCTGCTGCATTGTGATGGATGCTGTTTTGGAGGTAGTGCAGCGTGAAAGCACCTCGTCGGCCTCAGCGAGTAAAAGGGATTGACCATGATAAGGGTGTCCAGATCTAACTCGGGTCGCCCCTATTGCTTGAAGATCTGAGATAATTCGACTCACAGCAGCAGGTCCACCATGGCAGTGAATTTCGAATAAGTCATCCGAAATCGGTGTCACGACTACTGACTCGGGAGCGAGCGATTTCGTTTCGAGCCCAATCCATTGACCATAACGAATCTGTCCCGATTGAAATTTCACGGCCGTTGCAGGCTGAAAACATTGAGATAGTACTTCCAAGGCTCGCCCACCCCGCAATCCCACTACTGCGACTGCCCCTCGGCCCGTTCCGGTGAGAACCGTACAGAGCAAGTCGGATTCAGAATAACTGGCCTTCTGAAGTCTCGCTTTACTCGAGTCTTGTGATTTCGGTACAGACATTCTTGCTACAGTGAATAGACTAGAGGAATTGAACGCCTGAATCCTTAATCGATCGCGAAACCTGGCGAGCACGATGGCACGCTCTAATCCTGACCTTGATCAGCTATCAGACGATGAGCTTCTGGATATGCGCCTCTGCGATTTGAAATTACAAATCAAGGGAACATCGCTAGAGCCCAAAGTTGAGCAGCTAAACGAGGAACTTCGGTCAAGAGGTATCGGCTTCCGACCCCATTATTGGCTCAGTGACGATTGGTATTCTCCTGACGGAATCCCGGGCATCGCAATTCCGTTCTATCTTGCGCACCCTCGTCTCGCTCGGCTAGAGCGTAAACAGCTTTTCGAAGTCGAGGGCGGTACACACCAATGGTGTATGAAAATTCTCCGCCATGAGGCCGGACACGCAATCGACACCGCTTTTGGCTTACATCAGCATCCTAACTATCGCCGAGTATTCGGTAATCCTCAAGCACCCTACCCAGATTACTATCAGCCGAAACCGTCAAGCAAAAACTTTGTTTTGCACTTGGATATGTGGTACGCGCAAGCACATCCCGTGGAAGATTTCGCTGAAACCTTCGCAGTCTGGCTACGTCCGGGTTCCAGATGGAAAACCCGATACCAAAACTGGCCCGCCATTAAGAAACTCAAGGCTGTCGACGCGATCATGAAATCGGTCGAGAACCAAAAAGCAATCGAAAAAAGTCGTCGAAAGGTGGATTCTCTCTCCAGAATCCGGAGAACACTGCGCACGCATTATGAGCGCAAGCGACTCCGTTATGGACTCGATTTCCCGAGCATCTACGACAATGACCTGAGGAAACTTTTCTCAAATGATGCGAACCATAAACGCAATCCCACCGCTGCCGCATTTCTGAATAAGATCCGGGGTGAATTGCGACGAAGTGTTGCAAAATGGACAGGAGAATATAGCTATACAATCGATCAGGTTGTTCAAGAGATGATCGAACGGTGTAGACGTCTTCAGTTGCGTCTTGGTGATCACCCAGAAGAAACCAAGCGCGACGCCATTATTCTTGTCGCAGTGAGAACAATGAGCTTCCTGCACGAGGGACGCCATCGTTTCGCGTTATAATCTCGCCGGGTCTAAGTTTTCCCTGGTCGCGATTATTGGTTCACGCTGATCTCCAAGGCATCATCGCATGAGCAAAATAAGAATCCTAGTGCTGGTACGAGACGGTCATGTACCTCCTTCTTCTCTAGAAGGTGTACCGGACGAAAAACTGGATGCATGGAAAGCGGAGTTTGACGTATGCGAAACACTCCGCCGCTTGGGACACGAAGTACTACCCCTCGGAGTTTATGATGACCTAGCACCCATACGGAATGCCATTCAGGATTTCAAGCCGGATATCACCTTCATGATGCTCGAAGAGTTTCACGGCGTCGTTACCTACGACTTTGCAGTCATCAGTTATTTGGAACTCATGCAGCAAGCTTACACCGGCTGCAACCCACGCGGTTTACTACTGAGTAAAGATAAGGCACTCTCCAAGAAAGTATTAACCTATCACCGCATCCCTACACCACGATTCGCAGTCTTCCCGGTGGGACGAGCGGTACGGCGACCCAAAAAACTCTCTTTTCCACTTTTTGTCAAATCCGTAGTGGAAGATGCATCTTTCGGAATCTCGCAGGCCTCGATTGTCCATAACGATGAACAACTAGCCGAGCGAGTCCGGTTTATCCACGAGAAAACGAATGACAGGGCCATCGCTGAGCAATACATCGAGGGGCGCGAGATCTACGTTGGCGTCATCGGAAACACAAGACTTAAGACATTTCCAGCATGGGAAATGAACTTCGGGAGTCTTCCCCCCGAAGTTGCCCGAATTGCAACCAGCCGAGTCAAATGGGACCGTGGGTACCAGAAAAAACATGAGATCACCACGCATGCCGCCCAGGATCTGGACTTAGCAATGCAAGAAAAAATCTCCAAGCTATGCAAGCGTGTTTACCGAGCATTGAGCTTAAGCGGTTACGCCCGTATGGATCTACGTTTGACAGAGAAGGGCGAAATCTACGTCATCGAAGCAAACGCCAACCCCAACATTGAGTTTGGTGAAGATTTCGCAGAGTCAGCCGAGTCGACAGGTATGTCTTACG
>JAAXIK010000053.1:4260-6901 GCA_012270385.1 Rubripirellula sp. | reverse complement strand
CTGCTGGAGAACAAGAACTCCAGAATTTCGACAGCGAGTCAGGGACACCCAACACGGACGGCCCTGAGTCGACTGATACTTCCCAAGAGCCGCAGACTCGCAAAGAGGTATCGGAAAGCAATCCAGCCAATTCCGGTGGATTATTTTCCAAAATGCGGGGTGCTCTGGCCAAAACGCGTCAAACGTTAAGCACCGATATCCGCGACCTTTTCAAGAGTGAGGGTCGGCTGGTTGATGATGAATTCTTGGGTGAGCTGTTCTCAAGATTGATCCGAACCGACATGGGCGTCTCCTGCGCTGAAGCGATTCGTGATGATGTTGAGCAAAGATTAAAATCCCGAGTTGTTCAGATGGAGGAAGTTCTCGAGACGATCACCGAGCAGACCAAAACCATGCTCGAACAAGAGTCGAGTGCTCTGCTTTATTCCTCAGAAGGCCCCACGGTCATCCTGGTTGTCGGCGTCAACGGCAGTGGCAAAACGACTTCCATCGGTAAATTGGCAAACCACCTCCATCAATCTGGAAAACGAATTGTGCTTGGGGCGGGGGACACCTTTCGTGCCGCTGCAGTGGAGCAACTCACCATTTGGGCCGGCAGGATTGGATGTGAAATCGTGACTGGCAAGCCTGAAGCAGATCCAGCGAGTGTTGCGTTCCAGACGGTTGAGAAAGCAGTCGAAATGAACGCGGATATTGCAATCATTGATACCGCCGGACGATTGCAAACGCAAACCAACTTGATGCAGCAGCTGGAAAAAATTAGGCGTGTGGTGGGGAAGAAGATTGAGGGAGCCCCTCATGAAGTGATCTTGGTGCTGGATTCCACCGCAGGGCAGAACGCAATCAGTCAAGCACGCGGGTTCAGTGAGGCGGCACAGTGTACCGGGATCGTCCTTGCAAAGCTCGATGGATCCGCCAAAGGCGGTGTGATCCTTCCGATTCGAGATCAATTTCAGTTACCGGTGAAATTCGTTGGCCTCGGAGAGGGTATTGATGACATTGCTGAATTCGATGCCGCTGCATTCGCAAGAGCACTCTTCGCTCATTAAAAATGGACCAACGAGCACACGCCTTGTTTCTGCCCTAAAGAGTGAGTCTCATGCTAAGCCTTCAATCTGATTCAAGCCAGCGTTGGCTGATCCATGTGGATCAGCACCTGGATGAACTATTGATTGACCATGCCCATTGCGAACGAAAAGCGGCTTCGACCGCGATGAATTTGATGAATGCCTACACAGAGAATCGAGAACTGTGCAGGCAAATGAAACGGATCGTGGAGGAAGAACTGGAGCACTTTGAAATGGTGCTAGCAATTCTTGATCGACGCGGAGTTCCGTTCCGCAGAATCCCATCGGGTCCCTACGGGAAAAAGCTAACCCAGTTAATCGAACCCGAGGAGCCTCAAAGAGCAGTCGATCGTCTTCTGGTCGCATCGCTCATCGAAGCAAGGAGTTGCGAGAGGTTCCGTTTACTTGCTCAGCATGTTGAAGTACGCGAACCTGAACTCTCGGAGTTTTACGCTGGACTTTTTGAAAGCGAAGCAAGGCACCATACCACCTACGTTCAGCTTGCTGAAGATTTCCAACCTCGTGACTTAGTGAAAAATCGACTTCACCAACTGTCGGAGAAAGAATCACAAATCATTTCAGAAGGATCTACGCTACCCAGGATGCATAGCTAGCTATCGCTACTGAACAGTCCCGATGATCCACGTTTGCAAAACAAATCTGTCGCGATAAGTGACGCAATCAGCAACAAATTACCATGGGACTTGGTAAAAACTTGACCTACGTAGCTCGGCCGTTAGCATACGACCGCAGCAAGTCCCCTACTCATTAGGGGCATCCGCCACATCTCCCCTCCGTGGTACCCCTTTTCATGCAGGAAGAGGAATTTCGAATCACCGTGATTCGGCGTCAGATGATTTGACGTCTCAAGACCGGCAAATTGAAATTTGCGGTCCTCCCGTCCTCTCTCTTCATTGTTCCGTATCATGAAAAGGATCGCTCGTTGAAAGAAGCAGCCAAGCAAAGCATGTTGTCAGAGTCACGCTGTTATCGATTACTGACATTCGCTCATGCAGGATCTCTCGAGAGACTCGGTCAAATGGTATTCAGCCTGATTGCCGTTTGTCTGTTGACATCGGCTAAGTCCCCCTGTGCAGCGGAACCCCTCTCTTCTGTTATCCCCTCGGAGCCGATTACCTTCGACGTCCCCGGCATCGCTATCGCCAAACCGATTCATGCAAAACCGAATCAATATTCGATCAAACTCGCCGTATCCGCCATGGTCCATCCTGATCAGGAAGTCTTCTCGAAACATTGGAGGTTAGTGGTACAACCTCGCGACCAAAGGATTCGGATTGTGGACTATTCTCCTAAAACAGAAACGACGAGCGCCCTCGTAGGCGGGGTCGAAACCAAAACAACTCAGGAAGAAAGCCGTTCGATTGGACTTGGCGCAACCTTGAGTTACTCGAATTTTGCAAGAGCTCAAAGTAACACCGATCGCACCAGCAAAGAGTCGAATAGCTTTACTTTTCAGTCCAAAGCTGTGCAACAGCCACGAATCGCCTCGGGTACATTGGATCGCGGCAGGGGAGTTCATTTCAAGTTGGCGAGAACCTCTGAACAAATTTTTG
>JAAXIK010000053.1:0-4250 GCA_012270385.1 Rubripirellula sp. | reverse complement strand
TTGGATGTGGATAAAGAGTTCGAAATCACCTTGAGTGTTCCTGAGGGTTGGAGAACCGGATTGATGGACCTCACCGTAATTGCATCGGGTCATCAGAAAAAATTTGACCTTCACTCGGTGAGCTGGCAGAAGAATTCGGTCAATCTAAAGAAACAAAATTTCGTTGTGGCGATCCACCGAGACCAAGATGCCCCCGCTGCGGATGCAGCACTCACTCTTGCAAACCAAGAACGAAGAATCCGAAGCCTCGCCAATCGAAGCGAGCTTGAGAAAATCGATGTATTACCCATCCCATTACTTAACGACTTAAGAAAACGGTTTGAGCAGATGCTGACCAACAATCAATACCATGATTGGGCTCATCGCGTGGTCAACGACCATCTTGACCCACACACCGACAAAGAGGTCAAAGAGCTTTCCATCGAAACTCGAGTCGCCATTCTCGACTACATTGAAACTCGTGAGAAATTTCTGGAACTCAATACCGACTCACTGAAGATTTCAAAAACTTCTGAGAGGAATACGGCTGCATCATCTAGACTGAGGCAACCACTAGACGCCATGTAGATTAGCCACCGAGAGTCGGAAAAGATGAAGATCCTTATTCGGATAATGTTGCTCCACTGGCACTGCCATTGAGGAGTGCGGTAGGAACCTTGATTTCCATAAGCAATCCGGGCAAGAATGCTTCGTCAAGATCGTCGATTGTTCGATCATCAAGTACTTGAAAACTGAATCCCATTTCCTGACAGTGGGAACGAAGATATTCAATCGCGGGGCGGTAGCGAGAGGTAATCAGGCAGCGTCCCGAAGGGTTGAGATGGTCGGGTAAGCCTGCCGCCAGGGAGTCCATCCAGCTGAAATGTTTTTCCAATGAACCCGAGGTCAGTGTCTGCGTGCTTCCGCCGTTAATCCACGGTGTATTGCAGATAATAAGATCAAATCTCTCCATTTCTTTGATCCCACCAAAAGCTCCCTCGCTTTGTGCGGGTACCTGTCGCACATCAATTTTCCGATCTGGCGCGAGCACAGCTGCATTGTATCTTGCATTGGCAACCGCAACGGGATTGGTATCTGTGGCAACCACAAGCTTAGCATCACAGCGAAGAGATAGAACAGAAAGCAACCCCGTACCTGTAGCAAGCTCGAGAACGTCTCTGCCCTCGACAATCAGAGCTTCGGATATCTGCTCACGAAGTGAAATCGTGTCGTCCGGCTCGAATACCACTTGTTCGAACTGCGTCAGGAACGCATCTTCAATCTCCTTGATCTCCCACGTTTGCTGAATCCGATGGGTGTAATCAAGATCTGTTCGATACTCGCCCCGACACCCAACCACCAAAACGAGTGTGACGCAGATTGAAACGAGTCGCTTTGGTAACTCCAAGTAATTTTTTAAAATCTTCGACACCGTGAAGTAACGGGCAGTGGAACAGTGAGGCAATGAAACAAGGGCAGAGCTAAATCTAAATGTAAACCGACAGACCGATTCCGTGAAGTCAAATCGACAACCTCGCAAAGGCTTGAAAACCTTTTGGGTGTAAAGACTTCAGGCTTCAGTCATTGCCAGCCTTGGTGACCATGGCCCTTACACGCCCTGGGGAAATTGGCTCTCTAAATGCTTCCACCGAGCCATCGCAGAAGAGTACCAGTACAGGTTGCTCACTAGAAGCGTTACTAAAAGCGGCTTGCAGTTGTCCAAGATCCAGGTCCTCTGGATTGGACCAGGGAACAGATCGATCAGAGAGGGACACCGCAAGAAGAGTCGAATCAGCTCCATCGGTCACATCATCGAAGGACACAACCGCATCTTTGTCCATTACGCCTTCGGGATCATTCACCACGAAGACGCAAGCTTCCTGGCTGGTCACATCGGTGTCGAACAAGTCATTCCGATAGTAGATAGGGCATCCTAGTGATGGATCTGATCCCTCTCCTTCGAGTGAGATTTGTTCATCCGTGTCGTACAATCCAGCGATCCCCTCATCGAGAAGGAAAGGTAGTAAGCTCACCCGCCAACTCACCTGCTTCTGCTGTCCCTCGGTTTCTTCGGCCATGACCGACAAGGGCAGCTGACCGTGAGCTTGATGGTATTCCTGAAAAGCAATCCCAACTAACTTAAGATTATTTTGAGCGGAGACGGTTCGAGCAGCCGTTCTTGCGGAACTGACAGCTGGGATAAGCAATGCAGCGAGTACTCCCGCGCACATCAGGACTAACAGGATCGCAACACCTGCAAGAGCGATAAGAATCCACATCCACCCCCGAGAAGATGCCTTTTCCGAAGTGGCTGTTACTTCGCTTGCCATGAGTGGGTCGTTCGTCATCTTAGCATCTCGCGGATTGAGGATCGGTAAGCGTTGCCTGATACAAGAATATCAGAAAACGCAATTCCTTTCTCGCAATCAAAGAAATGACGATTTTTTACCCAGCGACCTTTTTTACCCAGCGACCTTTGTCACCCGGCGGCCTCCGCGGCAGCTTACTCCGATCAGACGGGCTTATCGGACGCGGCACTTGAATTGAATGGTCACACTCTCACCGACCCCTAATGGCTCGCTTAACGCCCAGAGCAGCTCTAACGACTGCGCCTCATTCTTGGTAGCCTTGAATTCAACCTCGGACTCACATTCCAAACTACCTTCGACATACTCGAGCCGAGTGGTGAGGTTATCGACAACCATCACCTCGGTGACCGCTCCATCACCCACGTTCTCGATTCGAATTCCAAAGGTCACAATGTCGCCGGGCCGTGCATCCTCTCGATCGGCAAATTTACTAATTTGAATCCGACCAACGCCCTCATCAAAATCGTAGATCGTAAATCCATCAACACTCTGATCTCGAACGAGCGATGGAGTTCGGAAGTTCTGAACGGTCACCTCCAAGCATTCGTCTAGCTGGTAGGTAACTGCTGCGTTTGCGTATTGATGCAGCAGAGCTTTCTGCTCTCCTTCCAAACTGCCAGCCTGGCTAGCAGACAGGTTAACCAAGGCGGCCATAACGTTGCCCGCAACATTAACCTGTTGAACACCTTCCACAGGAACACTGCGTGAGCGATCTCGCATTGCATCGAGTCCCCGCGCGACTTCGGCATGCCCAAGCTCTAGAGAATCACGCATCACGAGACCGGGCAAAGGTTGGTCAACCTTCACTGTTCCAACTGGCCGATCCATTTGAGCAGTTCCAATGGCTCTTCCTCCAGCGAGAGCGCCGGATACTTGCCGAACGGAGCGAAACCGTGGTGCGTAGAGAGCAACCTGATTACTCGACTGAATCTCTACATCCCCTGATCCATTCCGGTAATGAACAATCGTATCTTCGGGTTGCAAGCCACGGAAAGAGCGATCACTGATCCTACGAACTACCGGTTCTGCATCTCCACCATCCCGCAGAAACTCCTGAGAGTCATAGAGGGGAGCCGTATTGGATACGGTCATTGGTGTGCTGGCGGGGGTTGCCGCGGGATACGCAACAGGCGTTCCTGTCATGGCAGGGACCTGTTGAGATGGATTGGCATGACCCGAAGCTTGTCCGAGTAGCTTACCTTGTTTCGCGCGAGCAAATGGGCTTGAAGCACAACCCACTGAGAGCAGCATGGCTGCTGCAATGGAAATGACCCGATAAATCGACGACGTGCTCATGGTTAGATACTAAAGCTCACTGGGGACGTTATCGGGTTCAGGTGTAACCCCGGGCTTGGTCGCACTAGGGAAAGGCGCCCACTGGGGATATCCAAAAAAGAACTCAGGTAACAGAGACTCTTGCGAAGGAGGTGTTACCGAACCAATACGGACAATGGCGACCGGCCGTCCATACTCATCGGCCACAGCCAAAGGATCTTGGAATTCAGAGACTTCAAACGGCACATTGGTATCGGGTGTTTGGAGATCTGCTACGGCTGTTTGTGGGTCTTCCAAATAAATGACCCGGGTGACCATCTGCCCATTCAGGGCCGTTTTAAAATCCTCGGCATCCAGCTGAATTTCGATGGGATAACGCGTTGCAAGATGCTGCGGTGGATAGGTTCGGTCAATCACCTCTACCGTCGGAAACAGCTCTGCGCCTAAGGCACCGGGAATTCGGGTCACCTGAAATCGATAAACGGAACCAATCAAATACCCCGCCTCACGTCTCTCGACAGGTGTTGTCATACCCGGATTACTCGGAAGCGAGAAATGAACTCCAGCAGGACCTGTAATCGCGACGGGCTGAAAGTATCCAACGACAGGCCCTCTACCTCTTAGGCG
>JAAXIK010000231.1:6383-6903 GCA_012270385.1 Rubripirellula sp. | reverse complement strand
ATGCAAAGTGATGCTGCTACCCAAGCCGGTCATCCCGATCGAGAGATACTCTGATGCGTTCGCGGTAATACCGCGACAGCAACGAATACAAAATAAAACACCGGTGCTTGCCAGAAAGATGTAACCAAAGAGCACACCGAGGGGGATAAACAAGGTCGCACTGGTTACGATGAGCACAATAGCCAAGAACAAGAAAGGTTGTTTCAGCACAATTCACTCCATCGAAAAACATACTCGTAGGATGAGATTCAGCAACCTTCTGGTGATGAATATACCGAGTCGCGACTGTGCTCGCGGAGACGAAAACCAGCAAATGCATGCAATACTTAGGGTTACCCCATCGCTCAGCCCAGAAATGTCTGCTGCATCAAAACTTCCCCCACCGGTTTAGAAGAATCTATCAGCCAGGGAGGAACAGAGTCCCCCCCCGCCTGAATCAACTCGACATACCCGCGTCCTTCGCAGAAGAAGAAAAGCAGAACTTTTAGCAGGTCCAGTCCGTATCCGAGCCCTATTGGTC
>JAAXIK010000231.1:0-6373 GCA_012270385.1 Rubripirellula sp. | reverse complement strand
CACATGCACATACACAAGTACACACACATGCACACACACACAAACACACAGACACACACATACACACACACACACACGCACACACGCACACACTCACACACACACAAACACACAAGCAGACGACGAAACGCAGAACTTTTAGCAGGGCCAGTCCGAGTCCGAGCCCTATTGGTCTTGCGAAAATCGCAGCGATTTTTCATCCTCCGTCGCGTGGCGAAATGGGCTTTGCATCCATCCTGAGGAGGTGCCAGATCCGGCTAATTTCTTCTCAGGAAACGGGCCTAGAGCCCCAATCAGATACCGATTGAAAAGGCACATCGAACCCTCCCACGGGTTGTTGACTCGCTATAATTGGCAAGCTTTCCTTAGCATTTTGGGTGCAAACCATTGCTTGTCGATTGGAAACGCTCATTCCCTTTCACCTCGACTTATTCATTCTTACAGAACGAATCATGAGAAACGAATTAAAACACTGGAAAACAGATGTCCCCTCTGGATTGATCGTCTTTCTGGTGGCGATCCCCTTGTGTCTCGGCATCGCACTGGCCTCTGGAGCTCCAGCTCTATCGGGGATCATTGCCGGTATTGTTGGTGGCTTGGTGGTCACCCTTTTTAGCAATTCATCACTCGGCGTGAGTGGTCCTGCTGCTGGCTTGGTAGCCATCGTGTTACCAGCCATCCAGTACCTTGGCTTCCAAAACTTTCTGCTGGCTGTTGTCCTTGGGGGTGTCATCCAGTTTTTACTCGGCTGTTTCCGAGCCGGTACGATCGGCTACTACTTTCCAACTGCAGTGATCAAAGGAATGCTCGTTGCAATTGGATTAATCATCATCTTAAAACAGATCCCTCATGCTTTTGGCTACGACAAAGACTACGAAGGTGACTTGGCTTTTGTCCAATCGGATGGCTACAACACGTTTACCGAATTGAGCCATGCGATTGAAGCAAGCACACCGAGTGCAGCCATTATCAGTGTCATCTGCCTCGCGATTCTAATTCTTTGGGAAACCCAACTAATCAAACGTTTCTCTTGGTCAAAGATCATTCAAGGACCACTCGTCGCAGTCATCGCGGGTATCTTGCTTGGATTAGGATTCTCAATGAGTGGATCGATGCCATTAGGCTCTGACCATCTCGTCTCACTTCCGGATGGCCCTAAGGCCGAGCGCATTGAATTCGTGGTTACCGGAAGTGAAGAAAACGGGGCACTGGAGGCGGATGCGAATTTCCTCATCACCAAGCAAGGCTCTCCGGTCAATGGTGACGTTTTCGTTATCAATAGTGATCAGGTGGAAGCGCCGAATGTCACAATCGTTGAGGGTCCCAAGGGAGGAGACCTTGCGTTGAACACCGACGGAACCTTCACCTACACACCCAATGGGGACTTCAGTGGAAGCGATAGTTTCCTGTATCGGTATGACAAACCGGTCTCGCTCACGTTCCCACACTTTAAACCTTCCGAAATTGACGTGGAGGAAACCAACACCGCGGGCATTTCAAGTTTTCAAGCTGCCATGGGAATCTTCGTCACTGCTCTAACACTTGCGATCGTTGCAAGCCTCGAATCCTTGCTCTGCGCGGAAGCCACTGACAAGCTCGACCCGCAAAGGAGGCAAACCGATTTGAACCGCGAACTACGCGCGCAAGGAATTGGTAATTTTGTGTCCGGATTGATTGGTGGTTTACCCGTGACCCAGGTGATTGTTCGGAGCTCGACGAATATTCAATCGGGTGCCCAGTCACGACTGGCTGCCTTTGTGCATGGCCTGTTTCTCATCGTCTGTGTGGTGACGATTCCACAGGTACTCAATCTCATTCCTTTGGCAAGTCTCGCCGCTATCCTCTTTATCGTCGGATACAAACTTGCTCACCCCTCCAAATTCGTCGCAATGTACAAGTTAGGATGGAATCAGTTTCTACCCTTTATGATCACGATCACAGCGATCCTATTCACTGACCTACTGCGAGGAATCGGTATCGGCCTAGTCGCTTCCATTTTCTTCATCCTCAAGAGCAACTATGTCAAAAGCTTTTGGATGACCACCATGGAAGAGGCCGGTAAGACTGTCCACCGCATGACCCTTGCGGAAAGTGTTTTCTTCCTGAATAAGGGTGATATTCAGGCCGCACTGCTGAAGATTCAGCCTGACTCCAAAGTGATCATTGATGGGTCGGATTCGGTACACATCGATCAGGATGTGGTCGATCTATTCAATGACTTTGAAACCAATGCTAAATTTCAAAACATTGAAGTGCATCGGATCGATTTCCAGAATGAAGCGAAAAGCAATGACGATCCAGCACGTGTGAAGCGTCTAGCTGATGTAGGCTGAGGACAGCTATGAAGTTTATCTAAAGCAAATCCCTAATGCCCTCGTCGCTATGACGGGGGCATTTTTCATGGATGAGATACCTCAACCCACTTCTTTGACCAGCCCCGTGCTATCCCCAACACGGCTCAACTCAACACCCATCGCCTGTGCAAGCGAACGCCACAGGTTTGCGATGGGCGTCCCAGGCTCATGACGCACATGCTGACCTGTCTGAATCGCTCCGCCGCAGCGACCCGCGATCAGCGTAGGAAGATTGTTACAAACATGGTGCTCACCGCTACTCAGTCCCGAGCCCAGCATGAAAGCGGTGTTATCGAGCAAAGTCCCCTCTGCTTCTCGGATGGATCTCATTTTCTTCACGAGGTGCACGTATTGCTCAATATGGAACAGATCAAGGCGTTCTAATTGTTTTCTGATCTCTTCCCTGTGTTGCCCGTGGGTCCAAGAATGATGCTGGATTGGCTTCTCAAACCATCCCTCAATGTTGAGCGGGGATCCCCACCGCTCTGGCCCGGTCATCAGTGTCGCGACCCGCGTTAAGTCGCTTTGCAAAGCAAGAATCATCAAATCTCCCATGACTTGAATGAACTCATCGCGTCGCATCGCTTGCCACGCCTTGATAGGTGTCTGGGGATTAAGCTTTGCCAGCTCGGACTGTCGTTGCTGAACTCGAGTGATCTGCCTTTCCACTGTGCGAACCGCTTCCGTGTACTCAGAAAGTTTATGCCGATCCTGCTGACTCAAACGTCTCTCGAGACTCTTAGCGTCTTCCATCACCAAATCGAGGACGCTGCTGCTATTGGAGTGCTCGTCAACTCGAAACAACCGATTAAAGACTTCAATTGGATCACGCAGTGAACGTGCAACGTGACCGTGACCAAACCAAGATATATTGTCAAAGTAAATCGACTCGCGATTATCTTCGTAGGGATTGCAGCTCAATTCCAGCGAGCGAAAACTGGTGTACTGGCCAGTGGTATCCGCAATAATCTGATCAATCGTGCGTTTCAGTGGATAGCCCGCTGGCGATAGTTCGTCCGGCGCTGCACTGCTCAGCCAACAGGTGCTTGCCTGCGCGTGTACATCCGTGCCCGCAACCTTAATTCGGTCTAAATTGCTGAGAACAAGGATCTGGTCACGCACGGGTTCGAGGGGCTGCAGCGTTGGACTCAGTTGGTAATCCGTTCCGGTCTCCTGCATGTTCCATGCAGACTGGACGACACCATTGGGTATATAAAAGAATGCAAGGCGCCTTGGTGCGGATTTCCCCGATGATCCGTAGGTTGGCGAGGACAGCATCACTTCCAGAAGTGGCAAGGCGATGGAAACTCCGGATCCACGAAGCACGGTTCTTCGTGATAGTTTACTGATCATCACGGATTTCCTTTCTGTTCTCGCCTTGTGCTTCTAAACGCTGATCTCGACGCGGTTTTCCCCGCAGCCGAAAAGAATCACTCTGAACAATTCCTCGAACGACGGTAGTGAATTGCCCACGGTCCTTCATCACTCTGGATAAAATCGCGTCTACCTCGGGTTCATCTTGAACCTGCAACTGCCGACCTAATGCATAGGAGAGCAGGTGCTCTGAAAACGATCTCATGAATAACTCGGGATGCCTTAACAGTCCGTCCTTGAGTTCCACGATATCGCGAAACTCTAATTTTCCAAGTAGAACTCCTGTGGAATCAATCTCCAACCCCGACGCGTACTGATCTCTCCACCTTCCCACTGCATCGTAATTCTCTAAAGCGAAACCGAGAGGATCTATTTTGGAATGACAAGCAGCACAGGTCGCATCGCTCTGATGCTGCTGCAGCCTTTCCCTGAGAGTTAAACCAGCGGATTCAATTTCCCGATCATCCGCCTCGATAGGTGGAATGACGTCGGGTGGAGGAGGTGGTGGACGATTTAGAATGACGGTAGCAACCCAGGCACCGCGAGTGATCGGATTTGTACGCAGAGGCGACGAAGTCATTGTCATCGTTGCGGCGGTAGTAATCACACCACCTTCACGTCGATTTTTCAAGGAGATTTTTTTGTACTGTTGCTGATTTGTATTAAAACGATTTCGGTTTTCCCTGTCCCCAAACGGCACTTCGTCCAAGTACCAAGATTGAAGTTCATCCGAGCGATAGGAATAGTTCGAATCGATCAAAAGCATGATGGATCGATCTTCAATCACGATGCTGTCAAACAATAGCAGCGGTTCGATCATCATTTGCAAGCCAAACTTCCATTGCTCGCAGCCAATACGTGAGTAATAGCGAGGAAATCTTTCGAAGTCCGGTACCGCCGTTACCAACTGGTCGAGCCTCAGCCACTGTCTCGCAAAATTCTGTGTCAGAGAATGACATTTGGGATCACTTAACATGCGACGTGTCTGTTCATCCAGAACTTCTGAGTCCAAAAGGGAACCATTACGTGCAGCAGCGAGCAACGCTTCGTCCGGAATGCTACTCCAAAGAAAGAATGACAATCGAGTGGCCAACTCATAAGCTGCAACGATTGAGTCCGTATTTGGACCTGACGATTCAATGAGATAGACAAAACGTGGTGACGCGAGAATTGCTGCCACAACATCTTTCATCGCATGTCCAAATGAATCCGTCTGCAGCAAGCGTTCCTCAAAGTAATTGACATAGCGGCAGAGGGTAGGCTCATCGATTTGGCTGCGGAAGGCGCGTTCACGCAAGGAAGCGATTCTCTGCTGAACCACCCGCTCTGCCTCCAGAGACTCCGTGGGAGCTGAAAATAAACTGCCAGTCAATCCGCAATAAGCATCGAATTCCGGGCTATGGACAATCGACCGTCCGAGTCGCAAAAGGGACTCAAGCAGGATTGGAGAAAAACCTAACTCCTCTCCTCGATTATTGAATCCACCCTCTGCTTGAAGGTCGATCGCAAAAGGAGTGACGCCGGTTAATATTTGCCGCTCAACCTGGTTCTTCCCCAGAGTTCGGTTTCCAACAAGGATAGCCCGAGGACTATGCCCCGTGGCTGGTCTGAAGTAGTCGTGCGAGCCTCGAATCGTTTTCTCGGGTTGCGGATAAATGTCACCACGCAGCTGCAACAGATCCTTTACCGCGTTGTTGTATTCATAACGGGTCATTCGTCGCATCGTGGGTGAGACGCGGGTATCACTCTCCTTGAGATAACTGACCAACATTTCGTGTACCGTATCCGCAGCAGCACGGCGTTCCGCCAGGGTCGGCTGTTCTACTTCCCCCGGTGGCATCTCATGGTTCCGGATAGCATCACGGACTTTTTGAAGCAACTGAGGTCCATGATGCTGTTGCGAATTCGCTCCTATCCAACTCAGATCGACTCCCGCCTCCGGGGATTCCGCGTCGTGGCAATCCAGGCAGAAATCTCGTGTGAACTTAGAAAGCTCTGCATCGGTCAGGAGCGTCAAATTCTCCACTGGTTTTTGCTCTTCCTCAGAAGCGTCTTCCATCACTTTCACATTCTTCGGCGATGTACTTCCTTGTTCGACAACGGCTACTTCGACAGGTTTTAGCTGTAAAAAATCCAAGCCCATTAGATAACCACGATTCTGAAACTTTCTCGCCTGATCATTCGCTCCGACTAATTCAAAAACGATTGACTGACTCCCCGATGCCAACTGCACATCCTTGATCCAGAGCATCGGTGCCAGCTCCACCCTTGGGCTGTAAAGATCGATGGTTCTGCTTACACCGGTTCCGGGCAGGTTCATTCGAAAAATGCCATAATCACCCGCAAGCGTAAGCTGAATTGCGAGATCATATGTTCCTGCTCGGGCGACTTCAAAGGAACTCTCCATCGAATCCCCCACGGAGCCATCCCACAACAAGTGCGCATTGCCACTCCACTGAGGTCCAAAGGAACTCATCCCCTGAACGCGAGATGAACCTTGGAGTGCAAAATCCAGCTCTCCTTCTAGTATCCCCGTCTCACTCTGCAGAGATTTCCGACCTCGAATCTGGTGATAATCAAAGATCTCTTTAGCTTCACTGAGGGCAGTCCCGGAATCTTCCTGAGATTGCTTCGGTGGTGTGCCC
>JAAXIK010000299.1:276-6918 GCA_012270385.1 Rubripirellula sp. | reverse complement strand
CTGTGATGTGGATGATTGATTGAATGCTAGATAATGTAGAAAAATAAGTACTCGGTAAAGAAATCAAGCATTCTCTACATAGAATGACTTACGAAGAAGCGATGCGAAGATTCGGGTCGGATGCCCCTGATCTGCGTTTCGGTATGGAGATCGTGGATATCACCGAAGTTGCAAAGAAGACTGAGTTCCGAGTTTTTCGAGGGACAGCGGATTCGGGAGGCTTCGTTCGAGGAATCAATGTTGAGCAGGCAGCCTCCAAGTATTCGAGGCGACAGATTGATGAATTGACCGACTACGTAAAAAGTGATTTTGGAGCGAAGGGACTAGCTTGGTTCCGAGTGGAGGAGGATGGTTCCCTTTGGAGTCCCATCAGCAAAAACCTTGAGGAAGAACATCTCACCGAAATCAAATCACTGTTGGGAGGCAACCCGGGTGACCTCCTCATGTTCCTGGCGGATAGCTGGGATGTTACCTGCAAGGGTTGATCGGTTTTTAGAAGAAGAATCGCTGGTGAACTCGATCTGATCGATCCTAACGAACTCAATTGTAGTTGGGTCACCGAGTTTCCGATGTTTGAGTGGGATCCCGAAGGCCAGCGTTGGAATGCCATGCATCATCCCTTCACCGCACCCTTAGCCAGTGATCTCGATGCTCTTGCCGAGAAACCCGAGTCCTGCCGTGCACAAGCTTATGATCTTGTGATTAACGGAAGTGAGGCGGGTGGTGGAACCATTCGAATTCATGATCCCAAAACACAATCGCAGGTCTTCGATCTTCTTGGTATTGATGAGGAAACTGCGGAGGATCGATTTGGATTCCTCTTGAATGCATTGAAGTATGGAGCACCTCCTCACGGTGGCATTGCATTGGGAGTGGACCGATGGGTCATGTTGCTCGCTGGCTTGTATAATATTCGGGAAGTAATCGCTTTTCGAAAAACTCAAAAGGAATCAGATTTGATGACAGAGGCACCCGGCCAAGTGGATCAAGAACAGCTGCGCGAACTCCATCTCCGCACGGCCAAGGTCCAGAAAAGTTAGGATTTAACAGTTCTAGCATCGAAACCTGCGGGCACGCGCACTCGTTTCGGATCACAATGAGCCACTTCATATTGAAATGGTAGGGGGATCTTGATGAAGTGTGACCAGCAATCCAATTCGCTTTCAACAAGTGCTACGGCTAGACACTTGCGATGTTACTCCATCACTGGTAGCCGGGGACGGATTCCTCTGGTGGCTGTTGTACTGTTGAATCTTTTAGCCTTTTCAAGCTGGTTGAATGCATCGGACTGGCCTCAGCGTCTTGGTAATGCTCTGCATTCAGGGGATGCTTCGGGCGAAGAGCTTGGAACGGATTTTCAGATCTTGGCTGCACTGCCGCTCTCTGATTCCGTGATGGCGTCACCGGTGATCAATGATCAATACCTTATCGCTGTGGATGCGTCTGGAGTCGTTCATGCCTTTGACGTTGCAACACTCAACAAACTCTGGAGCTACGCGACAGATTCAAATCCGGGTAACTGCAACAATGTAGCCAGCCCTGTCCTGATCCATGGATTTGTGCATGTCGGGACGATGTCGGGTAGGTATGTGGTTCTCGAACAAGCAACGGGGAAACTCATCAATGAAATGGATTGCGGTGAACCGATTCTGTCATCACCAGTCGTTTCCGGCGATCGAGTTTATTTCACCACGCTAGGTGCTACCACTCGTGCGGTCACTGCACGCGGTGATGTGATCTGGAGTTGGGATTTTGTCAAAGAGGTAATCGGATTTGAGGGAGATCGCTGGAGTGGATCCGATTGGCTAGCGTTCCGAGGCGATCGAGTCACTTGGAAAGATCATTTTGTCTGTTCCCGTGATCTCTGTATGGTGAATCAGACGCTCGTGGTTCCCTGCGGTGGACGCACTGTTTTTCTTCAGGACTTGGGTAATAGCAGTGTGCTGCTCGATATCGGAACCATTCCAGGTTATGCAGGAACGGAGTATCCAGCTACGTTTGGACAAAGTGGTGATGCAAAGGGTAATGTTTATGTTCAATGGCACCGCAGAGATAATGCTGGGCGAGTTGAAGTTTTCAAGCTTGGTGATTTCTTGCGTGATACCGAAGTCGGTAGCGCTGAATCACTCGAACTTCAGCAATCAAGCCAAGAAGCAAACACGGAGAGCCACTCCCCAAAAGTAATCAACACTTATGTCCCCAAAACAGAGACTTCGATTGATCAGTACGGGTTACTCGGTTTCAGTTCGCCCAGTGTCCAGAAGGATCGGCTTTATCGAGTTAAGCCCGAGAGCGGTGCTGGATTGGTCGAGCACCATCTCCTAACCGGCGAGACTCGCACCTTGCATCCTGATGCGGGACTCGCATCCCCTGTGCTGACGCGAGAGCGAGCGATCTATGGTGGGCTAGATGGCGAAGTTTATTTCGTGCCGCTGCATTCGGATGGACCCGAGCTGGAGGTGATCAAGACTCCACTCCATGGTGCCATTTCCACTCCAGTCTCCGTTGCCGAGGGTCGGATCTATGTGGCCAATGAAGATGGATACATCTACGTCATTGCTTCGAAGAGTGATGCGGTGAAGGCCGGCTTCGTGGGGACTCAAAAGCCCATCAGAAATCTTGATTTGCATCAGATTCGAAATCCCTTGAGGGGTCCAAAGGCAGGTTCAGAATATAATTGGTACACCAACTATGGTGACTTCAGCGGGACGAATGCGAATGACCAAGGTTTAGTAGCGCCGCTGAGGATGCGTTGGGCGATGCGACTTGATGGGACCATCAAGCATTTGCCAGTTTGTGGTGGCGGCAGGCTTTATCTGCACACTGCGGAGGGACAGATTCTCGCGGTGGAACAGGATACCGGACGGCTACTTTGGCGCCGTTACTGGCCTGATGTCTACCTCTCCTTTACGTCACCGCTCTACGTCGACGGCAAGCTCATCGTACCGCAGGCCGGTATCAAGCGATCGGTAATGCGGTGTCTCGATGCCGAAACGGGTGAACTACTCTGGGAAGCCCCGTTTACGGGATCTCCGAGTTGGAGCCGGCAGTTTCCACCCGTGGTGTCCGGGGACCTTGCCATTTACGCGTCGGGTGCGGGCGACTACGCGGCTCAAGGAACCGAGAAGCCCTTTGTGTTTCGCGGTCAGCCGATCGAGCAAGAAGGCCGCGAGGTGATGAGTTGGATTTATTCTAATGATAATCCTTACTATCCCAAGAATCATAAACCACGTCTGTGGGCTTGGGATTGCCGGACTGGCGAGCTGGTCTGGGAGAAAGATTTTTCAGAACAAGGGCGTGGTGGAAACGATTGTGGAATCTGTTTGCTGGATGGAAAACTCTATTACTCCGTTTTCTTCGGCTACGATGAAGCAGCACGGCTTCGGCGCGGACTGCCGCCTGAGAATAATGGCCTCACCATGTGCCTTGATCCCAAAAACGGGAACGAAGTCTGGAGTACCAATGAATATTATGTGACCTCCAAGTGCACGCTCAGCGCCAGGGAGGGGAAGCTTTATATCGGAGGTTTCAATCGAGCGAGAAGTGGGACCGATGATCGATTCGTGTGGTGTCTGGACGCTGAAACCGGAAAGCTCGTCTGGCAATCCGATCCAGTGACGTCGGCATTAAATGTGGTAACGGTTGGGCCAAAGCATATTTTCTCCAACGCTCTTCGTGGGAAAGGTAATGTGTTTGACCGCTCCTCTGGCAAAGTGGTGGAGCAGATCGGACACAATTACGCATGCTGTCGATTCACGCTTTCGGAGCCTTACGTCCTCGGTGCTAACATGGACATGATAGATCTATCGGATCAGGGTAAGCTAGTTTCTACCGGTCCCGCCATTGATTCACGAGAGTGCCTTGGTGCAGTCGTCTCTAACGGACGAATCTTCTACGCTTCACAAGCAAGTGGTTTTGTTGTTTCTCAGACTTTTGGTCAGGAAGCCGAGGCATTGGCACCCATCTGGGAGCAGCGAGCATCACCACCGAAGTGATTAGCACGGTTAAGAATCCCTCAATCGATTTTGTCGTCTTTCGGCAACCACAAAAATCACGCCGGATAGAAAGCAGGTCATCCCGATACATGCGAACAAAACGGGATAGTCATAAATTTCTCCGATCCAACCAAGCACTGGCGCCCCGAGGATAGTCCCTAGATCCAGCATCATCAGAGCGAGAATGGACCCGGTTCCTCTCACCATCGTGGGGAAGCTCGCCAGCGTGATGGAGGTCATGGTGTGAAACATCAGGCTATGACCGATTCCCGTTAGACCTGCAGGAATCAAGATGAGCCAAGTACGCTCGGCAGTCACCCATGAAAAGCCAAGCATACCGATGGACATGAAGGCGATCCCCGCGATGAGAACTTTTGCTGGACCTACGCGATCGGGTAGGCGTCGGGAACTGAGACGCACGAGGATCGCGAGACCGGCATAGCCCAGAAAAAACAGTCCGATGACGGATTGGTCTCGAAAAGCGAGCGAAGCATGATCAATGAAGCTTGCCACAAAAATGAAGGGCCCGGCCATGCAAACTCCAAATGCAAAGTCGACCGCTAGAATGGCTCCGGGCCAGTGTCGCTTCACGATATGAAAGAAGGCACCAATGCGGAGCGAAGTATCCGAACTGTGATGCTTGGGTGTGCGGACGAGAATCAAACCCAAAAGCGAAATCACGTTCGCACCTGCTGCGATCATGAACAGGGATGCAAAATTATCTCGCGTTCGTTCGACCAAGAACACATCGCCCAGCAGCGGCCCCATCAGCATGCCCAGAAATCCACCGATCCCTAATATACCAATCGCTTCCGTGCGTCGGTGTTCTGGGGCAATCTGAGAGATGTAAGTCAACCCGCTAGCAAACACGATGGCACCTGCTAGTAGCAGCCCAGATCGCGCCACGTAGATCATGGGGCCCACCTCCGTAATCAGCAGGTTACCAACGCTAGCGACGATGAAGAGTAGGGAGCCTACCATCCACATCGTCCGAGCACCCAATCGATTGATCCACTGTGCCATCCATGGCCGAAGAATCAGACCCGCGGTCGCCGCACCCCCCATGATATAGCCCACCTGTCGCAAATCCCCACCCAAGAATTCAATCCAACGGGCGTAGTGAGCCATCAACGTATTTGCACCGACAAAACAGGTTTGACTAGCAAAAGCGATGAGGAAGTTCCGGTCGTAAAGACGTTCCTGCGAGTCCAATGGAGTTTGCTTGGGCGATCAGATGAAATGGATGGATAGAGAACTTAGGTTTCGTTGAGTTGACGCAGTGATTTGGAATTTGAATCTCAGAGACTTCGCAATACTTGCAAGTTGATCGCATCCCAATCCCTGCCGCTCTCCTCATCAGTGCCCTTCTCGGTTTCAAGGTAGCCGGGTAACTGACCAAGTGTTTCGTGGTTCTTGAGTAACCGGAATCCCTCGAGACCGATTTCACCGACTCCGATATGTTCGTGTCGATCCACTCGGCTACCGAGAGGCTTTTTACTATCGTTAAGGTGAAGGGCTCTGATGGCATGACAGGGTAGAAAGTCATCAATGACCGATGACATTTCATGGAAGCCATGTGGGGTATTTAGCTCATAGCCTGCAGCGAAAGCATGACAGGTATCCATACAGATTCCGACCCGCTCATCATCGCCAATCCCCTCAAGCATCTGGCCCAACTGTTCAAAGCGATGACCTAGGCAAGTCCCTTGGCCAGCGGTATTTTCGAGTAGAACTCTGCAAGTCACGTGTTCAGTTTTCTCCAAGACTTCGGTCATCCCGTCAATGATGCGTTCGATGCCCTCCTCTTCACTACTCTCGGTATACGCACCGGGGTGCAACACTAAACCCTCGATCCCCAGTCGGTTGCAGCGATCCAATTCAGCCATCAATGCGTGGATCGACTTTTGAAATAGATCTTCTTTCGGGGAGGCCAGATTGATGAGATACGAAGCGTGTGCGATAGGATGAGTCAGTTTTGAATCATTCAGGGCTGATCCCCAGCGATTGATCTCTTTTTCAGCCAGGATTTTGGTGTGCCATGTTGCTTCAATTGGCGTTTCTTCGCCTGACGAAGTGCCTTGAGGATGTCCAGAGTTTACGGTTGGCAATCCTGTGACTGCAGTCGAGCCCTTCTTTTCACCAAGAAATGCAGGCCACTGACGTGGCGGGTTGGTGACGAAAACCTGGATGCATTCACAGCCCAACTCCTCCGCTCGCTCCACCGCTTTGTACAAACCACCCTGACAGGAAACGTGAGATCCCAATAGCATTCGATGATCCGATGGAGAGTGAAGAAGAAGATATGGGAACTGCGACCAAGCCGACGAAGGACAACACTTGGGCGGCATACCCATCCAAGATCATCGATTTAAAAGCCAAAGTCTATCCACGGGAGCGAGGCACGTATACCACGAGCAGATTCTTCAGTGCTCTAAGAGGTAATCCGAGAGGTAAATCGTACGCAGGGCGAGTATGGATGATGTTCGTAAGCTCTCGCAATCAGTCAGCGTACACAGCCAAGTACACACCAAGGGAATCGCAATCCCTCAAAGGGAATGTACAGAAAAAAAGCCAAGAGAGAGGCTTGATGGTTGGCCTCGCTCTTGGCATTTGCCTGAGCACAGATTTTTAGCGATGTGTTCTAGGT
>JAAXIK010000299.1:0-266 GCA_012270385.1 Rubripirellula sp. | reverse complement strand
TCCCTTTATTTGGCAGTCGCCAGGATGGAAGCATTACGCTTGCGTTGGGAAATGCAGAGGGAGCCGACACAAAGAACAGCCATCCCAGCCAGACTTGTCGGTTCAGGAACGGCGCCTGCAGCGGGCCCCGGGGGATCATAAACGGCCCCAATCTGAATGTTGTCGACGGTGAAGTTTGCGAGAGTGCCGGAGCTAATTCCCTGAAATGAAACTTTCTTCACGTTCGCAAAAGCCGTTTTCACGGACATCTGCTGATAAGAGTTCGT
>JAAXIK010000423.1 GCA_012270385.1 Rubripirellula sp. | reverse complement strand
GGGTTGTAGCGATGAAGTCTCCGGCTCGCGATTCATCTTACCTACCCGTAATTGTTTTGCACTGAGGGGAGCATAGCTCTCCCCCCCAGCACCTTTCTCAAAAAGATCCCTCACCTTCGCCGCAGATGGCTTGGCAGCGACCTTTTCCACCATGTTGACGAACTCCTGGCGGGTAGATTCATCCACCTGGCCAATTCGTTTTGCGACATCGATCATCGCCGGAGTATTTTGCTGGGATGCGAGCGACACTTGCGACATAAATCTGGCGGTTTCCACGAAATTATAATCCGCTGATTTCCCAATCAGACCACTGAGGGTGCGAGCAATCAAATCGGCGCCCAGGTTGTCAATCTGCACGAAGCAGTCGATCGTCCCCGTGACCGTGGTTTGCCCAACGCTGCCCGTTGCGTAGCTACTTCGGAGAACGAACACACCACGACCGCGGATACGACCGGCCACCATCGGGCCGTCATAACTGCCCTCCGCGGTGTAAAGATGAAGCGAGGTATCACCGTAAACGAGATCAATTTTGCATTCTGTACCACTCCCATCCGTCGCGTTGAGATGGTAGGGGCCCGTCCGCTCCGCTTGAACCTTGGTGATCCCCATCAGTGACCAGACTCCGACCCTCACTTCGTGCTTGCGGGCCAAGAAGAGAAACATCTCAGGTTCACAGGTGATCGCTTGCGTCGGCAAGCGGCGGTAAAGAGTAGGCGAACTCGCGATGGAGAGAATCCGCTGCTTTGCTTCCCCGGTGAGCCGGTCTAGAGGCAGATCGGCAATGATCTGCTGCCGTTGGTCGTACGGGCTGGGATGGGTGCGACCGAATCGGAAAAGTCGGAGAGGCTCAGTCGCTTCGAGAAATGGGGAGGTCAAAATGCATAGGGCAACCAAGGCCACGGCGTACCTCGGCACCGCACCCAGCGAGCCGCTCGCTGCTGCCACTCGGTTCGTCCCCACCGGCACCGAAACCCCCTCCTAGCCACGCCTTTCCAATCTCAGTACTCCCAAGCGGCCCACCGACGGCGGGAGCCCTCCCCCAAGGGATTTCTCATATTTGGATAGCGCCACCCTGAATTTTTCGGTCAACGGACGTCGCAGAATTGAGAAAATCGCAACATTCAGTCAGCATGACGGCGGTGGGACTCGACACTCGGCCATGTTTTTCGATAATCCGCGGATCAGGTTTTATTTCGACTCAAGCGAGAAACAGCCTGTCTCCACAACATCGATTGGATTTTCCGCAATTCGACCCCTCTTGCGAGAGACCCTACGGCGGACAGTCGCTTCGGTAAAACCCAAAACAACAGCCTCTATTCAGCTCCCACTACTAAGCAGACGAGCATCATTCAAATGGCCAAAAAAACGATTGATCAGATCGAAGTCGCCGGTTCCACCGTCTTGATGCGGGTCGATTTCAACGTCCCGCTCGATGAAAACCAAAACATCACCGATGACCGCCGGATTCGCATGGCACTACCCAGCATTCAGAGCGTGATCGATCGAGGTGGCCGACTGATTCTAATGAGTCACCTAGGCCGTCCCGCTGGTGATGGATTTGAACAGAAATTCAGCCTCGCTCCTGCCGCCCAACGACTCGGCGAACTCATTGATAGCAATGTAGCCATGGCCAGCGATACGGTTGGAGAGGATGCTGCAGCGAAAGCGAAAGCGTTGGCAGATGGTGAAGTTCTGGTGCTGGAGAACCTACGATTCAACCCGGGTGAGAAGAAGGGATGCTCTGAATTTGCAGGCAAGCTCGCTGAGATGGCAGATGCTTACTGCAATGACGCATTTGGTACGTGTCATCGTAGTGATGCTTCGATGGTCGCTGTACCGGAGGCGATGACAGGGAAGCCTCGAGTGGTTGGACATCTTGTGGCTAAGGAAATTCAGTATCTTAACGATGCCATCGGCAACCCCGCTCGACCCTTCGTAGCGATCCTTGGGGGAGCGAAAGTCAGCGATAAAATCAACGTCATCAATAATCTGCTCGGCATCTGCGATGCGGTTCTCATTGGCGGTGCAATGGCCTACACCTTTTCCCTAGCAAAAGATGGTCAGGTTGGTGATAGTCTTGTCGAAAAAGACAAAGTGGACCTTGCCAAAGAGTTGATCGAAAAGGGAGGAGACAAACTCCACCTACCTGCGGACACCCACTGTGGGGATGATTTTGGTGATATAGCTGGATGCAACAAGAAGGTTGTCCACGCGGGTGCAATCCCCGACGGTTGGGAAGGCATGGATGTTGGCCCTGTGACAGCAGACAAGTATGCGGCGATCATCAAAGACGCCAAGACAGTTGTCTGGAATGGCCCCATGGGGGTCTTTGAAAAGCCACCGATGGATGCAGGCACCAAAGCCGTCGCACAAGCAGTCGCCGACAGTGATGCAATTAGCATTATCGGAGGTGGGGATAGCGCGGCGGCAGTTGATCAGCTTGGCTTTGCAGACCAAGTTAGTCATGTGAGCACCGGTGGTGGAGCCAGTCTTGCCATGCTAGAAGGCCAGCGATTTGCTGCGGTAGACCTGTTGGATGATTCAGAAGCTTAGTTCATGGTCTCGTGAATAACTCGATTCAAACTCAATCCGTGACTGCCGAAGATCATCGACTTGCACAGTCGCAACGACGGGAGTTGAATTGGCAACGGTGGGGCCCCTACCTGTCGGAACGCCAATGGGGAACGGTGCGCGAAGACTACAGCGAGGGTGGCCAGGTCACTTGGGGGTATTTCCCTCATGACCATGCTCGCAGTCGAGCATATCGCTGGGGTGAAGACGGCCTGTTGGGTTTTTGTGATCGGGAGGCTCGACTTTGCTTCTCCGTTGCTCTTTGGAATGGGAATGACCCGATTCTTAAGGAGCGACTGTTCGGGATAACAGGTCCCGAAGGCAATCATGGAGAGGATGTCAAGGAATGTTATTTTTATACCGATAGCACTCCGACCCACTCTTACATGAAAGCCTCCTACAAATATCCGCAGGCGAAGTATCCTTACGGTGAGTTGGTTGAGGTCAACAAAAAACGGACTCGCAAGGAGAGGGAATACGAATTATTCGATACCAAAGTTTTTGATGAAGCGAGATACTTCGATGTCACAGCGGAGTACGCAAAATCATCACCCGATGATCTACTCATCAAGCTGACCGTTACCAACCATGGTCCTCAGACGGCACCGCTACATATTGTGCCGCAGATGCTCTTCCGAAACACTTGGACTTGGCAATGCACCGACGAGGGTTGCTCGACGAAACCCTCCATGCGAATGCGAGGCGAAGTGGTTCAGATGAATCACGAAACTTTGGACGAATTCTGGCTCGCCTGTGACGCAATCTCAAATCAGCCGATCGACGAAATCGATTCGCCACCTGCGTCGAAAATCAATTCATCAGAAGGCGCGAGCGGACAGTGGTTGTTCACGGATAATGAAACGAATCTGGACCGACACCCGGGACTGCCCAGTGAGTCCACCTTCTATAAAGATGCATTCCATCGCTACATCGTGAACGCGGAAACCGATGCGGTGAACCCGGCTCGGAGTGGCACCAAATGTGGTGCTTCGATTGCCTTGCAACTAGCGTCTGGTGAATCACGTACAATTCGTCTACGACTCACCCGAGCAGATGTGGCATTCATCAACGAACGATGTAATGGAAAACCAGAAGAGTTTGCGAAACTTGCTTTTGACGAAGGGTTTGAAGCCTGCTTTGAGCAGCGGATTCATGAGGCCGATGAATTCTATGCGAGACGCATACCCGATGAATTGAGTCATGAACACAAGAGTATCATGCGGCAGGCTTTCGCTGGACTGCTGTGGACCAAACAGTTTTATTATTACTCAGTCTCAAATTGGCTTGATGGAGACCCAAACGGCGTAACAGGGCATCCCTCAAGAAAAACGGGACGCAATAGCGATTGGCGACACCTTTTCAATCGTGATGTGATCTCCATGCCTGACAAGTGGGAGTACCCATGGTACGCCGCTTGGGATCTCGCGTTCCATATGGTCCCGATGGCAAGTATTGATACGGAGTTTGCCAAGGAGCAGATGATCCTGTTTTTACGGGAATGGTACATGCACCCCAGTGGGCAAATACCTGCTTATGAATGGCACCTCAGCGATGTCAATCCACCGGTCCATGCTTGGGGAGTATGGCAAGTCTATAAAGCGTCAGGACCACCGAGACAACGCGACAAGGTATTTCTCGCCAGAGCATTCCAGAAATTACTGCTCAACTTCACCTGGTGGGTCAATCAGAAGGACCCAAGGGGCAACAACATTTTTGCCGGGGGTTTTCTCGGTCTTGATAACATCGGTGTTTTTGACCGCAGCAAACCCTTACCCAAGGGACACCTCGAGCAAGCAGATGGAACAGCCTGGATGGCCTTCTATTGCGGATGCATGCTGAGAATCGCACTGGAATTGGCGGAGGACAATGTCGCCTACGGTGACATGGCAAGCAAATTCTTCGAGCACTACGTGGCGATCGCTGAAGCGATGAACACGATGGACGGCACGGGACTCTGGGACGAGAAGGACGGGTTCTACTATGACCATCTGTACTTAGACGGAGAATCCATACCACTGCGAGTGCGATCCCTCGTCGGCTTGCTGCCGCTGACGACTGGGGTCATCTTAGATGACGCGATCATCGACCAACTGCCCGGATTCAAACGTCGAACGGACTGGTTTTTAAGATATCGTGGCAATCTTGATTCCCATATGACCTATCTTGAACAAGAGAGTCGCCCGGATAGCGAGACGACAAGAAAGTTTCTGGCAATTCCCTCAGAAGAGCGATTCCGTCGTATTCTTGAAGTCATGCTAGATGAAAAAGAATTCCTGTCGCCTTTTGGTATCCGCAGTTTGTCAGCCGCACACGGAGACAAACCGTTCGTATTTAAGTTTGGTGGACAGAGTCACCAGGTGAACTATGTACCGGGTGAAAGCGACAGCGCGATGTTTGGTGGCAACAGCAACTGGCGTGGGCCCATCTGGTTTCCGATGAACTTTTTGCTCATCCAATCGCTGAAGCGCTACCATGACTTCTACGGAGATGAGTTCAAAATCGAATGTCCAACCGGCAGCGGTCATGAGATGACTCTCATCGAAGTGGCCGGAGAACTCGAACGTCGACTGGTTTCCCTTTTTGAAACCAACCCCGAGGGACGCCGTCCATCCAATGGTGATGACCCACTGTTTCATGATCACCCGGACTGGCAAGACTCAATCCTCTTTTATGAATACTTCCATGCTGATTCGGGCCGCGGGCTAGGCGCCAGCCATCAAACGGGCTGGACAGCACTCGTTGCTTCCATTCTTGAGAAAGAAAATAAGTCTTAAGACCAGCGATCCTATCGATCGTCTTTCACTTCTTCGATTTTTTGAATTGAGATCATGCGATATCTAAGACTCACCTACGTTTTACCCGCATTTTTGATCGCTCTTGCGAATACAGCATCGATCGATGCTGCTGAGATAGAAACGCTCGGTAAGATTGAGCGACTCGATGCGAGGCTCGATGCCTTCATTGTAGAAGGAACGAAGATTGAAGTGTTAGCCAAAGGATTCACTTGGTCCGAAGGGCCGGTTTGGGTCGGAGATAAACAAACCGGACACCTACTTTTTTCTGACATCCCACGGAATACTATTTTCAAATGGTCTCCCACTGAAGGCACGGAGGTCTTCATGCGTCCCAGTGGGTATACAGGGGTCACTTATTACGGACTGGAACCCGGATCCAATGGCCTTGCCCTGGATCCCCAAGGAAGGCTGACCCTCTGCGAGCACGGCGATCGCAGAGTCTCCGTACTGACTCGCTCCGGTGGTAAACGCACTTTAGTTGACCACTATCAGGGCAAGAGACTCAACAGCCCCAATGATCTGGTTTTTGATAAAGATGGTGATCTCTTCTTCACTGACCCACCCTACGGCTTACCCAATCGGGAGCGTGATCCCCGACGAGAACTTGATTTCTGTGGTGTCTATCGTCTTTCGACTGATGGGAAACTCACCCTTGCCACAACTCAACTCGAACGTCCGAATGGGATTGGTTTCTCGCCGGATGAGAGTGTCCTGTATGTCGCGCAGAGCGATCCATCCAATCCAATCTGGATGTCTTTCCCTGTTCATGAGGATAAAACACTTGGGGAAGGCAAGCTCCTCTACGATGCTAAAAAATTCATGTCGCAATATCCTGGACTTCCTGATGGACTCGCCGTCCACTCCAGTGGCGTCCTCTTTGCAAGCGGACCGGGTGGTATCTACATCATCACTCCCGAAGGTGAATTGCTCGGCAGAATCATTACCGGAGGACGCACCAGCAATTGCGCATTTGGCCCCATGGAAAATGAACTGTACATTACAGCGGACTCAAACCTCTGCCGAATCCAAATCCGTTAATCGAATTCCTTTCACACGATAAACAAGCGCCAATGATGAATGAATTCAAAAATATTCTCGTTGCAATCGATACTCGTCGTGAGGTGCATCCCGTCGTAACGGAGTCGGTAGAACTGGCGCAGCAAAACGGGGGTAAGTTGCATATCGTCGATGTGGCCCCTGAATTCCCTTGGACCGTTAAATTGACGATGCCAGATCATGAACATATCCATAATCTCGTGGTCAAGGAAAAGTCCGAGTCACTCGAAACCATTGCGGCACCCCTACGCGAAACAGGCCTCGAAGTCACCACGAATGTATTGGAAGGGAAATCCTCGGTAGAAATCATTCGCGAGGTCACCCGCAATGGACACGATCTCGTGATGCGAGCTGCCAAAGGCTCGGACAGCCGTAGTTCAGCGTTCTTCGGAAACACTGGCTCACGACTCCTCCGACAATGTCCGTGTTCCGTATGGTTGGTCTCAGAGAACACGAGGCTGGATTTCAAACATCTGCTGGCATGCGTCAATACATCCTCCGACGATGCGATGGATCAAGAATTGAAT
>JAAXIK010000411.1 GCA_012270385.1 Rubripirellula sp. | reverse complement strand
CTATTGTGCTGATCGTAACCAGCGCGACCTTTTTTATGCCCCTCGGTGTGCTCTTTGGTTACGTCTTTTTGGCAAGCACCGGTGTCCTATTTTGTATTCGTTGCTGCCGTGGTATTCCCGCGAAGGCACCAGGATATGTCTCGATCTGGATGACCTACTTGGGGATCATCATCACTCTGCATGGGATCCTTCTTGGCTGGGATTCGTCGCTAGGAGGTGCTCCACCGAGCGCTGAGATGAAAAGGCTGAGTACGTGGGTCAGTTACACGGGAGGCGGAATCGCAATCCTATCGATCCTAGCCTCTTATTTTTTCTTGCCTTCGAAAAATGCCCATAAGGATTCCCCCTGTCCTTCTTGTTGCCATGTTGAGCCAACATGCGATGGTGTAGCGAGCACAGGCAATGGGGATCAGGGATAAACAGAAACGGAAAAGCTGATGTCCAACAAACGGTCCGGAAAAGCCATTTCAACCACCCTGAGTGGAGCAGCATCAGTAGGAATCCTTCGAATCTGGTATGGACCAAGCGTCGGTTTATTGCCAAAGCTCTGAGGTTTCCTCTTCTTCGAATTGCAGTTCGACTTTCGGAAACGGGTCTTCGAAGCTCGACCAAATATCTGGGCCGTGGCTAAATTCTCCATCTGTCAAAATGCAATGATCAAGAGACTCAATAATTCTTGCTTTGTCCATTGAGTGTCCGATGAAAACGATTTCAGATCGCCGGTCCCCATGCTGGCCTTCCATTTTTCCAGTGATTGAGGCGACCATCTCTTGATCATCAGGCCATAAGTCATGGGGAGCTGCTGCCCACCATGTCCCGCCTGGATTCATCCTGATCGAGCAGCCTGCCTGCGACCAGTCGTAAGCAAGGTCGTTCCGTGATGCCAGCCAGACCAAACCCTTGCTCCTGAGAATCCCATCGAGCGGCCCCCCTTCACCAAAGCCATTGCTCATCAGATCTGCAAATCGAGCAGCATGGAATGGGCGTCTACTGCTGTACACAAAATGACTGATCCCATACTCGTCCGTCTCGCTCTCTTCTTCACCACGTGGAACGGATAACCAACCCGGAGCGGATTCCGCTTCGCTTAACTGAAACCGTCCCGTCCCCATCACCTCTTGAATGGGGACACGACTTTCGCGGGATCCCAATATTTTAGCTCTTGGATTCAATCGGTGGATGATCTGATTGAGCTGCTGCAATTCTGTCTGAGAAACCAGATCCATCTTGTTGATGATAATGACATTTGCAAACTCAATTTGATCCACTAACAGATCGACAATATTGCGATGGTCTTCGTCACTTACCCCGAGGCGTCGATCCGCAAGATCATCAAGAGAACCAAAGTCTTTAAAGAAGTTTCCGGCGTCCACCACCGTCACCATGGTGTCTAGCCGCGCAACGCTGGAGAGACTGTTTCCGTTGTCATCAGTGAAAGTGAAAGTTTCGGCAACTGGCATCGGCTCGCTGATACCGGTTGACTCAATGAGTAGATAGTCAAAGCGACCTTCTCGAGCCAGTTTGGCAACTTCGATCAACAAATCTTCACGAAGCGTGCAGCAGATGCACCCGTTGCTCATCTCGACCAGTTGTTCATCGGTCCGTGATAGGTTCGCTCCACCGTCACGTACGAGCGCCGCGTCTATATTGACTTCACTCATATCATTGACGATGACGGCGACACGCATGCCCTCCCGATTGGCTAGCACGTGATTCAGCAATGTGGTCTTCCCAGCTCCAAGAAAACCAGAAAGGACAGTCACAGGAAGCGGCGAAAAGCTAGGCTCAATCATGGCGATTAGTGCGATGCTAAGGAGCAAGATAGAAGTGCAAAATTCAGGGTTTCAGGGAGCCCTATTTTTTGTTCGGCAACCCGCCGGCTTGCCGGTAACCTCACAATCTGTATGCCGTGATTGCGAAAACGCTCCGCGAAAATGGGAAGGGATTCATGGCAGGGCTCAGGCCCCATCACGAAAATGGACGCATTGAGAAAGCGAAGGGCGCGGGCTTCAATCGTGCGATGGCTCTCCAGCCGATCTTTAACCAAGACCGTTAATTTGGATTCTCCACAGAGCGGTAAAATCGCATCAGCAATCGATTGATCCGCGGCAACTATTAGCGTCTGAGGCGGATGTTGAGCGTGAAGACTTCGCGACCCAAGTGTGAAAGCGATCAATGTGAATAATGCAAAACGAACCACTACCCTGCTCCTCAGCTGAACTGTTCCAGCGAAAAAAAGACCGATCAACACTGTCTTTAAAAGGAATGAATCTCTCGATCGGATCGCCAGTGAATCGCCACTGGCTTAAATGCAATTCTATTGCATCTGCAATCTTGGTGCAAGTGTCGGCGGGCGAGTTGTGGTGGAACGTTGGTTTTCTGCTAAACCACGTGTTCTTTGGCTTGGCGAATTCTAACGTTTCAGCTACCGAGCGATGCTGTTTCTCGGAGCAAAGAGCACAGTTCCGTGACGCATCTGCTCTGCTGGCAAACTTAACTCAGGCGACCGATTTTTCCATGACTTCAGATCACGGCTCGTGGCAAGGCAGTACGAGAACTCACTTCCCGGAGCGTCCCAGTAGAGATACCAGACTCCGTCACGTTTAAAGAGTGTGGGGCCTTCTCCCATTTGGTTGACGATGTCTGTCCCGGCGCCCACTATCGGCGGTCCCAATTGCGTTTCAAAAGGACCTTGCATTGAATTTGCAAAGGTTAGACGCAGATTCTTGCCTCCGTCTTTTTCTGCCATCTCATGCTTGATCACCATCACCCAGCGGTCATCGTTGGGGTTTTGAGTACCCCGGTCATCTCGGGCGATGTATGGGTCGATCACTCCGACCTCTGGCTGGGGTGAGAAGAACAGTTCAGGTACTGACCATTCTTGAAAATCTTTTGTCCTGCTGATGTAGGTGCGATGGTCATAGCCGTGAGGGTCCGCCGAGCCGTCATCATCATTGAGTTCCATGGGCGTCGTGCTACTCCAGATCGCGAAATACTCTTTTTGGTCTGGGTCATAGTGCAGTTCTGGCGCCCAGGTGTTTCGGACGTCGGTTCGATCTCTCCAGATATCCACACGTACAGGGGGCGTCCAGACTTTCAGATCCTTCGATGATGAGTATCCAATCGTGCGAGAATTCCAGCTGGTGGTCCAGATCATGTGAAACCACCCATCACGATACAGAATGGATGGATCACGAGTCAGGCTCTCATCTCCCCATTTTGGTGCTGGCATGACCACTTCACCGTCATTGAGCCATTCAAAATGAAGTCCATCATCACTGGCTGCAAAGTAGATACCGGTCTCTCCGTTGCCTAGAAAATAGGGCAATAGGAAAATACCTTCGTCCGAAGCCTTGGCAGACCGGCTGGCATGTAAAACAACTAAAAGTAGGAAGAGAAGCATCGATCGCATGAAGGGGCTCCATTCGCCGAAGGGATTAAGTTTCAGTTTGGCAGCAGTGTAGATCACTTGTCAGGGATTCGCAGCATGGAGGTCAATCCATTTCTTTACCGTGGCAAAAGCGAAGAGAGACCGAATAATCATGATCTCGTAAGTCGTCAGATATCGGTAATGCCGTCACTGATACCCCGCATGGGAGGTCCTGGTGAACTGAAAAACCTGAGGCCTGAAGTCGTGAAGTACAATGCGTAGGGCATATATTTTACAGTGGACTAGGGTGCAGCCGAGGCTGGTGAAGAAATAGGCCTACTAGTCGCCCTAGAGAAGATGTTCTGCAGCCAGGTCTGCGTATCGCTTCGTACCCTAACTGATCAGTTGAATCGCTGTTGATTACATGGGCGAAGAGATGTTGATTGTGTCCCTCCATCCCTATGTCTGCTAGCTTCTAAAAGGGCTGTCGGATTTATCGAAAACTGAGACAAGAAAGACTGAGATGAAGAGAGCAGTGGTTGCTTGTTTTGTGATGGGTGTTTTGTTCTGTGGATCCATTAACGCGCAGAATATCGACACGCAAGATCAAGAGCTGGTCGTCTACAGTGAGGTGCCTGGAGTCGAACCTTCTGAACACTACTCCTTTGCAATCAGGAAGTTAGGCTCCAACGGCCCTTGGCTTCGACCCTTCGCTTTCGTCACCAAGTGTAAGGAAGGAATCAAGGGTAAGAACAATTACTTCGCTCACTTGAGCAACTGGAGCAATACGTACATCAATTTTGAAATGGACGGTCCCGTAGAAATTGCGATTCGCAAAGTCAGTGGGAAACCGATACGGAAAGCGGCGGTGCATCCTAGAAGAAAGGTAACTTCCTGTACTGTTCGTGATGGGTACGCATACCTGGTGATGGAGAAGCCAGGCCTGATTGCGGTAGACGTCGATGGTCAAATGGATGATCAGAATACGGGGAAGGGATATCAGGGGCCTCCCATACACACCCTCACCATCTTTGCTAATCCATTGATTGAGAACCGTCCGAAACTGAATGACCCCGGTGTGCGCCTTGTCAAACCAGGTGAGACTGCGCCAAGCGAGGGAGATTGGAAGACGCTCTATTTCTTACCAGGGGTTCACGACATCGGTATTGGCTTTCCAGTGCATGCGAATCGAAACTACTACATTCCCGGAAACGCTGTGGTTCACGGCACGATGAGCAATCATGGGAACTGGAATGACGGTCACCATATCAGGATATTCGGATACGGCGTTCTTTCTGGTTCCAAAATTACCCACCCAGAATTCGCATCACCCAAGCCAAAGGATCCCAAAGAGCACGATCCCATTCATATTGTTGGCGCTGAAAATACATCAGTCGAGGGGATTACGATTGCCGATTCCGCCTACCATTCCTTGATGTTGATTGGTCCCCACAAACCTGAAGCACCAACCGATATGCGTTGGTTGAAGATCTTTACGTGGCGAGCGAATGGGGACGGTATTAACCCTTTCGGAAACGGCTTCATCGAAGATTGCTTCTTACGCACTCAGGATGACTCCACCTATGTGAATGGACGAGGTATACGCAGAGTCACCTATTGGAACGACTACAATGGGTCAACGTTCGTCCTCAGTTCGCTTCCCAACAGGAAGATCGTTGTGGAAGATTGCGACGTCATCTATGCTCGGGCCGGTTGGAATCAGTGGAGTGGCGGGCGAATTTTCAATATGCGAGGTGAAGGAAAAGGTCCATGTGGCGAAGGCGTAATCTTTCGTAACATTCGAGTGGAGGATCCAAGACCGACGCTGCAGCATTTCATGATCGCGATGCAGGGTCTTCAGCCCTATTCGGACCCAAGTCAACGCAAGCGGGGAGCAGGCGATCTTTCCGGCATCCTGTTTCAGGATATCCAGATGGCTGCGCCGAGTGTTTTGGGAGAGCCTGATATACTTTGGGGCGCGTCGGATGCGCGAATCCTTAGCCTAACATTTGATAACGTCACAATCGGCGGAAAAAAGGTAGACAGCCTCGATCACTTCAAGCACAACGAGCATGTCAGAAATATCCGATTCAAGTAGTGCGTAGCGAATGATGCCAACCGCGAATCGTTACCGTAAGAGTGGTCCTTCATGAGTCGAGGCCTACTCGATGTCAAAGATGTGCAATTAAAAAATGAATATTGAAATGAAACGCAGTCGCAAGATCGTATCAATGGCGATGGTCGCTGTGATGGCAACCGCATCCCTTTCCAGTCCTCAAACGCAACAGCCATCCGAAGAGCAAGTGGCAAGAATACTCAAACGCTTCCCCGAAGCGGACAAGGATAAGAACGGCAAACTGTCTAAAGAGGAGATTGAAGTCGTTCGCCAAAGGTTCCAGTCTAGGCAGAGAAATCGGCGTCCGTCTGCAGCAGTCCCACTGGCGCAGGCTGGGGATTCCCAATCACTTAAAGAGACGCTCGCGGTCATGAATACGCGTTTTAAAAATGTTGAAGTGGAGTTGCTGGAGTGGCCCGATGAGCTACACAAGCATCTTGGCAAAATGACGAAACTCGCTTTGCTGACACGGCCAGTGGAGAAAGTGGAGGAGAAGTTACCCTTGCTCATTAATCTGCATGGAGGAGGGCCACGTTGGTTTAACATGAGTTTTCAACAGCAGCTTGCGATTGCGCAACAGATGGGGATGAAGCGTGGGTTTGATTTGGCGGAGCTTGCGGGTAAGAGACTGATTGTGCTTGATCCCAACGCGGCGGAACGTTGGGATGCGGATTGGCTGGATACGATGCTCGATTATGTTTTGAAAACGTTCCCTGAGATTGATCATGATCGCGTGTATGTGATGGGCTACAGCGCGGGGGGCGGAGCCACTTGGAGGTGGATCAATCAATCACCGGATCGTTTCGCAGCGGCAGCCCCTTGTGGATTTACTGGCGGCAGTCCGCAGGACGACGCTAAGAAGCTCGCCCAGTTACCAATCTGGGCAATGGCGGGTGGCGAGGATGGGAGGAATCCAGCTGGCATTAAAAAAATGGTGGAGCGTTTGAAGGCAGCAGGGAACGCGAATGTTAAACGCACGGAGTTTGAAGGTGCTGATCACCGCGCGGGAGGCAAAGCTGTGTTCAATACGGTCGAGCTGGTGGATTGGATGTTAGGGTTTCAACGGCCGAAGATCACGGAGTGACACCAATCGCAAAAGTTGGGTTTCCGTGTATGCCATGAAGTCGATCGAAACCTTGCTCCCAGGTAGCTGAGTACTCGGATCAAGTGACCACGGATCCAGTTCAGCCGGCTCGTCTGTGGAAGCGGCCGTAAAATCCGTAGGATGGTCTCACCGGAACCATCGCGGATGTGAGGATTGACGTGATGTATGGGGCTCGTTTTTTTAGATTGCTATGGATTCATAGTTTTGTTTCGCCCTCACGACTTAATGATCTATTGGTGAACGATTGAATGAAAAGACAATCCGAGGCTATGAAAAAAATCACTCTTGTTGGTGCGATGCTGTGCATCTTCGTTGTCAAATCGCATGCCGAAGCGCCCAGCATTAGCGTCATGTGCTTCAGTATCTAGCGCGGTGGTACGATGCTGGGTCAGCCGGTCA
>JAAXIK010000453.1:11025-31845 GCA_012270385.1 Rubripirellula sp. | reverse complement strand
AAGGCTTCCCTTGTTAGGGGTGGAGCTCATTGGGCAGAGCACTGGTTGCCAAAACCAGCGGGTGCTGGATCACGTCCCTCCGCCCCGGCTGATACAAGAAACGAGACTTCTAAGGTCGAATTCCGATCAAGCGACTCTCGGCGGATAGAATAAATAAGCCTGATTCATGGATGAATGGAAGGCTACTGACTAACTCTTGTAGGAGTGTGACGGGTGTCTCGAGACATTGCAGGAACGAACAACGACTCGCCACTAACGCGTGAATTGTTTAGTGCGGGAGTTTACAAACCAAACCAGGGTCGCATTGTCCGGCAACTGACCTGCCTGGCAATCTGGATCATCGTGAGCTTGGCTTGCTGGGCGTTGTATTCATCACTTCGCGGCACAGACATGGGCTCGGGAGTGGCATCGGGGATCCCTACGGTTCTTGTGGCACTCGGAGTATGGACCGGGTTTAGACTCGTGAATTGGCCAAGGTTTGCTGATTTTCTGATCGCGGTTGAAGCGGAAATGAACAAGGTCACATGGCCTGGCAAAGACGAATTGGTCCGAGCAGCCTTCGTTGTGATCTTCACTATCTTCTTCCTCGCCATCTCACTATTCGTGTTTGATTTCATTTGGCAATTTGTTTTCAGCACAATCGGCGTTACGATGTAGCAGGGCTGCACACTCCATTATCCCCTTCCAAGATTGATCCAGTTAAATTGGTCACATTCCCGTGAATCAAGCCGAAGCAAACGAACCCGAACAGCAACCCGAATCCGATCCTGCGGGAGAGTCAGTATCCTCTGACCCTGATTCCCAAGAGGTTGAGACTGTCGCTACCGATTCGGAAGTTGAAAATTCTGCTCCAGAATTACCTCCAGCAGCGCCACCAGATCCGACGGCAAATCCTCCAGCAGCGGTGGATGAAGAAGCCAAAATGGACTGGTATATTCTCAAAGTTGCATTCAACCGTGAGGATTCCATTGCGGACGCCCTACGAAAACGTGTTCGCATGGAAGGAATGGAAGAGTTTTTCGGCGAGGTCGTAGTGCCTACCGAAGACGTGGCCACCTTCACACGTGATGGAAAACGCCGGGTCAGCAAGCGAAAGCTTCTGCCGGGTTACATCATGGTCAACATGCTGATCAATGATGACACGTGGTTCCTAGTTCGTGAGACCGGTGGAATCAGTGACTTCACGGGTTCCGCGGGCAAACCCATGCCCATGGAACCATCGGACATTGAGCGATTTATCAACCGCCCAATCGAAGACGAAGAAGACGAACCACAAATCAAAATTGGTATCCCGTTCAAGGTCGGAGATCGTGTTCGGGTCAAGGAAGGTAACTTCGAAAATCAGGAAGGTGATGTTGATGCTGTCGACGAGGCAAATGGTCGAGTGACAGTCATCATCAATATTTTCGGACGAAGTGTTCCGATGGAACTCGATCATTGGCAGGTAGAACCGCTTTAGTCGGCTTGCACCCGTGAGATGAACTCTAATGGAGTGCATCTCATATCACGTCAAAAATCGTTTTCTAAACACTCGATTGAGGAACGATCAACCCGCATCTAGTCCTCGACGAGTTTCCCTCATTCATCACAAAACAGCGTTTTAAGTTTTAACTATGGCTAAGCAAGTTTCCGGTGTCGCAAAGTTTCAAATTCCTGGTGGTCAAGCTACTCCCGCTCCACCGGTCGGTACTTCGCTCGGTAAGTATGGTGTCAACCTCGGGCAATTTGTCACTGCATTCAACGACCGCACCAAAGAATACAACGGTACCCCAATCCCGGTCATCGTCACCGTCTACAACGACAGAAGCTTCGACTTCATTACGAAGAGTCCACCTGCAGCATCCATGCTGAAAGATGCCGCGGGTATTGCCAAAGGAAGTGGTGTTCCTAACAAGACCAAAGTCGGAACAGTAACGCTTGATCAGTGCAAAGAGATTGCAGAGAAGAAGATGGCCGATTTGAATGCGAGAAGCATTGATCAAGCGGTTCGGATGATCCAAGGTACCGCACGGAGCATGGGCCTCAACGTCGAAGGCTAGCCTCCAGCCTTCTTTTAGGCACGAAGAATCTCATGCGGAACTCGACGTTCCGCCTAGGTTGCAACGTCTTTCTGAAGACGGAGATGAGTTGTTTACAACCACCTAACGAGATGAGCCTTTCATGCGACTGAAACTCTTACTCCGATATCCTCGGGACAGGATACTCGCCAGTAAGATCATTTCGAATAAGAAAGCTCCAACCGGATTCGCGGGAAGGCCCGTTGTCTTGGACCTGACAACGCCCAACTTGATGTTCGACGCAGGTCGACATCTTTTCTCGATTGCCCATTACGCGGCGGCCAATGACTCGCAAGTCATGCTGCGTTGTCGTGGGTTGATTCTTAGCGGGATCGTTCACAAAGTGTTCGGCAGAGCGTTGCTGGAATCTGCTAATGTCACTTACCTGAAGGCCCAAGATCAGATCCCAGATGGATCTCTCGTGCTTACGGACCATGAGAGATCAAGCTCTCGGTTGAGCACCCACTCTGGCTCCACGAATCAAGCAGGATCCTCCGTCCGGCAGATCTATCTTCGAATCGGTAGAGATTTACCCCAATCCTCACCCGTGATGCCATACCCGATGCATCCTTGGACGCTTCAAAATGAGGTCGAAGAGGAAACCCTGGCTCTTGCCAACCAGCCCGAGCGAGATGCATTGATTCTCTTTGCAGGCTGCCAGAAACCTCGATACGGCAGACCGTGGATGGAAGAACAGTTTGGTGTGCTCAGTAGGCTAGATATTCTCAACATGGTTCGACGTGAATTTTCCGGGACGGTGGTGGAACACCCACGGCATTTCACCAATCATCTACAGGCTTCCCCTGCGCCCAGTGAGATTCGAATCTTGAATAGCAGAGACCACTCCATTCCAGCCAAGGACTGGCTTCCCACTCTTGCCAACGCACATTTCTTTCTCTGTGGGCCGGGAGGGCGTCAACCCATCTGCCATCACCTGACTGAAGCAATGGCGGTGGGAACGATTCCCATCTTGGAATACGGGGATCGTGTCTTTCCGCGACTGACCGATGGAGTCGATTCGATTCAATTCAGCGGAAGGGAGGGTCTGATTCGAGCGATCCAACGCATCCACGAAATGGATCGCGAGGAATTGGACCGAATGCGGGAACAGGTTTCTGCGTTTTACAGGGAGCACCTCTGCGGGAAAAAGTTCCTTCGACGTCTCCTTCAGGACGAGATTCAAGGTGAAGAATTAGCGATGCCATTTCACGAGAAAAACCTCTATTAGGGCTCTCGGGATTGCAGATGCCGCTGCCTCCGTCCAGAACCTGTTTTCATTCTTTGCAAATTGCAGGTCAAAAATGCCAAAAAATAAAAAAAGCATCCTGCTGGCGTGGGGCCATGAGCGATAAATCTAGTGATCGACCCCAGTCGGGTTAGACGGTCCGAATTCGATTACTGCACAATCTGATGAATTGATTAGACTGTGAGGAAAGCGATCGGGCTATCTAGCTAGCAATCAGAGTCAACCAAAGTTCTAGAACCGATCGCCAACTTCAGCAGTGAAACGTCATTGGGGAAAACGGCTTCTGCTCGCTCGAAATCAGAGCGGGGAAACCGAGTGCACCCGATGGACCCCTGTGACTTTAGCATCCCTCAGCGAGAAAGCTTGAAATGTCGTCAAAATCTGGAAAACCCGCTCCCGCTCAAAACACCATGTCAACGACCGCGGAAGCTGTAGCCGCACGACTTCGGGAAAGCTTACTGCAAGACAAACAAGAACTTGAAGTCGATAAGATTTTCAAAGCTCTTGTGAAACTGGAGGGATCCGACCTCCACATGAAGGTGGGACAACCGCCAATGGTTCGTGTAGCGGGGACGCTTCGTCCGCTAAATCGTCCACCCATCGAAGCGGAGGAGATGGTTGACCTCCTCTTACCCATGATGGACGAAAGAAACCTCAACATTTTCGAAGAAGAAGGCGGTGCTGATTTTTCACATACCATCCACGTTGATGGCACAAGGTGGAGATTCCGAGTCAACATGCTCAAAGCTCTAGGGAATATCGGGTTGGTTGCCCGACGAATTAATAACTTCATTCCCGACTTCCGCGGTCTTTATCTACCCGAGTCAATCGAGCAACTTTGCCATTACGAGCAAGGCATGATTCTACTTGCTGGCGTGACGGGATCCGGTAAAAGTACGACCATTGGATCGATGCTGAACTACATCAACAGTATCTACCGAAAGCATATCCTCACTCTCGAGGACCCCATTGAATTTATCTTCACTGAGGACAAATCTCTGATTAACCAACGTGAGGTTGGCCAGGATGTGAAAGACTTTGAGATTGGGATGAAACATGCCGTGCGTGAAGACCCCGATATCATTCTCGTGGGTGAGCTTCGTGACGAAGAAACATTCATGACCGCCATTCACGCCGCGGAAACGGGGCACCTCGTCTTCGGTACGATTCACGCTTCGAGTGCTTCAACGACCATTGGACGTATTCTCGATCTCTTCCCTGAAGAAATGCACAATGCGATTCGATCAGCGATTGCCTTCAACATGAAGGGGATCGTCGCCCAAAAACTACTCAAAAGTATTAGGCCAAACGTACCACGTGTGCCCACCTGTGAAGTCATGACCTTCAGCCCAATGATCCGAAAATTGGTTCTTGAAGGTGAAGACCAAAAGCTGCCCGATGCCATTCGAATTGGTGCCGAAGACGGAATGCAAGATTTCACAATGAGTCTAAAAGGCTTGATTGATGATGAACTCATCGATCGACCGACTGCCTTCGCGGTTGCACCGAATAAGGATGCGTTAAAGATGGCGTTGAAGGGCATCGACGTCAAAGCTCCAGGAATCCTGTAGCGTCAACCAATATTGCTGCCATGGCGTGACTCGGGTTGCGAGGATGCATTGGCGAGGGAAATTTGAATTGAAAAGTTAGGGAGTGGACCTATGTTTGAGATGGATCCACCCAACTTAAAATCAGCACACGCCCAAAAAAATTGGAAAATCTCCAAAATCCTTCGGCTCAGTGAATGCCTCTCATCAGTCGGCAAAAGAAAGGCTAAACTATGAGCATGAGGCCTACCTGACGATCTGACATCAAAAACAGAGCCGGCGTCAGACTAGGTTTCAACTAGAATCCCGCTGATACGATCATGCACTGAGTGCCCATCGTGGCGGTGCTTCGAAGACAGAAGCACCAGGATCCTAGCCATTTGCAGATCCGACGATCAACACACACTACATTCACAGAATGGATTGCCACCCGATGGCTGAACAACAAGAAATCCAACTTTGGCAAACCGTTGAACCTGTTGAGTTCATCCCGCGAATCAAAGATCAGTCTGAGTCACAATCCCTGCTCATTCAAACACGGCAAGCTGTCGGCTACTCCGTTGCCGGTGGACAACTCGCTCATGCCATCCAGGCACGCGCGACCCACATGCTCCTGGACTACACCAAAGCGGCTTGCGCGATTCGCTATCAGGTGGATGGTGCCTGGGAACAACTGCCCTCCATGGAGAGAGAGCTCGCGGATGCCATGCTGGTGGCATTGAAGCAACTCTGTTTAATGAATGCTACCGACCGGCGCTCAACCCAGTCAGGAAAGCTCGGCTTAAAAGTAGTCAAAGAAAAGTTCTCTCTGAGCCTTCAATCTCGAGGGACGCCCACCGGCGAGCAGGTGATGGCTCGAATCGAGCCGGATAAGGTTCCATTCCAGCGAATGGCCGATTTGGGGATGCGTGACAAAATGTACGCGCAGTTTAAAGAAAGCCTTGACGCTCACGGGAATAACATCCTAATCACAGCGCCGAAGTCCGAAGGTCTCACAACGACCTGGAATATCGCGATGGAAGCAGCGGATAAGTTGGTTCGAGATTTTCAATCCTTTGAACATCAGGACAATCCTGAGCCAGAAATCATCTACATCAATCCGAATTTCTTTGGAGGAGATACCGAGAAAGATCTTCCATCGGTGGTCAAGAGTGCCATCCTGAAGGAACCGGATGTTTTGATTTTCCCGGAGCTCCCTGACCCCGCGTCGATGAAGTTAGCAGTCGAACAAATTAAGAAAACGGATAAGCAGGTCTATTCCAGAATGGTTGCACCCAGTGCGTTGCATGGACTGGTGAAGTACCTCGCAAAGTACCGAGAGAGCGCCGCTGAAATCGTCTCTTCCATTGGTGCGGTTCTGGGTCAAAGATTGGTCCGACGACTATGCGATGAATGCAAAGAAGGATTCGAGCCCTCTCCACAATTACTCAAGCAACTTGGGATTCCGGCAGGTCGCGTTGCGATGCTCTATCGCCCGTTCGTTCCTCCACCGATTGAACAGCAAGTTGATGAAAATGGTCGACCCGCACCCATTGAACCCTGTCAAGCTTGCAACGGCCGTGGCTACCTCGGGCGAATTGCAATTTATGAACTCCTGATACCCGGCGAAAAGCTTAAAGCGGCTCTATTGAAGACTCAGGACATCAACAAACTGACGCAGATCGCAAAAAGTGAGGGGCATCGCAGCATGCAGGCGGAATCGGTTCTTACCGTGGCCCGCGGCCTCACCAGCCTCGATGAACTGAAAAAAGCGTTTGCTAAACGCTAGCAAATCACACTTCCTCGCACCGGCGACCATGAACCTGATGCTCGGCTCGGGGTCTTCTCGAGGCTAAGCCGGCAGTGCAGGATGAATCGGTAGCACAGGCTAAGCCGGCAGTGCTGGGCAGGTGATTCGTCTTCCCTTCCAACCGTCTGGATTGATAGGATCTAGGGGATCAGGAAAGTGCAAGAAGCACCTAATCACTGCCCCCTCCGAATTCTACAGGCGTCACGGATGATGCGACTGCTCACAATCTTCGCGTGGATTATCACTTTTAGCCTATTACCGCTCACAGAATTTGACTCTGCGATGGGGCAACAAAGTGGGGGGACTTCGAATCGCGTTATCCAAAACTCCACGGGTCGCGTCACCACTCAGAACCCTGCTGTGACGACTCCGACGCAACCTTTTCCAGCTTTGAATGCTGCCGCCCAAGCGCAGTTGCAGACCCTGTTGAATAATTGGGAACAGCAGAGCAAGGGCATGAAGACGCTGGAATGTTCCTTCACTCGTTGGCACTACGATATGTTCGCTGCACCACAGGGACAATTTGCTTCGCGTGCAGATGGGGTGATTAAGTATGCCGCCCCCGACAAGGGATTATTCCGTGTTGACCAAATCGTTTTTTTCAGTGGCTTTGACGCAAATCAACAGCCAATCCTTCAACCTCAACCTGGGCAGTTCGGTGAACACTGGGTTTGTAATGGTGAGCAGTTGATTGAATTTGATCGAAACCAAAAAGAGTGCCGAATTCAAACACTGCCACCTGACATGAGAGGACAAAAGATATTCAATAGTCCATTACCGTTCGTGTTCAATTTAGATGCACAACAGATTCAGCAGAGGTATTGGGTCAGACAGGTTCAAGCACCCGCTGAAGGAATGCTACTCATCGAAGCCTGGCCAAAACGGCAAGAGGACCGAGCTCAGTACAAGCTTGTTCAGATTGCTCTCGATGCGAACACTTTTTTGCCTCGGGCTCTTCTAATGTATGCACCCAATTTCCATGCGAAGAATGCACCGAAGTGGGATCACTATGAGTTCCGTGAATCCAAACGCAATGCAATTGGTGCAGGCTTCCAACGATTCCTCGGGAATTTCATTCCCCAAAAACCTCCTGCAGATTGGAAAATCATCCAGAACAACCTTTCACCTGGCCCCACCCCCGGCGCACAACAAGCGGCCGTTCCAGGGACGGAGACTCGTTAGGTTGCGGGTTGAGCGATCCGACCAACCACACCTACCCTCTTGAATCGAATGGGTACGTCTCGTTTCCCCACTCAACTCAAATGCAGTGGAAACGTCTGCAATTTCTGTGCAGATATCCGGTGAATCATTTTTGCCAACCGCTTGAAGTATTTCTGCAACAGAATGCTACAATACGGTCCTCGGCTCATGCTGCTCGCGTCATTGGGATCAGCGAAACCGAGATTGCAGCAAAACGTTCCCCCCAATCTTTCAATTGACGATATGCCAACGTACGACTACGAATGCGATGCATGTGGACATCAGTTTGAGGTCTTTCAAGGAATCAATGACGAGGTACTCACCAAGTGCCCCGAGTGCAACAAAAAGAAGCTGAAGCGTCTGTTTGGTTCGGGCGCTGCCATTGTGTTCAAAGGCAGCGGGTTCTATCAGACGGACTATCGGAGTGAAGGCTATAAAAAAGCCGCGGCTGCTGACAGCAAATCCAAATCGAGCGAAAAATCGAAATCATCCACAAAGAAAAAATCTTCTGGTGGAAAAGACTCGAAGTGAAGTGGTGATTCGAAAACGACTTGCAATAGACCGACTCGATGCCTCATACCGTCTCACCTCTACGACTGGAATCTCACCTTAGTTGCTTACTGCTCGTCTACCTCCAGAAGAAGCTCTGTCCTGCCATTGAGGGTATTGAGAGTGTGCTGGAACGCGCGCTCGTTCTCACTCAGGCTTGCGATGAATTACAGATTCCTCGGATCGCAACCGTTCAATATCCCGACGGGCTTGGCAACTTGGTGGATCCCATTGGCTCGCACTACCCAAGTCCCCACGAGAAACTGGATTTTTCTGCGGCAGTCTGCCGAACGGCAATCGACCCTTGGTTGGAAACGGATCGTGACCAGGTGGTACTTGTGGGTATCGAGACGCATATATGCATCCTGCAAACCGCCTTGGATCTTCAGGCGGAGGGGAAACAGGTGTATGTCGTTTTGGATGTCGTTGCATCGAGAAACGCACAGGACCATATCCAGGGGCTCGAACGGATGCGTTCATGCGGGATTCATATTGTGAGTCTCGAGAGCGTCTTATTTGAATGGCTCGGTAGCTCACGGCATGCAAGCTTTCGTCTCATCAGTCAAATGATTAAAGGATTGAATCCACCGTCGACCCCTTAAATCATGGCGGGAACAATCATCCCCACATTTTTTGGAATCTGAAGAAGATCAGGGGAACCGAGTGACCCAAAAACGGAGAAGGAAGCTTTCAGCCATGCAGGAACGGCAAAGCGCGACCTAAAAAGAAAAAGGACCGATGAGATACCTCATCGAACCTTGAAGTGGGCGGTATTGGACTTGAACCAACGACCCCTACGATGTCAACGTAGTGCTCTAGCCAACTGAGCTAACCGCCCGAAAGTAAACATGCAGGAATGCATCTACTTCTCCGAGAACTTAAATCGGCGAGATCTATCAGTCAATCCAGCCGTTTTTTATTCTGAGATTAGTTTGCTAACGGCACCCCAAAACGTCAAGTAGTCGTCAGCGTTGTCATCCGTTCCCCCGACCCTCGGCAACCGCGATCGCGAGACACTTTCTTGCCCCTTTTAGACTCGAAATCGGTTGCTCGGCTAAAATTTTGACTCCTAAATCGCTGGTTGTTTGCCTCCGAGCATTGATCCCAAGAGGGTAGGAGGCATTGATTTTCTAGGCAAAAGGAGGCGACACGATGAATAACAGCAGGGAAAAACCAAGATAAAGTTGTTGAATCCCGCAAATCTGCCCTTTCCAAGGGGATGCGCTGTTGACGATTGGTGAGGGGGCGTCGGATAATTTTTTCGGAAAAGCTCCATGAATTGACGCATTCGTCGAAATTCAGGATAAGCTAACCACTCAATCAACAGCCCCCTCAGGCCGATTTCCAAGTGGAATCGAATGAGTGGGTACACAACTTTCACATTTGTGCTGGAACGCCCCCCAGCCGGAGACGACAGCTTTTAGTGGCATTGGCACGAAACCGACCTACTCAGCGAGAAGAAAACCGGGACTCCGTACGCATCAACACCAACATTCGAATTACACCAATTCGAGTTGTCAGCGAGGATGGTGAGCAGCTAGGGATCATCCCTACTGAGCAAGCCCTTGAGAGGGCGAGAGACTCAGGTTTAGACTTGGTTGAGGTTGCTCCCAACGAACGACCTCCCGTCTGCCGGATCATGGATTACGGCAAGTACAAATACGACAAGAATAAAAAACGCAATACCGGCCAAGCCCACACGAAGACAAAAGAGATTCGACTTCGTCCCAAAACCGGTGACGAAGACATTCGGACCAAGTTGCGTCAGGCCGAAAAGTTTCTCAAGCACAAGGATCGTGTGCAGGTCAGCGTCCTTTTCCGCGGCCGTGAGATGGCACATGTCGAGGAAGGTCAGAAGATCATGGCGAAGGCAGTGGAAACGCTGTCTGAGTTCGGCAAAATTGAAACCCCACCGCAACAGCATGGACGCAAAATGCTCTGCATTATTGCACCCAAGTAATCCGGAATAGTAAACAGAGATCAAAAAAGGCTTGGTAATGGACCAAGCCTTTTTTTGTCGAAGTCACGTTCCACTTCGATTCATTTCATCTATTCCTTATCCCCCGATTCGTCCCTCTGCGTTCCGGTAAAACCTTCGATGCTACCTCTTGATACCCTCTGCGGTTTCCTTTCCCATGTTGCCCCCCTGAAGCTGGCGGAATCTTGGGACAATGTAGGTCTCCTTGTTGGTGATCGTGGCACAAAGATAGGTCGTGTCATGACTTGTTTGACGATCACGCCCGATGTCGTAGCGGAAGCCATCGAGCATCAAGCCGATCTCATTGTTGTGCATCATCCTTTGCCCTTCCAACCCCTTAAACGTATCACTTCAGACACCACGACAGGGAATCTACTGCTCAGCCTGATTGCGAATCGAATTGCTGTTTACAGCGCACACACCGCTTACGATTCCGCACAGGAAGGAATCAATCAGCAGTGGTGCCAAAAACTTGATATCCAGAATGTGAAACCGCTCGTGGAGTTTCAACCCAAGGAGGAGGGGAACCCATCCAGCTCCAAGAACATCTCACAAGAGCAACTCGGTTCGGGGCGGTATGGGCACCTTCCTGAGGAGACGCAACTGATCGATTTAGCGAAGAGGGCGGCGGATTCGCTTCAAGCTCCGCCAGCACGTTTTGTCGGTAACCCTGTACAAAAAGTGAGAAAAATTGCGTTTGCTTGCGGTAGCGGAGGAAGCTTTGTGGGTAATGCTGTCCGTTGTGGTTGCGATGCCATGGTGACCGGCGAAGCTACTTTCCACACCTGTCTTGAGGCGAGAGCTCAGGGTTTGGGGCTCATTCTACTGGGGCATTACGCCAGCGAACGCTTCGCCATGGAACAACTCGCGACAAAACTGGGGAAAGAATTTCCGGATTTGAGGATTTGGCCGAGTAAAATCGAGTCGGATCCGGTAAGTCAGTGTTGAGTGGTGGCCCCAAACATTGACCGCTGACTAAACAGTCCTAGAATCTTTTCTTACCCCGTAACACTCGCATCTCAGTGCGTTGGCCCAAGGGAAAGCATGAATCAATCAGAAAAATGGCTGGCGGCTCTGCCTGTATACAACGAAGTCGATTCGGTTGCGGGAGTGATTGAGGAAGTCAAGCACTACGCTGATGACATTCTTATTGTGAATGACGGATCCACTGATGGAACGGCAGATGTACTAGCTGCTTGCCATGGGGTAGAAGTCCTAAATCACCAGCGAAATCGAGGATACGGAGCGGCTCTGATCTCCGCGTTCCGCTACGCAATCGACAACCACTACGATGGGATTGTCACGCTGGATTGCGATGGACAGCATCAACCTAAGCGGATCCCTGAATTCATCCGAGCCGCCGCTAGCTCTGATTTAGTTTCAGGGAGTCGCTACCTTCAATACTTCGAGGACGATAGCGAACCTCCGCCGGAAAGGTACGCGATCAACCGCCAGATCACCGAAGAGATCAACGCTCAACTGCGACTAAAACTCACCGATGCTTTCTGCGGAGTCAAAGCTTATCGAACCGAGGCATTACTGAAAATGCATATAACCGATCCGGGCTATGCAATGCCGCTGGAGCTCTGGGTTCAAGCTGCTGCCTCCCGTTTGCAAATTCTAGAGATCCCGGTTCCTCTGATCTACTTGGATCTCAATCGCTCCTTCGGTGGCGTTCTTGACGAAGCGGAAACGCGATTAAACTACTACCGCGAAGTACTCAACCGCGCGATAAGTTCAGTAGGGAATGCCGATATGGTGTTTCCGACTCGCGGCGAAATCCTTGCCAGCACTGTTGAAGATTAATCTTAGGAAGATCACCGAATTGGTAACGGCCATTTTAAGCACTAGTTCGGCGTGATGGATCTAGAACTTCGTTGAACTGAACTTGGGCGACAACGACACCTAAACAAATGGTTGCACACGGATGAACCGCAACTATGTATCCGCAGAGAATTTCTGTCGACAAAATGGAACCTTCATCCGAGCCGAAAGCCGACACAACTCGACCCGGTCCTACGTTGAGCTCAACGCTTGATCGATGCCAAGGTGCAACCCGTCAACAAACGAGTTCTTACACACAGTACCGTGCTCCATCCGAACATGGACAAGCACTGATCAGCCCAGCCTTGAGTGAGTCAGCAGGGTTAATTTCTGAAAACCGAGCCAGGCAGGCTGACCAGAAAGCATTCCGCGATCTACGTGAGCGAGCCAGACGCTATCTTCATGATGAAGCTATCCGTTTCACCAGTCAGTATCGCGATGTTCCTGAGATCCATCCCTCTCAAGAACGCAACATCATCATGTCGGGTCATCAACCCACTCTTTTCCATGCCGGCGTCTGGTTCAAAAACTTTGCGTTAGCAAAGATCGCTAAGCAAGAGGATGCAACTCCGATCAATCTTATCATCGATAATGATATTGCAGCCGGCTGCTCCATCCGTGTTCCCATGATGGACCCGATCACCGGAGCAGCTCATTACCGGTCAATTCATTTTGATCAAGCAGGGGGAGGAATCCCCTATGAACAGACAGAAATAGCAGACATAGCTTGCTTCGATTCATTTGCCGAACATGTCATCGAATCCATCCAGCCCATCGTACAAACTCCGTGCGTGAAGCATTTATGGATGCACGCTAATTCGGCCAAAGCACGCAGCAACAACCTCGGTCACGTCTTGGCCGAAGCTCGACATTCATTGGAAACACATTGTGGTCTACAAACACTCGAAGTACCGCTAAGCACGATTTGCAATCACGTGACGTTCTTCGATTTCATCTTACGGATCCTCAGTGAGCTTCCACGATTCCATCAGTGTTACAACGAATCGATAATGGATTATCGTTTGGCTCATCGCATTCGCAGCACCTCACACCCTGTTCCAAATCTCAGAGTCAAAGAAGATTCGCTCGAAGCACCTCTATGGATCTACGGTAAGGAGGATTCAAAAAGACGACCTGCATGGGTAAGGCTTGGAAAGGATCATCTTTTGATTCACGATGGAGCATCGAGACAACATCGAATTGATCTGAGAAACCCTAGTGCATCGGCGGAGCAACTGCATTCGCTTGTCAATGATCGGTTCAAGATTAGACCCAGGGCGATCATCACGACCATGTACGCCAGAATGATTTTGAGTGATCTCTTCATACACGGCATTGGCGGTGGAAAATACGACCAACTTGGCGATCAAATCACCCGTTCCTTCTTCGGGATTGATCCTCTCGCGTTCACTGTGATTTCAGCCACCGCCAAACTCCCCTTTACTCAAGCATCGAAGCGAACTCCAGATACTCGTACGCTCCACCGAAGCATTCGCGATACCATATATCAACCGGAAAAGTTCGAATCTGAGTTTGATCTTCCGAGTCCAATCCTAGAGAAGAAGAGATTGATGCTGCAGGAAATTCCTGCAAAAGGAAAACGTAAACAGTGGCATCTCGAGTTAGAACAGCTGAACCAGCAATTAGCGAGCCACTTGAATGAGAAGAGAAACCACTTCCGAACGGAATTGGAACAAGCTCAAGTGAAGTCCGCAGCGAATCGAATCGTTAATCATCGAGAACATTCCTTCTGCCTCTTCGACCTGAATTATCTTTCGGAAACATTTAAGCTGATGCTCAACGAGTCACCAAATTCCTAACGGCAAAACGTCTTGTCACCTGCTCCACTGAATCGCAAACTGCATATCCAACTCATTCGCACTCCATAGAAATTGAAGACTACCCATGGCAACTAAATACTGGTTAATGAAAACGGAGCCAACGACCTACTCCATTGATGACTTGGCGAAAGAGAAGAAAAAAACCACCACGTGGGAAGGCGTCCGAAATTATCAAGCAAGAAACCTCCTTCGCGAGGAAATCACAAAAGGATATCGATGGCTTTTCTATCACTCGGCTTGCAAGGAACCTGCTGTTGCAGGCTTAGCGGTAGTCACTCGAGAAGGCTATCCGGACTTCTTTGCTTTCGATCCAGACAGCAAGTATTTCGATGCGAAAAGCAAAGAGGACAAACCCACCTGGTTCATGGTGGATGTGAAACTGGAAGAAAAATTCGCTTACCCCGTAACCCTTTCTGAGTTACGGGAGCAAAAGGGATTAAAAGATATGGTGCTCCTGCAGAAGGGAAGTCGCCTAAGTGTTCAACCGGTCAAAAAGGCCGAATTCGATAAGATCGTTAAACTCGCGTCCAAAAAATCTGGGTAATGAGCCCGTTCTGCTTAGCGGACACACTTTCAGTTCAACAAGTTCGGTAACCTATGTCCAAGCAACATCGCTCATTCGAAGCTAGGTCGATGGCTTGGATTGATTCATGTGAGGGTGAAACCTCCAATCAGGAAGTTGCAGAAAGTGAATTTGCATGACGCCAGTGGGTGGCGTTTCGTCTTCATTCTTCAATTATTAACAGTTCCATGGGCGTACGTTTTGCATGTCATCATTGTGGGAAACCACTCAACATCAAAATCGAACTAGCGGGCAAGAGAGCAGTATGCCCCGCCTGCTCAGGGAAGATAAGAATCCCTCTCGAAGATGCAGAAACATCCTTACCTGTTGAGGCGAAACCCACTCGAACATCAGCAGCGGACGAAGCGTTAGAACCAGCTCATCAAGAAGCGACAAAATCCCAAAAGCTCCTTGGGAGCATAACTGCAGACGCAGATCCAACTCTCGAGTCCGCGGGTCAACAAAGTGCGCCGATCGAAGCCACTGCCCAGAAGATCGGTTCGCAAGTGTTGGCTCCAAGTCCAAATCACATCGAGAAAGTTCTTCAAGAATTCGATGCCACTGCATCTTGGTATGTTCGTCCACCAGGTGGTGGGCAATACGGTCCAGCCAACACAGAAACCTTTGGGCAGTGGATTCAAGAAGGCCGCGTTGCAGCTTCTTCACTAGGCTGGCGGGATGGTGCGTCGCACTGGCGACATGAACCCGAAGCCTTCCCGGACAGTTCCGCCCAGCTACCGGGTGCTGCGGAGGATCTATCACTAGGTGGTTTTGATACTCAAGCCGCTTCAAGTGCTAAAGCTTTGCGTGAAAAAAGCACCGGCGATTCGGCGATTGCGAATCAGAAAGTTGCCGGGGAGAATGATCTTGGAAAGCAAGCCCGAGGACGTTCTCTCCGACGCTCGGTTTTGATTGTGATCCTCCTTATTGTTGCGGTCTCCCTTGCCGGAGCGCTCTATTTTGTTGCCAATCGCTGATTACCATCATTCAATCGCTATCAGCCCTACAATTGCTCACACTTGAATCGGAGAAGATAAACCTCCACTCGATTCTCGGAACACAGCAGCTAAACCGGCGTCCCGGATTATCTTACGAGGGAGGGTGTGGCGTGAAGGAAATGGCAGAGGACCACGCGTCCCCCGCTGAGCGTTCCATCGAGGAGTGAAATCAACGAAAGATGGAGTGGTCGCCAGAGTGGCACAAGAAAGGGTTGATTCCAAAAAATAATACCCCGTTGGGCGGCGACTCTGACCTCATCGACTTCATACCCTTGGTATAGAATGAGCCGAAAGGTAGGTCACTCTGCCGCCCAAACTAAGATTTCCAAAACACAACTGATTACTTAAAGGAAAGCGTTATGTCACGAAGATCATTCCTCAACCAGATCACCCGTTGCCTGGCGATTGTTGCATTGGCAACCACCTTCCAAAATAGCTTCGCAGAAGAAAAAGTAGTCGAAGTAAATGTCTTTGGTGCAGGTTCATTGGAAGTTCCCGCTTCCTTCAAGAAAGTCGCGCCGAAGAGTTCGATCATCGAGCATGAGTTCCAAGCAAAAACGGGTGAGGGTAAAGAAGGTGAGACCGCTCGGGTGACCTTCATGGCTGCTGGTGGAGATGTCAAAGCTAACATCCAACGCTGGAAGGGTCAGTTTGCTGGTGGGAAGGCAGAGGACCAAAAAGTTGAAGAGATGAAACTTGGTAATTGGCAGGTTTACATCGTGGATGTGAACGGCAGTTTTGCCGAAAGAATGGGCGGCGGACCGTTTGCTGGTGGTAAAGTGATCAACCGTGAGAATTATGCGATGGCTGGTGCGATCCTTGTTCATCCCGAAGGCCGCAAGTACTTTGTCAAAATGATTGGTCCCGCTGAAGTCGTCAAAGCGAATCGTAAATCATTCGTTTCGATGATTAAAAGTATCAACGAGTGATGCACGATAGGCTGACGGTACCGAAATGAATATTCATAGTTTTTTGGAGCATCACGGCATCATTCGAAATCCGTTCGCGGAGGAAGATGCTCAAACCGATCAAGTCTTCAAAGAACATTGCATTCGTAGCGCGTACCATCCCGTCTGGGATAAAGTCTATGGGGATCCGAAGCAGCCCTCGACTTCCATTATCTTCGGTCCCAAGGGTTCGGGTAAAACTGCGATCCGGCTTCAGATTGACCAGCATCTACAGCAGTTCAATGACGAAAACCCGAAGCAACGGGTTTTCGTGATCCGGTACGATGACTTCAATCCGTTCCTCGATCACTTTTGTGATCGCATGAGCCGCCGCACTGTCAAACGACCTGAGAAGGTACTTGAAGCTTGGCGTCTTTGGGATCATATGGATGCGATCCTCTGTCTTGGTGTAACCGATCTTGTTGATCGAATCCTTGGCTCCAAAGCATTGGGAGCGACTGATTCTGTTTCCTCTTCGTCAGTAGAGAAACTCGACCGTTCTTCAGCCCGTGACCTTCTGTTGCTTGCCACCTCCTATGATCAATCCACTGCTTCGACAGTGGCAGATCGTTGGCAAGGATTGCGTCAGAAACTGCGATACCGGAATTTAAAAGCAAAAATGAATCTTGCTTTAGCCATTGCCTCCGGTATCGGCTCCATACTTCTCACTTGCTGGTTGATGATTTCAGCCAAAACAGAAACGGAAGAGGGCAGTGAGGTAATCAATCCTGACTTTCTCTGGCTGATTCCCATACTTACCTGCGTAGGCTCTTTACCTTGGATACTTCGATGGGCAAAGTGTCAACTCGCCGCGTTCGGTATCCGCAGACACATGCGAGTGGGAAAACGTGAACTGAGTTCCTTGAGAAAAATCTTATTGCAGTTCCCTGCAAAAGAACTTGCCAGTCAACCGCTCCCGCGATTTGATCGTACTGACGATCGCTATGAGTTGCTCAATAAATTTCAGCTGATTCTGAAGCGATTGGGTTTTGAGGGGATTGTCGTGCTCATGGACAGGGTGGATGAACCCCACCTCACAGGCGGCAAGGCAGAATTGATGCAGCGGTTCGCTTGGCCGATCTTGGATAATAAATTACTGAAGCATCCGGGAATCGGTTTCAAAATCATGCTCCCTCAGGAATTGCACCGTGAAGTGGAGCGAGAGACGCGAGAATTTCACGAGCGGGCTCGCTTGGACAAACAGAATGTCATTCCAGCGTTCCAGTGGACCGGTGAATCGCTTTATGATTTGGCGCGGGCAAGAATGCTCGCCTGTTCTGCAGATGGACGAAATCCAGAGCCCAAAGAGTTATTTGGGCCAGATATCAGCGAAGAACGATTACTCGCAGCGTTCCGGTCCCTACGTGTTCCCCGACATCTCTTTCGCGCTCTCTATCGAATTCTCGTCGATCATTGCAATCGCCACACCGATGCCCAGCCGGAATACCAGATCAGAGCGGAAACCTTCGAGTCGGCTCTGGCGGTATACCAGCGTGAAATCGAACAGGGAATTCAGTAGAGGAAAGTTGATGTCGCCTTGCGATGGGCTGGAACGAACGAACCTGCCCAGCACGTCTGGACACACACACAAGGCCTCTCCAAGCCGGATAAAGGGGCCAATGCGAGCACTTTCTCACCAGAACCTGCACAGACCAAGCCATTATCCACCTTGCTACCGGGTGAGCTTTTGGTACGCTACGTGGCCCTGTTGGGAGGGAATCGAGACAGAATCATTGCATACAAACTTGTTAACGCTACGAATTAACAAACGGAGAAAGAACTAGGTGGGTACGAAGAAAACCGGTAAAGGTCGAAGAAAAGTTGGTCGTAAAAAGCGTCGTATGCGTGCAAAAATCCGTCATCGCAAGAAATAAGATGGGTTGATCCTCGCTCCCGCGACGGATCCCCTCACCAGCTCGGCAGAGTTCTTCCAAGTCTGGGACTCATTGCCTGCTTCCTGAAAATCTCAGAAAACTCCCGTCGGTGAACGTCAGCAAAACGTGGCGATACCTCGATGGGAGTTGTTGCTGCGCCAACAGCCCGCGGGAAAGACTGGGACGAGCTCCCAAGGCTGCGGAGATCGCCACCGGGCAGCCTTTTACCTGTAAAAATGGCTGGGAAAGAACGATTTGTCCGCTTGGGGACCTCAGGAAAGAGGCGGAAAGAACGCTTCAACACGTTTTTTGAGGCAGCGTCGATTCCTGAATCTGGCTAAATTATAAGGCAGATTTTGTGTTCAACTTTTGTGTTCAACGAATCACAGGGCCCCCCAGAAACTTTCGGAAGTCTGAACGAACGGGGCTGTAACTAACAGGCCCGGGGCTAGATGTCCCGACCGATAGAACGTTGGCAGATCGGTTGAATATTCCTCAATGCATCCATCAAAGCGAAAACGCCAAAGATTACGCATGTCCACTGTAGAATCCGGCTCTTCTCCTACTGAAGCGGACACCGCTACCAACACCGCGCCTAAAAAGCGAGGAGTTCCAGAAGGACTTTGGGTCAAGTGCCCAGGGTGCGGTGCCTCGATTTACAAAAAAGAAATCGAACAGCGTCTGAACGTCTGTCCCAAATGCGACCACCACTTTTATGTATCGGCCAAACAGAGGATTCAACAAGTCCTTGATGAGGGGACCTTTGAGCCGATGAACGAGCAGCTCGCTCCAACCGACCCACTGGAATTTGCGGACCGTCGACGCTACGCAGATCGATTGGTTGCAGAACAAAAGAGGACAGGGCTTTCCGACGCTGTGCTGACCGGCTCGGGGATGATCCGAGCACGAAGAGTCGCGTTAGCAGTCACTGATAGTGCTTTCATCATGGGAAGTATGGGATCGGTCGTGGGCGAGCGTCTGACTCGATTGATTGAATGGGCTACCGAGCAGGAATTGCCCCTCATCATCATCAGCGGCAGCGGTGGTGGAGCTCGAATGCACGAGGGGATTCTCTCTCTCATGCAAATGGCGAAGGTTTCCGCGGCGCTTGCTCGCTACGACGAAGCAGGCGGTTTATTTATAAGTGTCCTCACCAACCCGACCATGGGCGGAGTGGCGGCGAGCTTTGCCTCGCTGGGTGACCTCGTGTTTGCAGAACCCAAAGCATTGATTGGGTTTGCTGGGCCCCGAACCATTAAAGCAACGATTGGCATCGAATTGCCCGAAGGTTTTCAGACCAGTGAATTTTTACTTGAGCACGGCTACATTGACCGGATTGTTGAGCGTAAAAACTTGAAAACCGAGATAGCACGCGCTATCGATTACTGTGGCAAGTAGTTCAACACTGCAAACTCCCCGACAAGATACCTGCTTCACGAACCATCTTTTTCTTCCTGCACGTTCATGAGCCTGTTTGATTCCATCCGCTCAGCCTTCAAATCCTCGGGCGGTAAATCCCCCCGGTCCGGAGGACGCATTGATGTGGAGACTCGATTCTCTCGTCAGAGAACCGCGGTGACAGGAACCATGGCCAACTTCTTCGTTGCCAAAGATCACGCGAATGATGATCGTATGGTAGGTGTGAAAGTTGTAGAGCTTGAAAAATTCAATCTCTTTGAAAGCCGATTCAAAGGATTGAAAAAGCCCACCGAGGGCGAAATTGCGATGCAGATGCAACATGAACACATCGCAGAAACGTTCGAGACCGGGTTTTCGACCAAAGGTGAACCGGTCATCGTGATGGAATATGTGGCAGGTCCAAGTTTGCAGAATATCGTGGTGCAAAAACAGGATCACCATCTAGCGGGTAAGCGAATCAAACTGATTCGCGAAATGGCTGAAGCTCTCCAGTACGTGCACCAAAAGGGGTTCATTCATCGCGACATCTGCCCGAGAAACTTCATTTGCACACCCAACAGTGAAGGGATCAAGTTAATCGACTTTGGCCTCACCCTTCCTGCCACTCCACCCTTCATGACGCCGGGCAATCTTACGGTAACACCGCTTTACATGTCTCCGGAAATCATCCGCAGACGCTCAACGGATCAAAGAGTGGATATTTTCTCGTTTGGTGTGACCTGTTACTGCATGTGCTGTTTTGAGCATCCGTGGCAGGGTGAGATACTCAACGGCCGAGCAGCGCTTCACCATGACACCTCAACACCCACGGAACTTACCGAACGCTGCCCTCAGATCGATCCAAAGCTCGCCCGTGCAATCATGGGGGCTATTCGTCCAAAGGTGGAAGAACGCACCCCTGATATCGGGCATTTTCTACAAGCGATTCGAGGTGTAAAAAAAGCTTTCGTGGAATAAACGCCCACCATTTAAGGTAAAAGGCGATTTTT
>JAAXIK010000453.1:7069-11015 GCA_012270385.1 Rubripirellula sp. | reverse complement strand
CGCGATGCGAGGGGTACAACCAGCGTTCGTGGACACCAGCCCCCCCTTTAAGGTAACCGGCGATTTTTCCGCTCGGATTCCTACCCCAAAGTTCACTTTGGCTCTAAATCCAGCAGCAGCCAACTCAGGGAATCTGAAAAATCCTTCAGACAGCAGCCAAATTCGCCTACCTTGGCGTTCAGGATCCTGCTAGTCTCGCGCGAAGCAATGGGGAAGGAGTCCTCATCGTGGTTTCTCGTGATTTCGCTAATCTTCCCTCCGGATTATTGGTGCAGATGTCGAGAAACAGATAAAAGGAGCCGATGGAGGCGGAAAATGGGGAGGATTCCCCATAAATACGGTGTGAAAACCGTAATTCATTCCGTTTTCGTTCACACTCTTTTTTTGACGTAATTATACTTCGGAGGACGTGGTGGTTTAGGTAAGCTGTAACGGCTCTCTAAATCACACTCAAACCGTCCCTCGGGGTAGAAACGATTGCGGGGGCTGAGCTTTATCAACTCTCGTCGGTCTCATCGTTCACGGAAACAGCAATGACACTACTTGGGAAGTCCTTCTCGGTCGTCATCTTGATTCTCAGTGCCATCTTTATGGTGCTCGCTTTGGCAGTGAATGCCTCTCACCGCAATTGGCGGGACGTGGTACTCACCGGAATCAATGGGCAGCCAGGCTTGAAAAGCCAGATTGAATCGATCACCAGAGAAAACACTCAATTACGAGATTCAAAAGATAGGATTCAGGCGGATCTGAACCGGGAACAAGCGGCACGCAGAACCGCATTAGCCGCTCTCCAAACGCAACTCGATCAACTTCAAGGCGTTCTCCAATCGAGCGAGCAGAAAGTTCAGCAACAAACTGCACAGATCACGGTTCTCACTCAAACGGACCTCAGTCGAGCAGAGGAACTGGAGAGGTTGACCGCAGAAAATGTGACGCTGAGAAGCCAGATCCGAACCGAACAACAGGACCGAGACACGCTGTTCACGGAAACCTTAACGCTAACGGATCAGATGAATACGCTTCGCGGCTTCAAGCAAGAACTTGAAGTACGCAACCAGCAACTGATCGCTCAAGCAACGCGGTACAAAGAGGTGATGACATCTAAAGGGATCGACGTGAACGAACCCCTTGATGGTGCTCCACCGGATCGTAACGGCAATATTCTGCAGATTGATCGCCCCAGCTCCCTCGTACTCGTCTCCATCGGATACGACGAAGGTCTACGTAAAGGGCATCTTCTGGAAGTCACCCGCGACGGCCGCTACATGGGTAAACTGAAAGTACGAAATACTGAACCCGATCGTTCGGTTGCTGAAATCTTAGATGATTACAGCGAAGGAATCTTACAGGAGGGCGATCGTGTCGACACTACCATCGAATGAGAATCGTAAACAGCCAGCCAGTGTTTACACTGTCATGCTCCTTCTGAGCATGCTGTTCCTGCTAATCGCAGTCATCGCGATGTGGATGGAACTGCAGCGTTGGGCGCCGGATTACTACCGAACCAACACTGCCAACCCAAGTGCGATGGTGAATCCCGTGACTTCCGTCGCGGATTACTGCTAAACGTACTTTTGAGTTTCTCACACTCCGATACAAATCAAGGCTCACTACATCTCAAAGTAGTGAGCCTTTTTTCGTGTCCAGAATCGCCTGCAAAGCCAATTCCAGCATGCAAAGGAATCAGCTGAAATTCGATAGATAGTTTCAGGCAGCGAGGTTTAGGCAGCGCGTCGGATCGAACTGGATCCGCTTCTTGATAGGGTCACAATCATGCCCTGCTGATCACACGATAGAACCGAATCCTCGTGGATACTGTCCTCAACCTGTGAAACGAAAGGGGAGAGCAGCTGTCCGAACGAATCGCCCATCAAGCTGGGCTGAATGATCGTCCTGGCACAGGCAATGCCGGCGGAGATCAAACTCTGAAGCTTACTCGCTCCGATGAAATGATCTCGCAACGCCGCCAGCCTCATGCCACGTCTCACTCCACTCTGATCCCAAGGGAGAAATCCTGAGTCGGATTGGAGGCGACTTCCCGCAGCGAGCTCGGTTCGCCAACCTGCTTTGCGAAGCAGGTAGTGATAAACCAAGGAAGTCTCCAGGAGATCGTCTCCATCAAAGGAATCTTGAAGACTCCGCAAGACATCGCGTCGCCAGAAAGATGCCGGCAAATAAGCGCCAACTGTCCTTGAAGAGTATTGATCTTCCTTGGGCACGCTTAATGAAGGCTCCATCAATCGCCCCAGACGGTTCTTCCAACCGGCGGCAATCAGTTCGCCAGTGCCTCGGGATTGAATGAGCGGGCTCACCGCGGCGGTGTCAAAGTGATCGAACAGATGTACTGCGGAGTCCGTCCAACCCTCGGTGGCAAGTAATCCGCCACCCAGCACATGAACAAACCGTCCCCGCGCTTGATGAGATGCTGAACCCACCAAACTTCCAAAAGTGCTCGCTTGTGATTCCACCAGACGCACTTCGTCAGCCAAATCAAAGGGGTCATCGTAGGAACCGTCGTGAGCAACGATCACTTCGCTACACGAGGGCTGATTCTCCAGAACGCTGACCAAAGTCGCCTCAAAAGCCGCCGAATCGCCGAAAACGGGAACAACGATCGATAATTGAGGAATCGGATTTGTTTTAGGCACCGAAACCATTCCAACAAAAAGAAGTGTCAGGAAATCTCAAAATTGGATTGAGATGGAAGACTCACTGAATCATCAAGCTACAACTCAGCCTTCACTATTTCGGAAAGCCGCGTGGAAGAGTTGAATCCATCACATGACGATTTTCCTGATTCATGAGAACTCTGGATGGACCCGCGCTAAGCCATTTGCTAATCCTCACATCTTCACAGGTCCGATCCATTCCCCATTAGCTAGCAATTTACCCATGCAAACTCGATCACTCGGCTACGAAGGCCCACTCGTTTCCGAAATTAGTTTTGGGGGATGGGTCATCGGGAGTGATCGTGGCCCGCAGTCGGAACAAGAGTCCATCGCAGCCCTCCGCGTGGCCTTGGATCGAGGGGTCAATCTGATCGATACCACGGCAGATTCAGGGGATAGCCTGAGTGAACAGATCATTGGACGGTTTCTCCGTGAGCAGACTGAAGATGTATTCGTTGCCTCAAAAATCCAACCTTCCTCAGGTCCATGGCCACCAAGTCCGTACTGCCGGTGGCAGGATCGATACTCGGCGGCATACCTTCGCGAGAGAGTTCATGAGCGACTGAATCATCTTCAGAAAGATCAAATTGACCTGCTTCAACTCCAAACTTGGACAGCAGCTTGGAATGATGACCCTCAACCCCTGCTGGTTTTGAAGCAGCTCCAACAGGAAGGGAAGATCGACAAGATTGGAATCAATGCACCTGAGCAGGATCAATCTTGCGTGATCCAGCTCATGCGTGACGGCTTGGTCGATACCGTGCAAATCATTTTCAATCTCTTTCAACAAGAAGCTGCTTCACAGATCTTGCCGGTGGCAGAGGAGACAGGGACCGGTGTCTTAGTACGTGTTCCCTTGGATGAAGGCTCGTTGTCAGGAACTTATCCTGCCGATCATCAATTTGCCTGAAGCGATTACCGCAGCCAATATTTCGCTGGTGATCGTCAACACCGTACCGCTGAACGAGTCCAACAAATCCGTAGCGATCTAGAAAGCTTCGGGATTGAAGAGCAATACTCGATGACCGATGTGGCACTGAAATTCATCCTTGCACGCAACGAAGTGAGTAGCATCCTGGTCAGCATGCGTACCGTCGATCAGGTCGAAAGACATTGCCGTGCTGCGGGGCGTCGCGACCTCAGCCCCGAGATTCTGCAACATCTCCAGCGACACAATTGGCGAAAAGGCATCTGGTACTCTGGCAAGTAAGTGATGGCCTCTCCAGCAGTCTCTTTTACCCACCTCACATCCGCATAATGCTTGAGCGGATTAGCAT
>JAAXIK010000453.1:0-7059 GCA_012270385.1 Rubripirellula sp. | reverse complement strand
TTTCCCGTGATGGATATCACCGTGGGATGCAATTTGCCGTTACTGGCAACCACGATGGTCTTTTCCAGTGGAAGTGCTTGCCCCCAAGCGTCAGTGATTTCGCCCCCAGCTTCCTTCACAAACAGAACTCCTGCGGCAAAATCCCAAGGTGAAAGAAGATATTCAAAGAAGGCTCCAAACTGCCCACAGCCGACTTGGCAGAGATCCAAGGCAGCAGTTCCAAACCGGCGGATCCCATGAATATCGTGGCTGAAGAACTCTTCAATCGCACCAAGTGTACTCCGCATCATGGCTCCACGATCGTAGTAGAAACCACAGCCCACCAAAGTCTGGCCAAGCGTCTCTGAATCGCAGACCGTAACCTTTTCCCCATTTCGAAAGGCTCCGCCACCTCGAGTTGCGGTGTAGAGATCACCCCGAGCTGGATTGAAAACGACTCCGACCTGTGGAACTCCGCGGTGATAGTATGCGATCGACACGGCAAAATGAGGGATACCGTGGGCATAGTTATTGGTGCCATCGAGTGGATCAATGATCCAGAGATGCTCAGCATCAACACTGCCGTCCAGTTCCTCTTCTCCCAAGAGTTCATGGTCGGGATAGGACTGCTGGATCAAAGAACCGATCACTTTTTCGCTCTCAAGATCTGCATCACTCACCAGATCATAGGATTTTCCACCCGATGCAGTTTTATCACTCATTTCCACACCATCACGGAGGTAACGCATTAAAACGTCGCCACCTCGCTGTGCAGCATCCGTAGCGACCTCCAAGATCGATTGATGATTGAGAGTCATGGGTTTTCCAAAGAAGTGGAGTGACGTGTAGCGAGGGATCAGATCATCAGTCCGATCTCTCTGATTGCAACGACTCTAGCCGTGCAGGCGTGTGCTGACTACGGGGCAAACAAAAAAGTCCCTTTTCTTTCATCGGGTCAAGCACCTTAGAAATCAAAACTACGATACAATTCGCCGTTCGCTGATGAATTCAGCAAAATCGAATAATCATCTTTTCAAGACGCCACATATCCTCAAACCGACGGTGAACGACAACATGCAGCGTTTCAAAATCATAGGCTTGGCGGTCGCATTGATCTGCACTCTCTCCGTTCAGCCATCCCACGGTGCTGAACTGGGTTGGGTCCAACTTTTTAATGGTAAAGATCTCAATGGATGGACACAGCGAAATGGTACCGCGACCTATCGGGTAGAAGGTGACATGATCATCGGGAAAACCAATGAAGGGTCACCCAACTCCTTCCTCTGCACCGATCAACTGTACGGTGACTTCGAATTGAAGTTTGAGGTCAAAGTGGATGATGCATTGAACTCAGGAGTGCAGATTCGATCGCAAACCAAAAATGGAGAACCACAGGGCCGAGTCAATGGACCTCAGGTGGAAATCGCAATCAATGGTTCAGCGGGGTACATCTATGGGGAAGCTGCTGGCGGATGGATGACTCCCGATGACGTACGTGATAACCATGATTATTTCAAACCGGGTGAATGGAATGCCTACCACGTGAAAGCGGTCGGGGCGCGAATCATGGTGTGGCTCAATGGTGAATTGGTTTCCGATCTTGTGGATGAAGCAAAACTGGAGTCGCATCCTAAGGGATTCATCGGGCTGCAAGTTCATGGGATCGGGCGAGGCACGGGACCTTACGAAGTGCGTTGGCGGAATCTGGAGCTTCGCGATCTATCCAATTATCAATCTCTCTTTAACGGCAAAAATCTAGACGGTTGGACAACTACCGGTAATTGGACGGCGCAAGATGATGGATCCCTACTGATTCATCCTCGTCCAGGCGAGAAAGGGTGGCAGCGGTATGACGCCTACATCTGGACGAAGAAGCAGTACAAGGATTTCGTACTGGATCTGGAATACAGCTATCCACCGAAAGGTAACAGTGGTGTCTTCTTTCGGGTTGGTGATACCGCGGATCCCGTCAAGCAAGGAATCGAAGCTCAGATCTTAGACACCTTCGGCAACGCATCCGCACTGAGTGCTCATGATCACGGTGGAATCATCAGCACTGTAGGACCGACAAGAAACATGTCCGCTGCACCCAATCAATGGAATCGAATGGTTGTCCATTGCATTGGGTCAAAGCTTGCCGTTGAACTCAATGGTGAGAAAGTCGTCGATATTGATCTCAGCGAGACACCTGTCAAGGATCGACCGCTAAGCGGATACATCGGACTTCAGGATCACGGCGAGCCGAACAACTTGCGATTCCGAAATATTCGAATCCTTGAGCTGTAAGTCGGTCGCCCCGATTCACGCCGAGGAAAGTATTCCTACGGTGTAACACTGAGCTACACCAGCAAGGATGAACGCCCGAGAAATCAACGATCGCATTCCCAACAGAAGAGGGAATGCGATCGGATAATCTTACCAAGCGATACTCCGATCTATCATCTCATCAAGAATCTATTCAAAGCAGAAGAGTGACTGATTGGTTCTCACAATTAACTTGCCATCTGCAATGGCTGGCGATGCGAGAACGGGTTCTTCAAGATCCACTTCCATGATCGTCTCTGCCGAGTCACCTTGGTCTTCCACGACTAGCCCCACACCGGATTGATCAAAGATATAGATCCTTCCACCGGCTGCGACAGGAGTGGCCCAAGTTCCACCGAGACCGGAAAGTCGCTTCTGCCAAACCTGCTCGCCCTCTTCAACGGTTGCAGCAACCAGCACGGAACCTTTCAGTGAATAAAATCGATCATCATTCAAGACAGCGCTGGCGTTACGTGGCGATAAGCGGCTGTTTCTCCACATGATTTCGGGAGTGGTGGCGCTTTCGCCGATATTCAGCGCCATCATCTCGCTTCCCGGTAACAACAGATAATCCCCGGCCGGTGTCCCACTAGCGATTTTGTCCGCTCCCTCTTCAATGATCCACTTGATGTTCCCGCGTCTTGGATCCACGGCAATGATGTTCGTACCCGATTGCATCACCACTTCGGTCGATTCATCCGGACGACTAATTTCAACGGGCGAGCTCCAATTCGATTGCCGCGGTCGTGCCATTCGCCAGAGATTGACACCGGTAGCTGCATCGATACCGATTGCAAACGAATCCCCTTGGGCCTCGACTTGAGCGATAAGCGTGCCCTCGGAAATGACGGGCGAGGATGCCATGCCAATGTCATTACCTGCTTTCGGGTAATCAAAGCCGAGACCGCGATACCACAGCAAATCACCTTCAAGGGATAAGCAAACCAGATCGTTGCTACTGTAGAACGCAAAAATTCGCTCCCCATCACTCACTGGCGAAGGAGCAGCATTGGCACTGGTGGGATGGCAAAAAGGTCTTCCTGTTGCTCGAAAGGACTGCTCCCAAAGCTTCTCTCCGGTCTTCAGACTCACGGCGGTGACAAAAAGCTTCTCACCTTCCTGCCCACCTGAACTGGTTGAGATCACGCGATCGCCGACCACGATGGGTCCAGCAACACTCTTGCCGGGCATCGCAACTTTCCATGCGACGTTACCGTCGTCACCTACTTTGATTTCGGCAGGTGCACTGGGCGATGCACTCGTTCCATCACCACGAAAACCTAACCAATTCTTTGGATCAGCGGCGTTCACGGAAGAGAACATACTCAGAGTAAAACCGCCGAGGCACATCAAAACGATTGCTGAGCGGAAGCTAGGTTTCTTGATTTGATAAATAGACATTTTATTTTTGTACAGAGGTTTAGTTTGGATTGGGTTGCGTGAAAAAATTTCCACCTATCAATTAGTTGCCGCTTTCGAGTCCCTTACCTGTTGGATCGGTAATCCGGAACTGGAACTCCCAACGCTGAGCCCAAGACTCCTCCTGCTCGTTTTGACAAATCTTCAGCAAGATCGTGTTCTTGCCCTTTTTCAATTCAAAAGGTGCAACGTACTGATCCAGCATGCTCCCCGAGTGATAGACCTCGGTAGCCATCACTTCCTCACCATTGACCCAAACTTTATTTGCGTTGATGCAGCCAAGCCGAGCTTGTGCATCCTGCTGCTCCGGAGAATCGAATTCTGCAAAGAGATAAGCCACCGCACCCTTCTCTTTGTTGTATGCGTCTGCGAGGTTAACCAAACCCTCATCGTTTGAACCTGCGACATCCTGCCAGGCAATTTCCCCAGCCTTGCCATCATGCTTTTGAGACAAATCAATCTGACCCGCACTCGCAAACTGCTTCTCAGGTGCGTAGACCGCGGCATATCCAACTCCTCCTTCATTATCGAACGGAGCAATACTTTTCCAATCGAGTATCAGCGAAAAGGCATCAGCTGTTGTCACCGCTTCACCCAATTTCCCGAGTGATTCAACAATCCGAGATAACTGCTTGGGATGTCTCGCAGCAGTCAGTGCGTCGCGATAGATTCCGATGGCAGCATCCGCTTGATCCTCTGCCAATGCCTCCGCGTTTCCAATGGCCTGTTCCACTGCCATCTCGCGGATCGCCAAACTGGGGTCGTTCAGCAAGTCGCTCAACATGCCCTGAGCCACTTGGCTGTCTTCGCGTTGGATCAATTCCATTGCGATGCCGCGACCAATCGCGTTCTTGGCTTGATCGTTGACATAGGCTTTCAACACTGCCAAATCTGGAGAACCTGATTTTTGTGCGATGCCAAAGACAATCCCACGAATCCAATTTTCAGCAATCGGATTCACTTCCTTTGCACCATCGAGCACCTGGGTGATCTTCTCAGCGGGTAGTTGTTGTAACTGCTGAGCAGCGGGAAGGGCATCGTCAAAACCCTGGCCATCGGTTCCCACACGCCTGACCGACTCAATCGCCGCCTCCACATTCTCCGCCGCATCAAGGCCAGTTAAACCCAAAGCACAACCGATTGCGATTGCCGCTGCAGGGTGGAGCAAGCAACGTTTTTGCTTCAATGTTCTTTCCATCTCAGGCAAGATCCTTTTGAATTGAATAAGTGGGGCCGATGCAAGAAGTCTAAACCTTACGGACGCTCTCCAACAATTAAATCGGCCATCATCGGAAATCTCTTGGCACAGGTATCCGGAAGGAACCGAGAGTACTGAGAATCCGAAATCAGTAAGTCGAGTCACAACCCAAGTCGCGACGAGGGCATTCTAAAGGTAAATAATCCGCTTCACACCGGCTTAATGCCGGATTATCGATTCTAACGTCGGGTATCGCCGGATAACGGTCTAACCTCGGTAAAAGTAGCCACTCGTAAAAGCCACCGATTTATCAAATTTTTCTCAACGAATTCACGAATCACAAACTAACTTTAAGCTTAAGGCTCCACCCCGGTGAAGTCGGTGTCCAGCGGAAGGACCAGGTCGAGGTCGTGATGAACGACCAAATTACCGATCGTTGCCAGCAAGAATCTCAGTACTTACGTTCTCCAATTATCGTGTTAGATCCTAAACGCCGGAAAAAACTTCAAAAGCGCCTCGACACCGAGCATGGCTACCGAGCGTATTGTGATCATGATGTCGAGGTGGGAAAGAATGCATGCGGTCACGGTGTTTACGCTGTCCGCCAATTCCTACCCGGTGAAATTGTCATTGAGGTCGAAGGGCAATTCATTCGAACAGAGGGATATCCTGGTTCGGACTATCTGATGGAGCTGACCAAAGAATGGTCACTGGAACCGTGTATTCCTGCGGTCTTCATCAATCACTCCTGCAGTCCCAACTGTGAATTGGTTCAACTCTCGGATTTCGAGATGCTGATTGTAGCCAACTGCAATATCGAACCGGGAACCGAAATCACATTTGACTATCGATGGACAGCCCACCCATGGACACCCGAGTGTAAGTGCGGATCACCCAATTGCAGAGGATGGGTTTGTGATGCCGATGAAGTCAAGAAAGCGAAAAAATTAGCCGGCAAGAAAAAGAAATAGTGCAGGCTAGACCTTCAAAAACTATCGCTCAATCCGAGTGACCCTTCTTTCAGATCGCTCTAATGATTCAATAGTCAAATACCGCAAGCACCGGCAGATGATCCGAAGCAATTGGCTCATCGATCACGCTGCTCTCCACAAGTTTCAATCCCGTCTGGGGTTGATAGAAAATATAGTCGATACGAGTACGAGGCTTGGTTGAAGGAGCAGTGGGTGCAAAGGGAGCACTTTGAGTGTGCAGCCAACATTTCTCCAAGATAGCGATTGGCTCCGAACTGGGTGACGCGTTCATATCGCCAGCGAGTACGCTCGGCAACTTCCCTTCCCCTGCGAAATATTCGCAAATGGCTTTCGCTTCCGCTACGCGATCCTCTTCTACATTGTGCTGAAAGTGGGTGCTGATGAACTGAATGACTTCATCATTGGCAAGTCGAACTTGGACAGCGATTGCACCTCGAGGATAAGTCGTTCTTTTCTCATCACTGTCACTGTATGGAAGAGGCTGTATATGCACATCTTCAATCGGCAATCGTGACAAGACCGCATTGCCGTAAAGCCCTCCCTGAAAGTGTTGAGTCGGTCCAAACCGGACGGCCATATCAGTGAGACGCCCAAGCTCTCTTGCTTCGTGCACGCGCGAGGACCTCGACACCCCAACATCAACCTCCTGGAGGGCAACGAGGTCCGGCTTGGTTTCCCGAATCACCTTGGCGAGGCGTGCAATGTCATAACGTCCATCGGTCCCCTGACCATAATGAATGTTGTAACAAAGGACTCGAAGCTGATGCTTTTCCTCCGCTTGAATAGCCGAGCACACCGTCGCGAATAGAAGACAAAGATAAAGAAGCTTGGGCATCAAGTATTCTCCGGTGGGAGCGGCATCATGAAGCTGATGTGTGAAAAAGGTCTTCCCGCAGCGAGTTCGTCGCGCGGAAGTGTTTTTCGGCACGTGGTCACTCGGTTTTGCTACCGCTATTGAATCAATAATCACCTTCTCAAGCGACTCCCTGGACAAAGAAATTTCAAAGGTTTTCAAACGGGTAGATTCAGCAATTCACCGCATTTTTGGCCCTCAACCGGTCTCAGGCTGAACTCGCAGAAGCAATTTTTCGTTGGAGCAACTCTCCGTCGCCCTCTGGATGACTAGACACGAGTCTAATAATGAAGCACCGGAGGAAGCAAGCATCA
>JAAXIK010000103.1 GCA_012270385.1 Rubripirellula sp. | reverse complement strand
ACAGGTCGATTTTTCCAATCAACCAGTCGTAGCTCAGAGCATTACAGACCGCAACCACATCACCGTCCGGGTGGAACGCGGTAGCAAGGTTGGACTGGCGACTGGGGGCCGTCCACTCGACGTCACCCGTCTCGAGATTCGCAACTCTCAAAACGTCGCCGAACGATGTATACACGACATGGATCCCGTCAGGACTCGGGCTCAGGGTGATCCCTGTATTTGTTCTCTCACCCACCTGCGTGATTTCGCCGGTTTCACTATCGATGAGTCGAAGAATTCCGTCCAAACCTCCATACACGACACGCTTGCCATCGATTGAAAAATGCGCCCTACCCTCAATTTTCAGTGGGTCAAATAACGGGAACCCCGACTCTGCATCCCAAACACCGACACTTCCCTCTGAGGTCGTGATCAAAAGACGTTTGCCTGATCGATCAAACTCAATGAAGTCCGGTTTACCACCAGGGAGAATCTCTAGCTCCAAAGGCTCAGTTGCCTCTGGGTCCCATATACGAACCACACCGTCCGAAGAGGCGGTTACCACTCGATCTCCGCTGGGGTTAAAGATTACGCTGTTGATTCCTCCTCCATGGGTAAACGCGTTCAAAACCTCCCCGGTTTCGACCGTCCACACCTTCGCTTTCGTACCATCAGCACCTGATCCGGCCACCACCTGGGTACCATCAGGACTGAAGCTTCCTCCATAAACCGCTACGGGAAAACTCTTTGGCATGCGACGAGCTTGGCGAGGTTGAGCCGACCAACGGTAAAGCAGTCCCTTGTCCAAGTAAGAAGTGCCCTGAGCAACCACATCCACCATTTCGGCGGATACAAACTGCGTTCGATCTTTGAGTTGGGTGAAATCGGAGGCAAAGGCATTGGATGTCGTCGAAAGTGGGAGCATCAACTGCTCTCCCGTTCGAGTACTGTAGACTCTCATCGATAGGTCAGCGGCATTGAACGTGACGACCTTTTGCCCATCGGGGGTGATCTCGAACTTGGGCCGAAAGGGATGTTTGATAGGTCGAGTGACCTGCACGCCGGTGAAGACATTCCAAATCCGAAGCGTGCGATCATCATGCGACGTAATCATCCGACTACCATCCGGTGTGAAGTCCGCCACTCTCACCAGGGAGTCATCGAAGTCAAAGCGGTGAATTTCTTTCCCGCTTTCGAGATCGCATACGCGAAGTTGCCGTCCCTTGTGACTCGCAATTCCAATGATCCAACGCTCAAGGATCTTCTCTTCTTCGTTTAATCCAAGGAAACGCATTCCTGCCATGGATTCTTGCGACTGGGCACCAAACTTGTCTTCCGTGATCTCACAGACAAACTCTCCAGTTTCCAGATCAAGAATACGGATCATTCCCTCAGCAATCGTTCGACCGGCAATCAGCAAAAGCGGCTTCTCGGGGTGGAAAGCAACCGTGCGTATAGGAAATTCGAACGTCTTGGTTTGAAAATTGGGTGGTGTCTCCGGTGCATCACTCAAATCAGTCCATTTGAGTGTTTGCTCCACCACTGACGAGGCAAACAGCCACCGAGAGTCGGGGCTCATGCCGCATTGATCCAGTCCGATCCCATGCTTTAGGTTTTGAACAACTGCCTTACCGTCGGACGCTTGCCAAACACTGATCGTCTGATCCGCAAATGCAGCAAAAACATGACGGTGATCGGGGCTGGGTGCAATGGTATTGTCAGTGACAGGGTTCGGACGACTCAGTGGTGCTTTGGATTCGCCCTCCAAAGTAATCACCTCTCCAGTTTCACCGTCCCAAAGCATGGGTTGTCGGGTTTCGACATGATCAAGAAAAATGCGAATCTCACCGGGCACCCTCGAGAGTAGCCAGTAGGGTTTACTGGATCGATTCGTGACAGGGATGATGGGGGTCACGGGATCGCCAGTTTCCGTACTCATCCCGACAACACTTCCGCCCTGGTCTGGCAACGTGACAAAAAGGTGATCACCGGAATCAGTGAAATAAGGCCAATTCACCCTCTTACCTTCATTGAGCGTCGCTACTTTCTCTCCGGTACTGGCAACCCAAAGGGCCCCAACCTGCTCATCGGTCAGTGACCAGATGAATCGCTTGCTCTTGTCCAAGGTGTGATACCGGAAGGGTTGCTCCTGTTCGAGAATCTTTGTCTCCCCAATCGGAAAATTGTTATCGGAGAGTAAAGAGACGATCTGAGCGGCGGACTGCCAGTAAGTTGGCTTTGTCCTGAGCGATCGAGCAAAGTAAGCGAGGGCGAGATCCTTATTCTCACTCGCAAGTTGTTCATGCCCTGTTACAAACTGAGAGCGGGTCAACGTATCATTGAGTTCAACGGCAGCTTCCTCAGCTTGACGCTGTGACTGCTCGGCGAGACTCTGTGCTTCCAGTGCACTTTTCGCATTCTCTTCTGCATTGGTTTTTGCACTTTCGGCCTCGAGAGCGTTCTGTTCTGCAATTCCTCTTTGGCGAGTCGACTCACGTTGCGCGCTAAGTGCGAATAGAAACGCAACCAAAGCGACTGCGGCAACACCCGCTACGCCCGTAGAAAGTATTCGAAGACGTTTCGCCGCACGCTGCTGGCTTTCCGCTCGCTCCGCCTCGGCAGCGGCTAACGCCTGAGCTTGCTCCAGTTCTCGTTGTCGTGCAACCTCACGCTCACGCTCTGCTGCCAAAGCTGACTCTTCACTGCTTTGCAGGAAGGTCATCGCTTGATCAAACCCTGGCGCGTATCGAGTTGCCCACTTGGAGGTCGGTGACGCAGAACCCCGCCACGAAAGTGCGATCTGCAAATCAGGATCACGATACAGACCCGCCTTACCTTGCTGGTGAAGCTCCGCGGTTTCTGTAAGCCGGCGATAGATTCGAGCGGATTGAGCTTCATCATCCACCCATTCTTTCAACCGCAGCCAAACTCGCATCAGACTTTCATGCGAGATGTCGACGACGGTCTCAGGGGTCAGAGGAACCTCTGAAGGTGGCATCAGGAAGGTAACGCCGGGGTGCCGAAACGCTTCCACCATTGAAATCACTTGACTCAAATCGGCATCGGCAATTTCAGTCAGCAAATCCAATCTTGTCGGTCGCCGAATGCCACGATTATCAACGCCCCGTTCGGTAATCGCCTTGAACACCGACTTCGCAACAAGTTGCTGTTCATCACTCAGTGTTTCAAAAACTTCATCCGCGTGACGAGACAATGCCTGTTCCATGCCACCCACACTGCGATAGTGTGAGAGGTCGAGTCCATCACCACCCGCTCCCTCTTCCTTCCATTTATCAAACGTCCGCATCAGGGCGTGTTGAAGAACAGGGAGTTGATCCTGCTCGGTGCCAAGACTATTGAGAAGTTCTTGAACCAATGCGAAGGAGATCTGTCCACCACCCACTTTGATGGGACCTTCAATACAGGAGCGAATCTGGTCGCGACTTAGACGCGGAATCAGATACTCACCCTCGTTGACCGCTTCCGCAAGACCTCGAAATTCGGTGCAATCCCCTAAGTAGTCGGAACGCATCGTGATGATCACGAAGATGGGGATGTCACGTTGAGCTCCCGCCTCGAGAAGCAGATTAATGAAGCTAACCGCCTGCTCCTGATTAGCCGCTCCACTCCGTTGAAATCGAAAGATCTCTTCGAATTGATCGATGAGAACAAGCACATTGGTGTCAGGCTCAATTTCCGATTGCCGGATGGCTTCCACGAGCCCTAGGCCACTGTGATTCAATGTCGCCAGCAGTTCACCGATGACCTTTGGGTCTTCAGGATCTTCCATCGATGCTTCGGCAACCGCTTCCGCAAGATGGGTCAATGGCGCTCCGCCAGGTCGGAGAACCAGAGTCTCCCAGTCGGATCCCACCTCTTTCATCATGCCGCCTTGCAACTCGGGGAGTAGCCCCGCACGAACAAGGGAAGATTTCCCGCTACCCGAGCTACCGGTGACGGCGATGAATCGCTGATTACGAAGCAGTGTTACCAATTCAGCAACCTGCTGCTCACGACCAAAGAAAAGGTAATCTTCCTCTTCACTAAATGGTCTTAAACCAGGGAAAGGATTAAAAATATTGGAATTAGATTGAGACATAGATATTGGATGTCGGCATGACGGCCAACGATGAAGTCATGGGGAGAATCAACTAACGACTGGCTTGAATTGCCTTCACAAACTCTTGCAAAACATCACCAGTGAATGGGTCGGACCCATGTATCACACTCGCTGTATGACTGCGGAAACGTTCCTTACGACGGTCGATTGGCGGAGCAATGTAGACGGCTTGAAGAGACAGATCGCTCGTTCTGCCGTAGCCTCGCGCCTTCATCAGATTGCGGACTTTTATATCCACCCAAGAGTGTCTTGCGGAACCGTAGTAGATCAAGACGGCATCCGCATCCACAATGTTTTCTCGATGTATTTCCGCGGCTTCCTCTTCCTCCGCACCAAACGCGGGAAGCGATACTTCCAACCCCTGATCGAAAAGAAAGTCGTCAATGCACTCAACTTCTTGCTCATCCCGCTCATCACAGATGAGATAGACTCGCAACGGACTGTTCTCTCCACTAGTTTCTGTTTTGCTGGGAGCCTTGGATACTTTGGGGGCCAGTCGATCGAGAACGAAAGCTTTCAATCCGGAAAGCTGTCCCTGAATGATCTCCGATCCAGCATAAAGATCCGGCACCGTCTTCAGTGCCTGTACGAATTCATTCTGCCGCTCATCTTTGATCTCCACATCGGGAGGAATCCAAACCACACGATCGAGCCCACCAGACTGCGACTTCTGTGCTGCAAGTCGATTCTGAATCGCAATCAAGGATTCACTCTCACCCTCCGGAACAACGCCGTACGCCTTTCCAACCGGATGGATGGACATGGAACTCTCACTCAAGTAATCCGATACCTGCGGAAGCAACTCATCACCCAGCATCGAGAGCGGTTGAGAGGGAAGTACCTTGTGGCCGCGTCCAATTAGCTCACGCCTTATCTTTTCCGCCTCTTCTCGCAAATCTGCGGTGGGTTGAGCGATGTAGATGGTTTTCGTCTCCGCGTCCGGGGAAACGCTTTGCACCAACTCACCAAGCCTCTGTTTCAAGGTCTTGATTGTCGGCCATAGCTCTTGGCAAATATCGTAGACCCGTGAAAAATATTTCTGATTCGCTTCAGCCCCAAATCGCTCGTCATATTCGCTGACTCGACTGGAATCTGGATCCTCATCAAAGAAGTTGTAATTGACCAAGCCGCTAAGACGACTCTTCAGTAGCCCGGGCATTTCGGATTCAGCCACGGGGGTTTTCACTACCTTCACCAATCGGCTTCGTGAATCAACGGTCAATCCACCAGAACCGACAGACTGGGCCGCGAATTTTTCTATAAACTCATGCGCGGCAACATTCATGAGGAAGGCCGGTGACACCACACAGACCACAGCATCCAGTTTCTCAAGTGCGGGCAGCATCGCCTTCCAATCCGATTCCTCGGTAGGCAGACGAGTCAGCTTCTTTACCTTGAGCCTCTGCCCCGAGAGTTGCTGCAAGCGAACCTGCATGTGCTCGGTCAGTTTTGTCAGCCAACCATCGCTACCGGGCGGAATGGGTTGATCTTCCGATTCCGCCGCTACGATGACCACGTCGCTGTCAGCAATCGAGTCAACCACACTCGAAACCGAGGTACGGTCTCCAGCCGATTCCATGGTCTGCTCGAGCGCCGGTATTGGATCGGCAGTCGTCTCGCGTGCCGAAGGCAACGACTCAAAGTTGGATTGAAGATTTTGCAAATCACTTAGCAACTGCGATGGATCTTCGTATCGTTCTTCCGGATTTTTGGCGAGGCACTTGGCCAGAACTTTATCGATCTGACTGGAGTCAGCTACGCCCGATAAAGCAACGGAAGGAACGGGCTCATTGAGAATTTTATCGAAGACATCGCCCAAGGACCCTCCGGCGAAAGGAACCTGCCCGGTTAGCATCTCAAAGAAAACTACTCCCAAACTGAAAAGATCGGATCGGTGATCCACCGGTCGTCCCCTAACCTGTTCAGGACTCATGTACTTGGGTGTCCCCAAGACCGAACCTGCAGCGGTGACTGAGGTGTCAGCGGTGATAGGTTTGGCTAAACCAAAATCGGTGAGTTTGGGAATCCCATCTTTGGTGAGCAGGATATTCGCTGGCTTGATATCTCGATGAATGATGTTGGCGGCATGAGCCGCAACCAAAGCGGAACTCAACTGGGACGCAAGCCCGATGGCTTCACTGGTCACAAGGCCACGACCATTGCATCGATCCCCCAAGCAACCGCCGTCGACAAACTCCATGATCAGGTACGGACCACTCTCTGCTTGGCCATAATCATAGATCTGCACAATGCTGGGGTGATTGAGAGCAGCGATTGATTTCGCTTCAGTGAGAAAACGCTGTATCGAAACTTGGTTATCGACGTTGGAACCCAGCATGCGTTTTACAGCAACCCTTCGATCCAATCGGGTGTCTGTCGCTAAACAGACCTCCCCCATCGCTCCACGGCCCAGAACTTCTTCAATTCGCCAGCGGTTCTCAAGGATGAAAACTTCAGTGGTCTCATCGTGTTGCGGCACTTCGTCCGGCATCATCTATCTCGGTGAAAATACTTGGAAATTCGAACATCTTGATGCAAAAGCTTGGGCACAGTAGAGCAGATCAAACGAGCCACCAAAAGTTATTTATTGGGCGACCAACAAATAACCACGTTACGTGCGACCAAGGGAACCTTAGCGACCATAAAATCAGGAAAGTCTCAAGAGGGGGGGTGATAAGAGCATGAAGACCCGCAGGCATTCTCTAACCGCCCTAGGACTTTTTCATCGTGAGAAGTGACCCCCATCAGAAGGGTCAAATGAGTGAAAGATTCCGGCACGAACCGGGAGCAACTTGACCAATGATCCCAACCAGCGGCTTACAAACTGTAAGCAATCGAATTCGGGGACTTTGTTTTCCCCGGTGGCTCCTGCGTGTAGCGACGCCAAAAGTGCAAATCAAAGCGA
>JAAXIK010000117.1 GCA_012270385.1 Rubripirellula sp. | reverse complement strand
ATGCGCTAAGGGCTGGTGGGAATTGATCGGCGGGCCGCAAATCAATTCCGATATGATCACGAATCGTGTTATTGTATTCTTCTCGCGTCAGTCGGCGTGCCGGTTCGTGTCCAACTCGATGTACCGAACCATAATCGAACTCTTCCAAATATCGAGTAATCCATGCCGCGGTGGTGATCCGATCCGCCTCGGGCATCTCCCCTTCATCCGGCGGTGGCATGGATCTCACTTTGATTTGCTGAATCACATTGAGCCAACGTTGACGATTGATGACCAATGGGGTTGCTTTGATCAGAGCTTCGAGATTGAGTTCCCCGCTGGCATTGTCGTCGTTGTGGCAATCCCCACAAGCCTTTAGCAATGTGGGTGCAATGTCAGTTTCCCATGCCAATTGGCGTGATGCGTCCAGATCGGCTTTTTGTAGATCGATTGGTAACGCATGAAGCCCTAGTTCGAGCGTCTCTAAGGATTCCTCCTCGCGAGACTGAAGCATCTCGATTTCACTTTCCAGTTCTTCGGCCTCTTCGTACTCCCCTTCTTCGGTAGCCCAGTGTAGTCGTAATTTGAGATGTACGATTTCTAATGCCCGTTCAACATCATAGAGATTTTCCTCTAGCTTCTCCTCAATTTGATCCAGATCATCATCACAGTTATTGACTTCTGCTTTATACCTTTGATGGATCAGGTCAGCCATCGAACTGAGTGATTTCAACAGTTTTTCAACGGTACGGATTTCACTCTCGAGATCGAATTCAAGTAGTTCACCAAGGAGATCGAGTAACTCACCTTTTTGTTCATGAACCTCCAATAGAGTTTCGTGTCGACCGACCCCCAGTTCCAGGTGGTAGAGCTTTTGTTCCGCTTCCTCCAAAGCATCAGGGTCACTTTCATCGATACTCTGAAGTTTTGTTTCCGCAGACTGAGTCGCTTCAATCTGAGCTTTTAACTCTTGCAGTAGTTTTATCTCTTCTTCCGCGTGGTTGGCTCGTCGTTTCATTTGATCGAAACGAATCGTTGAATCCCGAATCCTGATTTTGATTTCACGTAATAACTCCGATCCAAACTCTTGACCACTCGACCAAGAGGAAAGGAGTGCTAGGCATGTAACGGCGATTAGCACGCGAGAGATTTTCATTTCGGAGGGTTGCAAGCTTGGGAGTTAAAATGTCGTGGTTGGAAAATAGTGGATGATTCCATTTTGCCGCGTCGGAAGCACGCTCTGCTCAGATAAGGATATAGGTCATACAGGGTGTTTCGATACAGGCAAGCTTATGCCTGTGCCGTGTTAGGAACCGAGTATATCACGGGATACCTCTTGGGACGCTAAAAAGCGTTGTGTCTTTCGTTTGCTTTGTACTCTGTACAATGAGGGAAAGGATACTGCGATAGATGTGTTCAAAACCCAGCCTATGGATCCATCGCCCAGAAAGCTAAGAGCAGTCTAGGAGATGCGTTGATTGGCTGTTCTAATGGGGGGATTGGTGACCTGCCCCATCATTAATGATCCGTCACTCAGTTAAATTGCTTTTCTCATCCGTCTGCGAACATCATGAAAGAAGAATTGGAGTTACTGAAGTTAGTCACGACACGCCGCGAATTATTTCGCAAGGGTGCATCAGGGATTGGCGCTATGGCACTCCATTCTATGTTGGCTCCCCAATCCCTTGCAGAGAAGGTGGAGAAGGAGGGGTTGCATTTCGCGCCTCAAGCGAAGCGAGTCATTTTCCTGTTCATGAATGGTGCTCCATCGCAGCAGGATCTTTTCGATTACAAGCCGATGGTGGAAAAGTACCACGGGCAAGAACTTTTTAAGACTTTTGATGCAGACTCTGGCGAGTGGAGCGATGAAGGGTTTGTTGAGAAAACTCAGCGTTTGACTGGCATGACTTCTGGGCAAAAATCTTTTCCGATCGCGAGATCGAAGTGGAAGTTCAAACAGCATGGCGAAAGTCGTGCCTGGGTCAGTGAATTACTACCGCACACCGCGGAGGTCGCGGATGATTTATGTTTTATCAAGTCAATGCATACCGAAGCGATCAATCACGATCCGGGGGTTACTTTTTTTCAAACCGGTCACCAACAACCGGGGCGTCCAAGCATGGGCGCATGGATGAGTTATGGACTCGGGTCATCAAATGAGAATCTACCGACGTTCTGTGTTCTGATTTCAAACGGCACAGGGCGTCCAGGCAGTCAACCGGTCTACTCCAAATTGTGGAGTAGTGGTTTTTTGCCAAGCCTTCATCAGGGGGTTCAATTCCGAGGTGGCAAGACACCAGTGCTCTACCTGAACAGTCAGCCTGGGGAAACCGTCGACGCGCGACGGCGAATGATTACGCGGATTGAAAGCTTAAATCAACTTCAACTGGATACCTTCGGTGATCCTGAAATCGCAACTCGCATCGCTCAATATGAGATGGCATTTCGAATGCAGATGTCTGTTCCTGAGGCGACGGAAATCAACAAGGAGCCTCAGCATGTTTTGGACGCTTATGGTCCCGAGTGCCAAGTCCCTGGGAAATTCGCGGCAAACTGCTTGCTTGCACGGAGGTTGGCTGAACGAGGTGTTCGATTTATCCAACTGTATCATCGCGGCTGGGATCAGCATGGAGGGTTGTTGACCGCCTTGCCCAAGCAGTGCAGCGATGTGGATCAACCGCAAGCCGCATTAATTCGAGATCTCAAGGATCGTGGATTGTTGGATGAGACCCTTGTGATCTGGGGTGGTGAATTTGGGCGAACCACCTACAGTCAAGGCAAAGCTGGCGATGCAGCGAACGGGCGCGATCATCATCCTCGATGCTTTACCTATTGGATGGCGGGTGGTGGTGTCAAACCGGGAATGACTCACGGTGAGACAGATGACATGGGTTACAACGTGGTGAAGGATCCCGTGCACGTTCACGATTTTCAAGCGACGGTCATGCATTTGATGGGAATTGATCACGAGCGACTGACGTTTAAGTATCAGGGTAGAAGGTTCCGGCTGACGGATGTGCAGGGGCAAGTGGTGATGGAGATGCTGGTATGAGCAGACTTCAGATGATTCCAAGGATCCAATTTCCTTCGCGACCGGTAGCTCGACGTGTGGAGTGTTTGTGGCTTTGTAATCTTTCGCATCACTTGATTTCTCACCTAGGCTTATTGGGTCTACTGTTGTTTGGCCTGGTGACACCTGTTCCCGCGCAAGAGCGTGTTTCCTTCAATCGAGATATTCGCCCTATCTTGTCGGACCGTTGCTTCATCTGTCACGGACCCGATGCCTTGGCTCGTGAAGCCGATTTGCGATTCGATCAGGAGGATAGCGCAAAAAGTCCCAGGGGAGGTGACTCCCATGCTGCAATCTTACCTGGAGATCCCGAATCCAGTGAAATGCTTGTCAGAATGTTGGAATCGGACCCTGACCTTCAGATGCCACCACCTGATTCGAATCTTTCAGTCTCCGATCGGGAAATCCAATTGGTTAAGCGTTGGATTGAAGAAGGGGCTGCTTGGGAGAAGCACTGGTCTTTGATTGCACCCAGTCCGCCTGAGGTCCCAAGTGTTAGCGATGCATCTTGGCCGGTGAACTCTATCGATCAATTTATTTTAAAACGTCTCGAATCGAGTGGTCTGAAACCTTCAAGGCCAGCTACACGGGAGCATTGGTTGCGTCGAGTTTCGTTTGATTTGACTGGTTTACCCCCCACCATTGAGCAGATGGATGAGTTTCTCGCTGATAATGCATCGGATGCACGGGCTAAAGTGGTCGATCGCTTACTGATATCCGTCGCCTACGGGGAACGCATGGCGTTGGAATGGCTTGACGTCTCTCGGTACGGAGACACAGACGGACTTTTCGAAGATCACCCGCGAGATATTTATCCATGGCGTGATTGGGTCATTGAGGCGTTCAACAGCAATTTGCCTTACAGTGACTTTATCAAGTGGCAACTAGCTGGCGATCTTCTTCCTGATCCGACGATTGATCAGCGGGTCGCGACAGGGTTTTTACGTCATAACCCCACCTCCAATGAAGGTGGAATTATCGATGAAGATTATCGAGTGAAGTACCTTGTGGATCGAGTCAATACGACGGCGACCGCAATGATGGGACTAACGCTCGAGTGTGCTCAGTGTCATGATCACAAGTATGATCCCATGACACAGCGTGAGTACTATCAGTTTGCCGGATTCTTCAATAGCTTGGTTGGCAATGGAAACACAAAGGGGGCAGCCGCTCCGACGCTGAGGAGGTATGACACAGAGCAGTCCAAGCGAATCCTCAAAATCTCGGAACTGCTGTCTAAGCTGGACACGGAACTTAAATCCACTCCGAAAGCACTTTCTACCGAATTCGATCAATGGGTCGCAGAACTTGAAGAACCAGTGCGATGGATTGATCCTGCTATTGAGGTGAATAAAGATTTTGATCAAAGCAAAGGCTGGTTAGTCGCAAAGTCGGTCAAGCCGAAGTCCGAAGAGGTGAACTCCGATCGTCCCACCATGAAAGGCCGATATGTTCGCCTGGAGATGCCGAAAGATCACGATGGTTTTCTCACGATTTCAGAAGTGCAAGTGTTCTCTGCGGGTGTGATTATCGCACGCACAGGAAAAGCGACTCAATCCAGTATTGGTTACAACTCGCCAGCGAGTAAAGCGATTGATGGTAATCATAATGGAAGCTTTGCGAGCTGCTCATGCACCAATTCGGAGCGGAATGCATGGTGGGAGATTGATCTTGGTGACGAATTTCCCATCGACAGCGTCGCAGTTTGGAATCGAACGGATTGTTGTCCTGAAAGACTTGATCATTTGTCGATTCAGGTTTTGGATGAGAAGCGGCAGGCTTCTGGCAATAGGACCATCCATCAAGCTGAGCCTCGCAATGCATTGCCGATTGACGCTCTGGATACCGAGTCAGAAGCAAGAACATTTATCATTGATCTTATTCTGGCAGATGCGTATCAAGCATCTGAACGACTGAGTGCACTTCAAGTCGAGAGTCAATCACCACTTGTCGCCGAATTGGCGGGATTGGAGTTGATTGCGGACAAGGATGGATCGCTGAGTAAGGAAGTACCATTCCATGGTGATAAAAACCTCAAGTTCATGGGGGAACCGTTGGTAATCGGTTTAGAATCACCCGTTTCCGTGAAGGGGGTTTACGCGTTGCGGGTGAAGCTGAGTACGAATGATTTCAAGGGTCTCCGTTTCAAGACGACGACTAATTCGACGGCAGCTTTACGTGGGTCTTTGCCAAAGGGTCGCAATGCGCGACTCAATCATTTTAGGGAGCAGTGGTCAGGCTTTAGTGATTTGAGAATCCAGAAGCAGGGCTTGTTGGAAGAGCGGAAATACATTGATGCCCAAGCTCCTCTGACGATGATCGCGAGCGATATGAGTTCCCCCCGTGAAAATTATCTTCTCAAGCGAGGTGAATACGACAACCGAGGTGAAATCATTCCAACCGCAGCACCGGCAAGTGTAATGGCGTTTTCAGATGATTTACCTAGAACTCGTTTAGGTCTCGCGAAGTGGTTGGTGGATTCAAAACATCCTCTCACCGCCCGCGTCGTGGTAAATCGTTATTGGCAAATGCTCTTCGGCCGAGGGATCGTAAAAACCTCAGAGGACTTCGGCACTCAGGGTGCAACCCCATCCCATCAGGATCTACTTGACTTTCTCGCGATCGATTTCATGGAATCGGGTTGGGACGTCAAGCACCTTTTGAAAAAGATTGTGCTCTCTGCCACCTACGGGCAAGGGAGTCACCAGAGTTTGGACTTACATGGGATGGATCCTGAGAACGCCTTGCTGTCTCGTGGATCACGACGCCGACTTCCAGCAGAGTTTGTTCGTGATCATGCTTTATCCATCAGCGGTCTTTTGACCCAGCGACTCGGTGGCCCCGGAGTTCATCCTTACCAGCCTGCTGAGCTTTTTGGCCCCAATGCAATCGGTTCATCACGTGCAAAGTTTACGCAGAGTTCCGGTGCTGATCTGTATCGACGCAGTTTATACACGTATTGGAAACGCCAGATTCCCGCTGCGAACATGAGGATTCTTGGAGCGGATGGGCGCACCACCTGTCGTACTCGCCGAGAGAGGACCAACACGCCCCTGCAGGCGCTCGTTCTTCTGAATGATCCACAGTTCGTCGAAGCCGCACGCGCCTTTGCGGAACGGATTGTCAATGAAGGTGGGGAATCCCCTGAAGATCGGCTTCGTTTTGGGTTTCGTTTGGCAACCTCTCGTTCCATCGATGAAGCTGAACTCTCCATTCTTGCGGGTGAATATCAGGATCGGTTGAAAGAGTTTCGTGCTGACCAGGAACGTGCAAAGAGCTATCTTGCAGGCGGTGGCGAGCATCAGCCAGATGGGAAAATCAATGTCAGTGAGCTAGCTGCGTATGCCGCAGTTTGCAGCTTGATGATTAACCTTGATGAAACGATCACCACTAACTAGTGACTGGACCGAGAGGCCAATCGCTGAATTGCCCAGCCCGTGTCACTTCGATTAGGATAGCCGAGCGAATCGAAAAGGGGATGACAATGAAATGTCTATCTCCTAGCCTGATCACTTGATGAAACAATCAATACGAGTGAAGCTTGAAAGCTCAACAGATGGTGAAAACGTTGATGTATAAGACACTTCGGACCCGCGTTATTTTTTTGCTCATTCTGATCATGGTATCCTTCGCGGCGGAAGAGATATCAGCAGAAGAGATATCTTGGATAACCAAGAAACTTTCCGCTGATTTCTACAGCGAAGGTGTGTGTGTTGGAGATTTCAACCATGATGGGGAGATGGATGTGGCTTCCGGACCTTGGTGGTATGAAGGACCCGACTTTGAGAAGCAGCATCAGCTTTATGCACAGGATCCGTTTGACCCACATGGTTACAGTAACAACTTCTTTTCTTTCTCGGAGGATCTCAACAAGGATGGATGGGATGACATCCTGGTTTTGGGTTTTCCTGGTCAAGATGCATCGTGGTTTGAAAATCCAAAAGGTTCACAGCGTTTCTGGACTCGCCATAAGGTGATGAATCGTGTGGATAATGAATCTCCAA
>JAAXIK010000267.1 GCA_012270385.1 Rubripirellula sp. | reverse complement strand
AAGGAGGTGCGGGAGTCTCAGACCAAATCATTGCCATATAAGCGGCCAGTATTGCCGCCGACAGCGTGATGAAGGTAAGGAGCTTTTTCATGTTCAATGATTCATCATCTTGGAAGATTCTTGCTGCGTTGCTCGGATCATGCCTTCAGCTTTGGTCCATGTTTCCGCTTCCTCCAAGTCCGGTTCGCTGCGCGCAGTGATACCGCCACCAACAGGGAATTGCCAATAGCCTTTTTTCGCCGTAATCGTTCGGATCAAGATGTTGAAGTCAGCCTGTGATCCAACTCCAAGATAGCCAATGGATCCGCAGTAGGCACCGCGTCGATTGGGCTCCAGTTCTGCAATGGTCTTCATCGCTTCAACTTTTGGAGCCCCGGTAACGCTGCCACCTGGAAAGCATGATTCCAGTAGCTGTGACGCGGATTGATTCTCTCTGAATTTTCCCTGAACTACGGAGCCCAAGTGCTGCACGTGTTCGTAAATTTCCAGACCGCATAACTTGGTCACCACCACCGAGTCATCTTCGCACGATTTTGAGAGGTCATTACGTAGCAAGTCGACAATCATAATATTTTCTGCTCGATCTTTTTCGCTCGCAATCAGTTGCTCAGCGAGGCCTCGGTCGGTGTCTTCCTGCCCTGTTCTCCGAACGGTTCCTTTGATGGGTCTCGTTTCAACCTGCCTGCCCCGAACTTGCAGAAAACCCTCGGGACTGCTGCTAGCGATTTGATAATCAGATTGATGGTAGTAAGCGCTGAATGGAGCAGCGTTGACCTCACGCAGCTTAAGGTAGAGTTCCGCCGCTGAGCTGGTGGCCTTGGTGATCAGGCGTTGAGAAAGGTTGACTTGAAACGAATCGCCATTGCAGATGGAATCCACTACTTTCTCGACGGAACGAGGGTAGCTGGAGCGAGCAAAATTGCTCTGGATTCCCGGTATCGGTGTCATGTGCTGCGAAGGGATTGCTTCCGCTTCGAGTTTATTGGATCCCTCGATTACTTCTGGTGACACCGCGGAGGGTTCTTGCTGGAGGATCGCTTTGACTTCCGCTGCTCGCTGGCTCGCTAATTCACATCGTCGATCCCAGTCAGGGTGGAACTCACCTTGGCAGATCAGCCAGCTCTCTCCGCTAAGATGGTCCGCAGCCAACGTCCAATCGTATAAACCTACCGAAATCGCCGGTATGGAAAGGAAGTCCGACGGCGGAAGGTCTATGTTTTCAAGCCAAGTCGCCGCCTCATAGCCCCAAAGTCCTGCGAGTCCGCCTTGAAAGGGGGGAAGATTCGGATCCATCTCCTGAGGAAGGGACTTGTACAGCTTGTGTAGGTCGGGCCACTGAATGGAGTCTCTGGATAACTCAGAGAGGGTTTGGATCGGATCCGAGGTGAGGAAGGAGAATCTCCCCAACGGCGATGATCCAGGGTCCAGGTGCCTGGTCTGTGCAGAAGAATCAAGCCAAAGGCAGCCGTTGCGTCGGCACAGCCTCAGGAAGGCAAGTTCCAACGTCAATTCTCGTGGCAAACGTTCTGCGAAGGGGGCCTGGTCTCTTGACATGCTGGGTTTATGGTTCTCATTGCGGTCACACCACTCAACGTTACCAGTATCTCGCTGCTTTCAGGGAAGGTCTAGTGGCTTTTCACACTGAAATGCCAGATTAAACGCCACCATTAAATCGTCCTTCAAAGATGGCCTTCAGGTCCATCCTTGTCGATGAAAATGTGATCTTCCTGCGGTCACTCTGTTCCAAAGGCTCTAGGCTGATCCAGAGTGTTTCGCCCGGCAAAACCGTTTCGACACGATCTGCCCACTCGATCACTGTCCATGCCTTGTCTTCGAAGAGCTCTTCCACTCCCAATTCTAAAAACTCATCCTCGTCCGCAACACGATAGGCGTCTAAGTGATGAATGGTAAGGCTTCCTCGGTGGGTGTGAAGTAAAGTGAAGGTTGGGCTCGTTACGCCGGCTCGATCAATGCCAGCCGCTGCAGAGAGTAATTGGACGAGGGTCGTTTTACCAGCTCCTAGGGTGCCGGTGATGCCAATGGTTACTTGCTGGGGTAGGCTCTTTACCATCCAATTCGCCAGCGTTCCCAGTTCATGCAGGTCAATATTGGTCTTTTCAATTCGCCACATGATCGTCTTATGATTAAACCGGTTTAGGATTTACCAAAGCCCATTGAAGTCTTTTGCAAGGTTTTCTGCAAGCTTTCAAGTTGGGTTCAGGCTGTAGGTGTTTGAGGTTGAGTTGCTTTGAAACTCGTTGGTTTAGGTCCAAATTTTAAAAGCAGAGCGGGTAGAAATAGAAGGTCACCAAGTAGTGCGGTACTGATCGTAAGAATCCCCATCATCGCAAAAATTCGATGGTCTCGTGAATCGCTCATCAATGCTGTGCTAAAGCCAATCACCAGCACGATGGTGGTCATGATCAATGCAGTGCCCACGCCGATAAATGCTTTTCTGATGACTTCCCCGGTATCGTCAGATCTCTTTTGCTCTTCGCGGTAACGAGTGAGAAAGTGAATGGTGTCATCCACAGCGATTCCTAGGCAGACGGTGAAGGCACAAACGCTGACTATCTCTAAGTTTTGTCCAACGGCCCAGAGTAAGAAGCCTGTGGAAGCGAGAGGAAAAAGATTTGGGATGATGGAGATCAACCCAAGTCTCAAGGATCGGTAGACCAACGTCAGAACAAAGAAAATGATGACGCTAGCCGTCCCGAGACTGTACGCGAGGTCGACAACAATCTGATATAGATTTTCCCACCGCCAAATCGCACTCCCGGTTAGCCGCAGCCGGAATTTCGGGTGCTCCTGTTCAATCTCTCGAAGCTGAGTCTTGATTTGCTCAAAGATTGGACCGTAGCTTGCGATGCCTAAATCCTGTATCCGGAATTGAATTTTGCTGTAGCGTGATTCAGGTATGTAGTACGCTCGTTTCAGCGGAGGGGGAAGCAGTTCAATGAGGGACATTCGATCTTTGGTGGGACCCTCGCCAGGTAATGCTTCGATGAGGTTGTGAAGGGAGACCGGGTTACCGATCAGGCTCTCCTGTGTCAGCGTATTGTGTACGCGATCAATAACTTGACCTATCCTGCCATCGCCCGCAGGAATGTCGCGGTGCCAACGAATATCAATTTGGGCGGTTTCCATTCCGCCGAATGCTTGGTCGATATGCGCCAGGGCGCTCGCTGCTTCACTGCCCGCTTCCAAGCTGCTGGTCAGTCGCTCATCTGGATTCAGGCGAAGAGTGATGGCAGCGAGAATCGCAGTGACCAGAACAGCGATGACGCTCACCGTTTTGGCTTTTTTCAAGACAAAATCAATCAGGACTGAGATCCTTCCAAGATTTTGGTCAATCAAATTCCTGCCGTATCCAGTATGAACATTCTTTCCCCACCGAGTCGCGCAAGCTAGCGGGATGATAGTGACGACGGAAAGGAAAGTCATCAGCACGCCGATGGTGCAGCAATAGCCGAATTCTCGAACCACCTCGTGGTGTGCAAGGCTCAAGGATCCAAATCCAATAGCAGTAGTCAGTGAGGTGAGCCAACAAGCTAAACCTACTTCCCGGATAGATTGTCTTGCTGCATCACGTGGTGATAGGCCGGCCGCTCTGTTTTTACGGATTTGCACCATCATGTGTACTCCGTCGGTGAATCCCACCATGCAGAGTAAAACGGGAACAATCACCGAGTTGAATGGATTATCGTCGTAGCCGAGGATGTGCAGTAAACCCAGTGTCCAGAAGACACCAAAGGTTGGAGCAAGTGCAACGATGAGAACGCTCGCGAGACCGCGAAATAAAACGAAAGCGATGATCAACGCCATCGAGTATCCGATTGCCTGATACTTCTTTTCGTTCCGCCGGTTGCTTGATGAGCGGCTTAGGCGAATGGGTACCGATCCGGTTACTGAAAATTCAATGTTTGATCCGCTGATCTCCTTGGCCGCTCGTGATGCCGTTTTCCTCAATTGGTCAGTGCAATCCCCGTCCTGAAGGACAAATAGCCAGTCCAAGCCAATCATGAGAAGCATCGTCTCCCCATCACTCGACAGTAATTGACCCGAAACGAGAGGGTGGGTGAGTGCTGCTTTCTTTGCCGCATCGAATCTACCTTGAGGGGCATTGCCATTGGGTAGAATCGGTTCAGGCAGGCCAAAGAGGTTCAGCGGCGGGGCCCGGTCCATCCACATCACATTGGTGACTTGCGGAAGTTCTTCTAGAGCTTTTACAGCATTACGAATCGCCTCCGATCCACTCGGGGTAAAAAAGGAGTCCGATCTAGCAACCAGAATCACATCGCCTCCTGCAACTTGAATCGGTGACACATCCGGTGGAGGGCTGTCAGGGGGAGCGGTGAAGCCCTCTTCTTGTGCCGCTTGGTTGTCAGATTGAGTCGAGGAGGTTTCCGGGTCGCTGCTCTGAAAGGATTCGATAATAGGCTGGTATAGATGCGGACTGATATGACCGACCGACATTAGCCCGGTCCAGACCGTAAGTGCCAGGAACGTTGCAAGGCGATAGTCGACAAGCAGATCTGCGATTTTCCCGAATAGTTTCAACACAAATATGACCGCTCAGCCTGCTTGAAGTTTTACGCGTCTACTCACCCGGACAACTGGAAAGGTAGATCGGTAGCTTGTTATTGATCTAGGGTGTCATCAGATGAGATGTCGGGAATCTCGCGTCGTTTCATCGCCTCGTTTTTGATTTCAGAAAAATCAACTCTGCCATTCCTGTCTCGATCCATGCGGCGAAATAGAAAAACACTCGTTGCCGTGGGGACTTCGTGTTGCTCGAGATATCCATCCTTGTTTTTATCGAGTCGAGCGAGATAGTGTTGAGCGAACCGTTCAGCAGTTCGGTTGTGCTTCTTTTCTTGATTCAAACGCATTTCTGTTGTGCCCTGGGGTGAACCACTCGGCGTTTCTGCTGTGTTACGCGGTGAATCCAACCTGTGGCCGTTCAAGGGTCTTGCGATGTTCAAGTAAACAACAGCCATCTCTTGCCATGTTTGATCGCCCCACGTGACCGTTTGACTGGGATCGGGGTTGTGAGGATTGTCTGACGAGTTATCGAAGGTGGCAGTAAAACGCAATGATTCAATAGTTCCAAGTGGCAAGGGCTGAGCGAGTTCATAGCTATGTTGCCAATTAAAATCGTAGGCCGGAACTTCAAGCAGTGTTTCTGTTCCTTGGTCAGTTTGCGCGTTGAATTGAAAACTTTTTCCACGTAGGTGCATGTGCGGCATGATGGAGATGAGATAGCCGTCTGATGGATGCCAAGAAACATTTCCTTCAACTTGGTGATGGTTGGCATGGGGTGGGATTTCAAAGCTCTGCTCAATGCCGCCAATAGCCATGACTTCATGCGTCACTTGGCTTGGTTCGGCGAATACTAAACCGAGTCGGGTGCGGTCACTCTGAGGCTGTCCGTTCGGTGTGTAGTGCATCTGGAAGACCAGTCGTGAACCTGCTGGAATACGCTGAGCGAATCCTGCGGGTAGTGGCGACCGAATCTGGCCAGGGACGTAAGCAGAGAGTAGTCCTGATTGTCTTGTGCCAGATCCATCAGGCGGACGAATGAAAACGATACAGTGATGGACGACCGAAGCATTTCCAGGCATGACTTCCGCTGCGCTGATCCATTTGTCCTCTTTGAACTTGGGGTCGACAACAAAGTACTGATACTCCACCGTTCCCTCTGCAGGAACTGCAAATGGAGAGTCGCTCATGTGGAGTACGAGATCGGGTGAGGTGGGCAACCGCCAACCTTCCACCCAGGTTTGTTCTGGAGGTAAGTCATCCGATTCCCCGTAGGGCATGCCTGCATCCACCCAATGTTGGAGCAGTCGTTTGTCGCGTTCGGGTAGCTTGCGTGCATTAGCGAATCGCTGATACTTTTCGGTTGCATGCCAGGGTGGCATGCGATCTTCGCTAATCACCTCCAGACACATTTCGCCCCAGCCGATTAGGTCTTCATATCGGTCGAGTCGAAACGGACCGATCTCACCTTTGCGATGGCATTCCACGCAATGACTGTTCATGATTCGAGAAATTTCTCGGCAGTAAGTCACGGAGAAGTCCGTCACCTTTTTTTGATTGCGTCCGATTAGGCACCCCGTCGCAACTGTCTCGGTCTTTGGAGGCTGCCTTCCATCCAGCAGTGCATCCAGAGCGGCTCGCAAATCGTGTTCGGTTGACCTCTTTCTGGCAACTACCGGTTGGTACTGGTTGTCGATCCTGCCCCGATACCTGATCAAGCCCTTTTGGTCGATCACCACGGTTTCGGGTGTGCGTGTGGCACTAAAGAGATCAGCAACTTTCTGATCGTGATCCTTTCCGATCTCAAAGGAAATCGAGTGGTCAGCTTTGTATTTTTTAGCATCCTCTAACGAGTCTTGAACATTGCTCATCACGCCTATGAACTGTACTTGCGAAGCAGAGTAATCATTAGACATCCGTTGGAGTTTTGGCCCGTAGCTCTTCGCCATGGGGCACTCCGTGCCCAAGAAGCAAAGTACGATTAGCCTTGGAGGGCGTTCCAGTTCGTTGGCTCCTTGTTCAGCTGGTTCGTTCAGTCGGATTTTCAACGGTTCGGCCAAACCCGGAAGACTAAATCGCACGCCATCTGTCCCCTCCAGTTGCAGAGTGTGGTATGTCAGGCCGGGAAGGGGCGTTTCGACTGCTTGGCAGAAAGGGACTGCATTCAATAAGAATAGGCTCAGGAAGAGGTGGGTGGGTAAACGCATTGGTTCGGCCATGGGGTTTCCATTTCACTATCGTCAGCTAGCGCATTGTTACAAGCTTTCGTCCCGCTCGATAGTCTTAACCGCTTTTCTTTCACCACTCTTAATTGAGCCGCGTGTGATTCGATAAAGAAAGTTTGGGGCGGGGCGGTGGCACCAGCATTCAGTGACGTAGTGAGACGCTGAAGTCTTCCTTTCAGAGCCTGTTTCGTACGCGATGATGCAGCCATCACGTTTTTGGGTTGAAGGGGGATTCGCGGGAAGGGGCTGGTACCCGCCTTCGTATTAAAGAGTTGCGAGAGCAAGCCCCATCCATG
>JAAXIK010000384.1 GCA_012270385.1 Rubripirellula sp. | reverse complement strand
CCTTCCGACCAGGATGCCTCTGCTCTTCACCGTGCCTCTTTTATGAATTCTCTGCCGAGTTAGCCTCGCAAAGCGATTCACCTAATAGGCGCACCCCTGGCTGGGAATTGCACTCAGTCTCTCACCGCTATGCGTATGGATGGCTATCCGAGGTCCGGCATCCGCCATGGTTTGGAATGATTGGTGGCCACCGTTGGTGCTTGCTTTGGGGATTGCGGCGTGGGTAACAGGATTCGATATCATCTATGCCTGTCAGGACGCGGAATATGACGCCGGTGAAGGGCTACATAGTGTCCCTGCCAGATTCGGAATTCCTGGTGCTCTGCGTCTCGCAATGGTTTCGCATTCCTTCATGTTAGTGGCACTGTTCGCCCTACCCTTTGTCTCACCACTTCTCGACTTGGGGTGGATTTATCTCAGTGGGATGGTCGTTGTTGCGATCATGGTGATCCGTCAGCATTTATTGGTGAGTCCAACTGATCTGGGACGCGTTAATGAGGCGTTTTTTAATGCGAACGCGTGGATTAGTGTGATCGTTCTTGCTGCTGGATCTCTCGACACGGTTTCCAGATAAGTTCACCTATTCTTCTCGCAGATCAAACGACTTGCTCGCTGTCTTCTGGGCGATTTCGCATCTTTTCTTGGCCCTGCTTGAGTTGTCCGTTAAATCTGCTGTGCCGCGAAGGGACTGGCAGTTGTTACTTGGAGTATATTTTCGGTACAACAGTAGGAAAGATCTGTACCCGTCCTAGGCAAGCCAACATGAACCATGCCGATATTAACGCTCGTTTCCGTGAAATCCGAGATAAGGTGGAATCGGAGGAACGTTTGACACTCGACGACGGGATCTTTCTATACGACGAAGCAGTTCCACTGCAGGCGGTCGGCGAACTTGCGAACCTAGTTCGTGAGAGAAAAAATGGCAACGTGGGTTACTACAATATCAACACGCATTTAAATCCGACCAATGTCTGCGTTTATCGATGTCGTTTCTGTGCCTTCCGCAGCGACCTTCGAGATCCGAAGGGTTACGCGATGAGCGACGATCAAGTGTTGGATCGTGGACGAGAGGCGAGAGAAAATGGCTGTACCGAGATGCATATTGTTGGAGGTCTGCATCATCAAAGGCCTTACGAGTGGTATCGCCATATCGTCGAAATCTTGAAAGAGAATTACCCACAGATTCACCTGAAGGCTTGGACCGCAGTCGAAATCAATTGGTTTGAGTTTCAGACAAAGAAGTCCATCCGTTGGGTGTTGGAAGATATGAGGGACGCTGGTCTGGGAAGCATGCCTGGAGGTGGAGCTGAGATCTTTCATCCCGAGGTGCGAGACCAACTGTGCGAGCATAAAGCCAACACTCACGCTTGGTTGGATATTCACCGAACGGCTCATGAAGTTGGGATTCGAACGAACTGCACAATGTTGTATGGGCATGTAGAGAAAGCTTATCACCGCATTGACCACCTACTAAGGCTGCGTGAGCTACAGGATCAGACCGGCGGGTTCCAGGTCTTCATTCCCCTCGCGTTCCATCCCGAGAACACAAAGTTGAGTGATTTGAAGAAGCCTTCGGCCTTGATGGATCTTCGCACCATGGCGATCAGTCGATTGATGCTGGACAACGTGCAACATATCAAGGCTTACTGGATCATGCTTGGGATCGAAACGGCACAAACCGCCCTCGCGTATGGGGCAGATGATAATGACGGCACTGTTCGTCATGAATTGATCTATCACGACGCCGGCGCGACTACCCCACAATGCCTATCGGTCGATTCTATCAAGCAATTGAGCATTGAGGCAGGCCGTGATCCGATCGAGAGGAACACGATTTACGAAGAAGTGGTGCGAGATGAATCCGACTTTACCAAGTGGTCGGTCGGGAAATCCTTGGAACCCGTTTCGGCAGTGTAAGAGCTATCTCAGCTTATCTGCCTAAGGGTAGTCTTTACCCTGCAAGCTGGCCAAAACGCTAGTTTGCCATTCTCTCATTAGCTTTTGCAGTTCCTTAACTTTCTCTGGCTGAGCTTTCGCCAGATTATTCTGCTCACCCAGCTCGCTACTGAGATCGTACAATTCAATCGAGCTCGAACCAGATTGATCTAGGATCAATTTGTAGTTTTGCGTGGTGATGGCTCGAGGGCCCTTGTAAGACCCATCTTGAATCTGGTCGACCTGCACATTCCTAAATGTTCTTGTTGGTTTCCCGTGCCTCAGATTACCCTGCGGATTGGTTCAGTCTTGAAGATGTGCTTGAATCCACGTCTTTTAGTCTGCGGTGAGAGATTTCGTGTTGAAACTCCAGAAATACACCGGTTGTCGGCGTTTTTCGACCTCGCCCCTGATCATGGGTAGAAGATCAATACCATCCAGGATCCTTGTGGGTGTGGGGACTCCAGCGGCCGAACAGAGTGTGGGCAGCATATCACTGGTAACGGCTACATGGCTGCTGGATCGCGATGCTTTGATTTTCGCTGGCCATTCAATGACTCCGGGGACTCGAACACCACCTTCATACACCTGCGACTTCCTGCCCCGGAGTGGGCTTTCTAGTAAGCCACTTGAAGGAGTGCCATTATCGCCGCAGTACCAAAGAATCGTGTTCTCGCGTTGACCTTGATCATCTAAGCCGTCGCGTAGGTTTCCCATTGCTCGGTCCATTGCCGTGATCTCTGCATATCGCTCCCTCAGAACTTCCCCGAGTGGTCTCTGAGTTGATCTTCCGGTTTCATTCGATGTGAGTCTCACTTTTCGATCCGAGTATTTCTGTGGGAGCTCGTCATAGAGCTTGAGGTCTTTTTCGAGTCCGCTGTAAGGTTCGTGAGGGGATCCAAACCAGATCACGACAAAAAAGGGCTGATCATTCCCATCGGCTTGTTTAATGAAATTTAATGCTTGCTCAACCAGGATTTCAGAGCTTTCTCCCTCGTAAACCTTGGGCGGACCACCATCAAGGGAAAAGGATGGATTGAGTTCGAAGAAATTGTCGTGACTTAGCCATCGAGAGAATCCCATTGCACCGGGACTGGTGGGCGAACTTTTTTTCACGGGGCCTAAATGCCATTTCCCAAAGTGTGCTGTACGGTAGCCGGCATCGGCTAAAAGCTGGGCGATCGATATTTCTTCGGGACGGAGTGACCAATTCGGTGCAAAAGTACCATAACGATTGGGATGTCTACCGGTGATGACACTACCTCGAGTTGGCGAGCAAGACGGATGCCCAGAGTAGAATCGATCCAGACGTAGACCGGTTGCGGCCATTTCATCAAGTACCGGAGTTTGTAGGTAAGGATGCCCGTTGTAGCCTGTCTCTTCCCAACCGTGGTCGTCACCCATGCAAAGAATAAAATTCGGTCTTGAGGCTTCGAGTGCCTGAGCCTTCTCCATGAGGCAACATCCGATCAAGAGGATGGCAGAGGCTAAAGGCAGTCTTCTTAGTGCACTCATGGTTCTAGCTCTTATTAAATGGCGAGTTTTAGACATTGAACGGAGATTAAATTGATTACTATTCGGATAGAGTGATGGGAAGCTTGGGGTATAGATTTCTGTTGGGTGCTTGTCGTTTAGGCTGGGTCGACGTAGTTTAGCATGAACGGGAACGGCTGCTGGTAAGTCGATGGCAAGTGTGAGGCAAGCTCAGTTGACCAGGCATTGAAGAGGTTGCAGGTCGATCCATTTGTGTATCAGTGATACACCTGTTCGCCTGCTTCACCTATGCGACCGATGCTGTGGTTTAAGTGGGGCTATGGGGCTCGTGACGCTTTGAGCGTGCGGATTGCTTCGAGTCTGGCCGCTTCAAATTCATCTCCAGCGTTCCACTTTGGCATCTCATCATCCTGCGCAATTTTGAGACCCACCAGCGCGAGGAGTTGTAAGTCCTGAATTGCTCCGGAGAGATTCCATGAGATTTGATATTCATCACTGGGTTGATGGTATGTCTCTTCGACCCACTTCTCCAGCTGCTCTTTTCCCCAGCCCGTCGGTTTACCCACAACATTGATTCCGCTGTGGAGATACACTCCGGGCACACCGATTTTCGCAAGGCTGAATTGATCGGAACGATAGTAGTATCCACGATCTGGAAAGAGATCCGGTGTGACCACTCGATTCTGGGATTTAGCAATTTGCTCCAAGATCCCATCCAGGTTCGATTTCCCATTTCCTATGACATTGACGTCATGTGTCTCTCCCAGAATATTTGCACCGTCAATATTGACCACGGCGGCAAGAAGTCCGGGGTGCATCGGCGGTGCTTGTGCGAACTGTTGAGAGCCAAGCAAGCCTTGCTCTTCCGCAGCAACTGCCGCGAACAGAATCGAACGCCGTGGTTTTACTGGTAAAGCAGAGAAAGCTTTGGCAATTGTTAGTAGACCGGCAGTGCCTGATGCGTTGTCCACGGCACCGTTATAGATATTGTCTCCATCAATATTGCGCTCGGCACTGATACCAAGGTGATCGTGATGCGCCATGAAGATCACGGCTTGATCCCTAAGTTTCGGATCACTCCCCGGAAGGATACCGACCACGTTCGCAGAATCCTGTTTTCTCACCTGTCCAGTCAATTCGATGGAAAAGCGTGTTCCCAATTCGACCGGTCGAAAGTCATTCGATTGAGCACGTTTGCGTAGTTCACCGAGATCATGACCACTCAATGCAACGAGCTGCTTTGCCGCTTGATCCGTGACCCACCCTGTCATTTTGCAAGCGGGTGTGCTGTCATTGCGTAACTTAAATTCTTCGCCGCTCCAGGACGTTTGAATGACTTGCCATGGGTATCCAGCCGAGGGCGTAGTGTGGATGATGATCGCTCCAATTGCGCCTTGTTGCGCCGCGATCTGATATTTGTAATCCCAACGCCCGTAATAGAGTCGTTTTCTGCCTTCAAATCGATTGGGGTCGTCTTCTGGGTCATTGTTCATCATGAGGAGGATCTTCCCCCTTACATCTACATCCTTAAAGTCATCCCACTGATACTCGGGAGCTTGAATTCCGTATCCAACGAAGACGACTTCTGCATCTTTAATCGAAGTCGCTTCGCTCGTTTGACCGAGGTTGGACATGAAATTCTCACCCGATTGAAGCGTTAGCGTTTCAGAGTGATGAGTAAACGTCACCGAATCAGGAGGATGGGTTTGGACTCCGATCAGAGGGACAGCTTGGGTCCAGATCGACTCTCGAAGGGAATCAAGATCCGCTTCCTCGGTGCCCTGTTTGCCGTTGATCGCTCGCTGAATGCCTTCCGGTGTCGCAGCTGGAAGCAGGCCCAGTGATTGAAACTGGGTTTGTAGGTACAGCTGTGTGATCTGATCTCCTCGAGAGCCGGGACCACGCCCTTCTAATAGGTCATCTGCGAGAAAACGAATATGTCCTCGAAGCGTGGGTTCGCTAATGGTTTGGGTCAGAATTTGGCCATTCAATTTTGTGTTGGGCTGATTCAGACCGGCATTCTGAGCGGGGCACTTTGCCGAGTTGAGTAGAAAGCTCATTAGAGAAATCAAAAGAATGAGCGTCATGGGAAGAACTGGGTACATCACTATCTGGGGATTGGTGGGCAGAAGTAGTTTTGTGCAGAAAGGGTTGGCAAAGGGCCTCTGCTCAGTATGCAGAGCTTTCCGAGCAAGCGATCTTAGAAGATATACGGATAGCCTTACAGCGGCAGGCTCCCAGCTTCAGTCAGTCTTTCCTAGAAAACGGGCCATTTGGTTAACGCTACCGTTGGTTTAGCCCGTCTTTTCATTGCTAGCAGATGATTTTCCCTCTGTTTCTTACCGGCTGTTTTTGCTTGTGGAGGGCATCTTTTACCCACGGTTCTCAATGTTAAGTTGTAGCGATTGCGCGAGATTTTTCGATTTTATTGATTTTTCCGATTTTCTTTTGATTTGGCGCTAAGCTCTGGACGATACCTCTTCTGAGTCGGAAACTCTGCCAACTATCCATGGCAGATTTCGATTCAAATCCGGGGGGATTACACGTTTTCGGTAGTGTTTCATCACATTACCTTCCAGCTTTCCATCGGTGAAGCCAGTGCGTAAGTTCCTTCCATTCTGCCTTGAAGCAGTCGTTGCATTTCTTAGCTCTGCTGAGACGTACTGACAAATCACATCACGTAACCGAAGTGCTCGCCTGAATGAGCAAAACGCTCGAGCAGGTTGGCAACCAGCTAGACCCGTTACCACTTTCGACGCGAATCCATCGATCCTTCGTGATAGCGATTCGAATCGGCTGCGAAGTCTAAATACCACTGTCCCAATGCGGTCCGAGGTACGACCTGTAGCGGGTCAGGTGCCTACTCCGCCTTCGGATTCTGCGATTTCAATTGTTGAACCCACGGAGACGCGAGTCATCCGAGAGGGTGAAGTGATCGCAGGCGAAGTCATGCAGGGTGAAGTGATTGAAGGTCAGATCGTTGAAGGGCCTTTCATAGAAGGTGAATACATCGACGGTCAGATCATTGATGGAGAAATCATTGATGGACAGATCATTCACGGGGAGATCTTGGACGGTCACATCCTAGGTGGCCCAGTCATTCGTCGGGGATTGAGATTAGCTCCCAGAATGAAGGGTACGTCTTGCGACTCCATCGGAGGCTGTGATTGTGGCGATTTGCCTTGTGACGGCGGATGCGATGGAATTGCATGCGATTCCTGTGGGTCCAGTTGCTGTGGCGAACTGTGCAGTACAGAGGCGTGGAGACCATGCATCACGCTTTGCTTACCGCAAGATGGTTGGGTTTCCTATGAATATCTAAACTGGTATCAGGATTCGCTCGAGTTGCCACCACTGGTCACGACAAGCCTGGACTCCTCGGTATCACGATCGCAAGCAGGAGTGCTTGGCAATCCGATGACGAGTATCCTTTACGGCAACGAGGGTCTTTTGGGGCCTTCCAGCGATGGAGGACGGTTACGATTGGGAGTATGGCTGGCCCGTTGGCACCCGTGGGGAGTCGGTGCTGCATTTTTCGGAATGTCGACGCAAACCGATGAATTCTCCGCTTCAAGTGATGGTTTACCGATCCTCGCACGTCCTTTCTACAACACGCTGACAGGATTGAACGACGCCGAGCTAGTC
>JAAXIK010000060.1 GCA_012270385.1 Rubripirellula sp. | reverse complement strand
TTCTGCTCTTTGAGTAATAAGAAAAAACCTCCAGCACGGATTTTATCTCGTATCTTACTGGCCATGTCTTTACTGATTTGAACAGTATGGGACAGGTGAATTTAGAGATCCGTTATACTCTCTAATTCAAGAATCCGTCTCTACATCAATCCGCCCTAGAAGATCATAGATATGAAGATTTATACCCGAACTGGTGATAGAGGCAGTACTGGATTATTTGGTGGTCCACGGGTTTCCAAGGATGATGCTCGAATTGAAGCATATGGCACAGTCGACGAATTAAACGCAGCCTTGGGTGTGGCTCGGAACGCGGGCGTCGGTGAAGTCGTTGATGGCCAGTTGGAGCAGATTCAACATGAACTTTTTGCGATGGGAGCCGAGTTGGCGACGCCTGATCCCGAAAAACACGGTACCCGCGTTCTTGAAAAATCTCATTCTTCAAGGTTGGAGCAGTGGATTGACGAGCATGAGGCTGGCTTATCGCCACTGACCAATTTTATTTTACCAGCCGGTAATCAAGGCGCTTGTGCACTCCATCTAGCAAGAGGTATTTGTCGACGGGCGGAGAGAAGAGTGGTCACACTTTGTCAGATTCCTGACCAAGAGGTGTCTGATGAGTTAGCCGTCTATCTGAACCGATTGAGTGATCTGTTATTCGTCCTCTCAAGGGTTGCAAATGCGAGTGCGGGGGACCTCGAGGTGAATTGGATTGGCTTGGAGGCTTTGCGGTCTCAGGAAACACAAGCAAGTAAGTAATGATTTGCATTCTGTGAAGAAGATCGTTCGATATAAAAGGCTGCAAAGACGATCGCGTTTCACAATGCAGCGACAAGTTTCGGTCCAAAAAAGCGAGTTTTTTGGGTTTTTTTCGACCGAATGAACCTGCAGGGGAACCCCTGTGGTTCGGGTGTCCAAGTGGTGTACAATTCACCAAGCAAATTTTAGGTGGTCTCGTCTGAGGTAAGGTCGTGAAAAAAGTTGAAGCAATTGTTCGTCACTTCAAGCTTGAAGATGTAAAAAACGCTCTCACTGATCAGGGAATCCACGGGATGACTGTGAGTGAGGTTCGGGGATTTGGGCGTCAAAAAGGGCACACTGAAATCTACCGCGGAACGGAGTATGCCATCGATTTTGTACCCAAGGTCAAAATTGAGGTAATCTGCACTAACGATAACCTTCAGATGGTTGTCGATACGGTTTTACAGACGGCTCAGACAGGGCAAATTGGTGACGGGAAGATATTTGTCACCGACCTTGAAGATTCGATAAGAATCAGAACAGGGGAACGCGGGGAAGATGCCTTATAACATCGATTAAGAAGATCATCCCCACTCGAGCAAAATTCGGGTGGTTTTGCTTGCTGTTTACATTCCCGAGCATCTGACTTCGGTGACAGGCATTCTCTTAAGCTGTAAACAGCTTTGTCATCGACACTGTTGATGGCTAACCACGGTAGTGGAATCTGAAAAAGCTAGGGATAGGCTGTTACTGTCTCGGGTGAACCGAGTTACGGTAGAAATCGTGATCATCTTTCTCCTGTAAGAGAATAGTGAACGAACCATTTCTGATTCACTTATGATGGATAGTCATGAAATCAATTGTGCTGCGTTGCCGCAAGCTTTTGGAGCAAGGGAGGCTCAAAGCTTATGAAAGTCATAAGTCGGGCACGCCTGCCATGCAGGTTTCAACCCTTCTCGCTGATGTCTACGATGATGTTGTCCTTGCCATTTGGAATTCGGCGATTGAAGAGCACTCCAATGATCAACATGCGGGTGGCTTGTCCCTAGTAGCACATGGCGGATTCGGTCGGCGTGATTTAGCGCCTTACTCGGATGCCGATCTCATGATCCTCGCGACTCGTGGGAGTGAGACGCTTGCAAATAAAATTGCCGGTAACCTGACACGAGACTTGGCTGATTCTGGAATCACACCAGGGCTTTCGATTCGCATGCCGATTGAAGCGTGTCGGATGTCTTGGTCGGACCCGGTCATCTTCTCCTCATTAGCCGAATCGCGCCTAATCGCTGGCAGCTTACAGCTTTATTCAAAATATTTTTATCGATTCGGACGAGGAGCTAATCGTCGGGCGAAAGGATTAATTCGTGGTGTTGTACAAGCTCGCGTAGAGGAGAGGCGGAAGTGGGGTGAAACGGTTTATCTTTTGAGACCGAATGTTAAAAGGTCGCGAGGTGCACTGCGTGATATTCAACTCATCCGCTGGTTGGGTTTTGCTCGAACTGGTGAGACGGATCTGGAGAGATTGGTGAAGCTCGGCGTGCTTTCCGAAGAAGATTATCGAACGGTTCGGGCCGCATACGCATTTTTGCTAAGGCTGAGAAATGAATTGCATTTTCGCGAGAAGAAAAGCCAAGATGTGCTGGACCGCGCGATGCAGATGTCTATCGCTGAGTCTTGGGGCTATGAGGGTACTGGTACTAAGCTACCCGTAGAGCAATTTATGCAAGATTACTTTGCTCACACACGAAACATCAGATACACGTCCAAGTTTTTTGTGGATGATGCGATCTCTCGGCCAGTCTTGGCTCGTTCTTATGAATGGATAAGGTCCAAGAAAATCGACGATTCTATTTTGATGGGACCTACACATATCTGGGTAAGAAAAGAAAAGCTGAGTGAGTTTGCGCGAAGTTTACCGGATGTTATTCACCTCACTCGTCTTGCAAATCAGCACGGTAGGCGTATCTCTCATCCGACTTGGCAAGCGATTCGCCTGGCGATGCAAGATCGGGAAATCACGCCACCCGATCGACGAACAATCGATGAATTTCTCAATTTGCTCGGCAGCTCTGGCCGGCTCGCACCCATTCTGAGAAGACTGCATGAATTGAGAATTTTAGAGCAGTTGATTCCTGAATTTAAACGAATCAGGGGACTTCTTCAATTCAACGCATACCATCAATACACAGTCGATGCCCACAGCCTACGCGCCGTTCAAGCGGCAACGGACCTTGGCGAGCATCCTGGTGGAATGGGGAGACGTTATCGCAGGTTGGCTGACAAACGCATACTGCATCTCTCACTTCTTATTCATGATATAGGTAAAGGATATGAAGAGGATCATTGTATTGTCGGTGCACGGATCGCTAAGGATACGGCAGTCAGGTTGCGACTGAATTCCAATGATGCGGAAACCCTCGAGTGGCTGGTCTTGAAGCATCTGGCGGTAAATGTGATTGCATTTCGTCATGATCTTACCGATCCGGAGATTGTCCTGGCCTTCGCATCCGAGGTTGGGTCCATTAGAAGACTTGAATTATTAGTGGTACATACGTACGCAGACTTGGTTGCTGTTGGACCCGATGTTGCTACAGATTGGAAAGTTAACCTGATAGACGACCTATACCGACGAACACGAAGGTATTTTGATTCTGGGAATCTTCCAGGTAGCCCAGACGATCCAGAGTTAGAGAGTGGACGTAAGGCTGTGAGGATAGAGTTGCAGGAGCGATCCGCGCCGACGGACAGCTTTACTCTCCTCAATCATTTGCCACTGTCGTTACTTGATCGTTGTGATCCAACGTGTTTAGCCGATGAAATAGGAATGTTTCATGAGGTAAGTACTGGTCAGACGAAGACACTTTGTACAGCGCATTATGACCGTGATTTTCAAGCAACTCGTTTCACGGTCATTCGGCTTGAAACTGCCCGAGCTATCGGTACTTTTGCAAGGGCTACCGGAGTTTTGAGCACGGCGGGTTTATCCATCCTCAGGGCGAGGATTGAAAGTGTTGGGGATGTGGTGTGGGATTATTTTTGGGTCGTTGATTCTAACGCTGCACCAAGAAGCTTGACGGAGACGGAGATGGCTGAAATCTGTGAAAGAGTCTGTCATCTACTTGATAGCCCCGATCTCCCACTACCACCCTACCGAAAAACTTGGGCAACACAGGAGGAGCGTGAACCCGAGTCGGTCAACCTTTTACCAACCAAGGTAGTGATCGACAACGATACCGTGGATCGATACACCATTCTGTCCTATTTTGCGTACGACTCGGTTGGATTGCTTAACCGAATTGCTACAGCCTTAACCGATGAGCGTTTAGTCTTGCATTTTGCAAAAATTGATACTCACCTCGATCAAGTTGCAGATGTCTTTTATCTGACAGAGGAAGACGGATCGAAGTTATTGGCTGAGGATCGAAAAATGCAGATTCGAGATGCACTCCTTGAAATATCAACGTGATCCAATAAGGTTCAACGCATAATCAATGAGTGAAACATTCTTGTGAAACACGACGGTCGATCCCGCCTTCCGGCCTGTAGTTTCATTTCAGTTCATGACGGATTGCTACCCGAAGCATCAAAGCTAGCACCTTTTTTCGAACGGTAACACGTGTTCTCCGTAGAGAAGCTTGTCCTCGGCATACCGCAATTCATGTTTCGTGGTGTTGGGACGGGACCAACTTGAAAAAAAATTAAGGAAGTGTGAGGGATCCCCTCCAGCCTAGGATTGGGTGTGCCGATAATAACAACACCATGGATTGGGAGGGTGGAACGATCGGTGCCATCGTTCCAGCATTGATGGGCTATGGTGAGGCAGGGAGGGCTTCACCATGGCCCTTCTTTATGCGCAATGCGCTCCAAGCAGATCTCATCGCTTATGGACTAGAAGCAGTAGTCTTCCTTCGTATCTTTGAGCGAGTTATCAGGTATGCATTCTATGAAAATAGTTGCTGTATGATCGATCCATCGCGAACGAGTGTGATGGGACGTCCTGTGGAGCTGTTAAATTCGGTTGAAGGATCAATCCCCAAATTATGGTAGAAGCTAGCCGCGACGTCGTCTGGGGTGATGGCTTCGTGTTTGGGGCCTGATGCGGTTTCGTCGCTTTCGCCAATCACTTGTCCACCTCTTATTCCACCTCCTGCCATTAACATAAACATGCATCTCGGGTAGTGGTCTCGTCCTCCCTCAGCACTGCGTTGATTGATTTTAGGTGTTCTTCCAAACTCCCCCGTAACGAAAACAGCAGTAGATTCTAGTAGTCCACGCTGGTCGAGACCCGAGAGTAATCCGCTGAGACCTACATCAAGTTTTGGGAGATTAGTATTTTTTAGTTTTGAAAAGTTATCTTGATGTGTGTCCCATCCACCGAGTTGCACGCTTACAAGTCGCACTCCAGATTCCACCAATCTCAGAGCGAGTAGGCAACTTTGACCGAAGGATTCATCGCCAAACTGCTGTGCAAAGCTCTCTGGCTCTTGGCTAATATCAAATGCTTGTCGGGCTCTGGAGGAAGTGATCATTGAATGCGCTTGTGAGCTAAATTGATCAAGGCCTTCAAGAAGTTGGTCTGAATTCTGTAAATCAGCGAAGCGTCGATCTAGCTTTTGCAATAATTGCTGTCGGCGATTTACCTCATGGACGCCAATTTCTTCGGGTAAAGAAATTCCTCTCACAGAAAAAGCAGTATTGGGTGTTGGGGTGGAATTGGTTTCTAAAGCGGCGTAGCGGATACCGAGAAATCCTGGCCCTTGTGACGCTCTTGGAACCGCGACAACATTGGGGATCTCTGGTTCGACGGGTCTTTCTTTCGAAACCACTGCTCCGTAGCTTGGATATTCCAATGCCGGAATAGGTTTGGTACCCGTGTTTACATATTCTCGACCAAGACGATGCGCAGCCAGCGTGTGACTTACCCCGCGTAGAATGCAGAATTTATCTGCAACTTTTGAAAGTCTTGGTAGATGCTCGGAGATTTCAATACCAGGCACATTGGTCTTGATGGGGTTGAAAGCGCCGCGATACTCACTCGGTGCATTTGGCTTCAAGTCAAAAGTATCCAGATGTGATGGACCGCCCGGAAGTTCAATGAATATTGCGCGATCTGCCCGTCCTGAGGCAATTTTTCCATTGCCGGCCAGTGCGAGGTAGTGGGGTAGGGTAAGACCGCCTAGAGAGAGTGCCCCAACCTTGAGGAGATCACGTCTTATCATTCCATCACAGGTTTTATGTTCTTGCATTGCGATATCTTTCAGTGTGGATTAAGGATCGTGTAGAAGTGGAATTAACGATCCTTAATGGCTAACTATGAACTCTTTTGTATTGACTAGTGCCCAAAGCAGTGACATGACTCCTTCTCCGGGATTCTCTGAATCTTGGATATACTCAAGTGAAATCTTTTTTTCATCAGCTTCCGGATATCTGCAAAGTGCTCTAAGGTAAGCTTGATCGATGAGCGATTCCAAGTCTTCAATATCTGCCATTTTGGGAGGTACTCTCTCCAAGGAATCCCAGTCATCATCAGTCTCTAACAGAGCAAGTGCTGAGGGCATTTGAAAACCGAGTGATTCCAGCTTGATTTTGGATCGCCTTAATTCCGATTCAAGCTGACTCTTTCTTTTGTTTTGCTGTATTTCGGTTGCTTTTTTATATCGGCTAACGTTAGCAATAATCTGTTTCCTCAATGAGTTCGCGCGGTTATATGCCGTACGGAATGACGCGTCGTTGATATTCTTTGGTGCTTCTATTCCTGCTTCATTGCACGCTTGCGCAACCCAGCCTTTACTGTCGATGAGTCGACTGTGCATTTCTTCGTCATTGCGAAGGTATACGGCCTGGAGAAGGCTTGGGGAATTGCTACGATCGCAGTCACAATTGGATTCTCGAATAGACTGTCCAAAAATCTCCAATGCAAAATCTTGTTGGTTTCGACGTTTCGGCTTGCCGTCTGCAATAGCCATCGAATCCAACTCATCACGCAACCTGGCTGCTTGAACATCCGATCCGGTAGCTAAAACAACCGCGTCGTAGATCACCTCTGCGGGGAGGCGTCGTGGAATATGATGAGAGAAATTCGTAAGATCTTGGACGTTCGTGGCGTTGGGCACAACGCTACGTTGGTAGGTATCGCTCGTGACAATGGTTCGGTGCAGCCATTTCAGATCAAAGCTATGCTCAATGAACTTCTCAGCAAGGAACTCAATGAGGGGCTCATTGCTGGGGGGATTGGCAAGATTCATGTCGTCTGTCGGACCCCCCAATCCGATGCCAAAATAGTGGGCCCACACACGATTGATGATTGCTTTGGCAAAGTAAGGATTGTCTGGTGACCGC
>JAAXIK010000143.1 GCA_012270385.1 Rubripirellula sp. | reverse complement strand
CCATCGAGCGACGGGTTATCATCGGCGTAGGAGGCAACGCGGCAGCTTCCGTGCTCGGCACCTGGCATGACTCCTACACCCACTCATTCGGCTTTGACCCCTCCTCAAATCGCGGAACTCCCTGAGCTTCCTGATTTTGGTCATCCTGAACCGCTTGAAACCTTTGATGTTCCATCCGAATCTCAACTGAGCTTGCCTTCACAAAAGCAGAATCAGGAACCGGATCAGCGTAATCCGTTTCCTGCTCGTGCACCGAAACCCGATCAGAACGGGAGCGACAGCTTGCGGTCCCGTCTAGCCGAAGACCAAAGTGTGCGAGAATCGAGTAAAGAATATGGCTCGGGGATCGACTACTTATCCGAAACGGACTTTAGTTGCGAAGAATTTCGTGATCGGATTGCTTCCCAGACGATTGATCAAATCTCTTTGGATATCAGCCCACCCTTTCGACCTGACGAATTTGATGAGCGTCGTCATGAAGAACTGTTTGCGGACTTCTTAGAGAAACAACCGATCCGTGATTGGTCAACGCTTGATGGAACTCCGGTGATCAATGGTAGGCTGATCGACCTCGCCTATGAGGAAGCTGTTATCGAACTCGACAACGGTCAGAAGCGAAGCATTCCCATGAGTCAGCTGAGTGAGGGAGATCTCGCTCATATCAATGATACTTGGGGACTACCTCGTGAATGCCTTATCGAGCAGGTGTCGTATCAACCAAGGCAATGGGCTCCAACAAAAGTCACTTGGACAGCATCTAATCTTTGCCATAACCCACTCTATTTTGAAAGCGTGAACTTGGAACGCTACGGACACACTCGTGGGCCCTTATTGGAACCCGTTGTTCAATCTGCACACTTCTTTGGAAACATCTTTATTCTTCCTTACAAAATGGGTGTGCATGGACCTCGCGAATGCCAGTACGCTTTAGGTTATTACCGCCCGGGTAATGACGCTCCGTGGATCAAACAACCCCTTCCGATCAGCGCTCGAGGTGCGATTGCTCAGGCGGCTACCATGACCGGCTTATTCTGGCTAATCCCCTAGTCCTAACCAACGCTGGATTAGACGAAAATCAGGGTTGATTGGGGACCGGCTCCCTATTGGGTGCACTGAGAAGATAGCCAGACCAGAAAAGAGGTTCTTCTCCGGTGAGCTCCTTTAAATTGTGTTCGGCTTTGGTCAACAGGGGCTCTTTAATAGGAGCGAGGTCCCGCGCCCTGCCTTCCTTTCGCGCAGATCCACCACATTGACTCAGCGAGTTCCCCGGTAAACCCCCGAGTAATGCGCGGAGCAAGGCTGCGGAGGATTCACCGCCAACGGCCCATCGAGACAACACAGCTTCCCCCACACCACTACAGTGTAATGCACAAAGTGTATGAAACAGCTCTGTCCCGTTGCCCATGCTTCCCCCATCCACACTTGTTCGCAAGCCGGCTAATACGATTCGCTCAGGAGCATTTAAAGGAAAGCGAAGCCAAGCTTGCAATGTTCCCATGGGATTCGCTTGATCGTAAGCCGCAGGATAAAACGCCAAGGGTTGCTTGGGATTCACAAACTGCGGCTTGGCCACAACCAAATCACTAATCGAGTCTCCGAGAAAGCTACTCGCGGATTGGAATGATCCCGGCAAGCGTAAAGTATCGGGCACAAGATTAGCCAATTGATCAATCAAAGCATTATTCTGATCCAAATCACGAGGTGCGAAGAACAGGTCGGCCGCCAAGGCAAATTTCTGGTCATTCTGAGCTGTATCCTCATCAGGCTTCAATGCGAAACCCGGTGTGGGCGCATAGCGAATCTTGACACGATCGATCAGCAGGTCGGTGGCATGACCTGGGAAGGGCAAAAGCTCAAAAGGTAAATACCAGAGCGGCCCGTCAGGGATAAAAACGATTTCTTGAAACTGATCAAAGTTAATCTCTGAGTTCTCAAACAAACCCTCCCTGAGTTGTTCTGCTTGCTCGCGCCAACTCATATCCTCTGGTAAACGATTACCTCGAATTTTCCCAACTCCAATTGCTTTGAGGATCAATCCGATCTCTCTTGTGAGCTTGGAAATGGATCCCGCCCGCCACATCTGAATTTTTGTCGATGTGGCAAAGGTTCCAATCAGCTCATTACCCAGCACGGTGAATGTGACCATTGCGGTTTGCTCAGGTAATTTCGAAGTGGGTTCTTTTTCTAAAAGATCGGGTGGTGCAACGGCAGGAATGGAGACTCGATCCACGGCAATCTGAGCGACTCGAGACTCCATCTGATTGAGCCTATCCACACTACGCGCGTCGGCCTGTGCATCGGCTTTCACATCCGCCATCAATCTGACCATTTTTGGTCCCATCTTGTTTCGTTCATCCAACACTTCAGCAGCGAGATCCTGAGCATCCGAGACCGCTAACTTGCGCACCTGCAAAAAACGACCGTTTAGAGGCAGCGATTGAAGAAACTTAGAATTGAGTGCTTGATTCCAACTTGTGAGAAAGGATTCGGCGTAACCTCCAGAGGCGGCGAGGTTCAAGCGTGCGGCAAACAAAGCAGTACGATCAGCAACCACACCTGAAATTGCATCAACAGGATCACGTCTCCACACCTTCAAACCGGGAGGCTTGCTATAGGCGTTTAACCATTTCTCTCCTGAGTTCCTACCCAAGTCTGTCCCCAAAGAAGCAAGTACCCGACTCATCTGATAAAGGTACGGGGTCGAAATCAAGGGTCGATTTCGATATCGATTTCGGAGGGCAAAATCGATAACACCGTTTGTCGCAACATCAAAAGCAGAGGGTTGATTCAGACCCTGAGAAGCACCACTGGCAGCAGCGTATTTAGCGTTGACGTACGAGGCATACGCGTTGAGTCGGGGTTGAAAAAAATCACGGCGAGCGAGAAAGACCTTGGCCTTGGAGATCAGACGATTAGCACTTTCCAAATCACCTGCGACCAACGCTGCGTCTGCACCGGAGATTAGACTGTGACAGGCACACAGAGGCGAGACCCTGGCGATCGATTGTGCGATTACTTCAGCTGCCTGAACGATCAGTGGAGCTTGTGAGGAATCCACACACCCTGCAGCTAACTGCAACGATTCCCCCACCCACTCGCAATGCTCCCATGCTCCAGCAAAATGACCTGCCTGAAGAGCAATGGCCAAGACTTCCTGATGTCTCCCCTCCTCAATCATCGACGACATTTGAGACAAGAGAACAAGCGAAGAGAGAGGATGGGTAGCCCCGCCAAACAGTGCCGCCTCCGAACTCTCCTGCACCACGGTGCCATCCTCATGATGAGCTAGATACCCCGTGACTCGAAGAGCTCCGATGAGCGTCCGACCAATCGGTGCTGGCAAGTTGGCTGGGTACTTGGTTGACTCAAGCAGTGTTTCAATAAAGGGATCCTGATCACATAGCGGACCCATTAAAACTCGCCGCCGATGCGACGCAATGGCGAGCCCTCGGATGATCTCGACCAGATCCATATTCCGAAAGTTCAATTCTTCGATGGCTCCGCCTTGGCGGATCGTCTGTTCGGTCAATACCTGGCCAGAGGCGAACATCACCTGGTTTGCAATCGGTGCTCGCCTCACGGCCTGAGCTTGGGGCCAGAGCGTACTGCGCACCGACCTCTGCAAGTTCGGCTGAACAACAGAGACCCAGTCGATTCGTGATAGCCAACCTCGATTAGCGATGGCTATACCGATCGCTTGATCGATCGCCTCACGGGCGGCCACCAGATTTCCAAGTTGCCAGTGACACTCTGCCAGCATCGCTAAAGTAGGGATCGAATCGATCCATCTGCCACGGATGTCTTTACGACCCAGACGCAAGGCGCCCTCAAAGGCGGCGGAGGCCGTGGAAAGATCGCCGCTGCGATAGATCTCCAAAGCAAGATAGTATTGAGGATTCGGGTATTGGCCAGCAGGTTCGACTCCACCAAGGATGCCTGAGCCCTGACCTGGTACACCCTGACCGGGAAAACCCTGACCTGGTACACCCTGACCGGGTACACCCTGACCTGGAACACCCTTACATGGTACACCCTGACAATTTGCTAACATATGAAACAAAAAAGAGAAAATAAAGAGAACACCCGTGAGTCGAATCGAATTGGAGCTCCATCGAACTCGCATCATCCAGAGGATCAGCATTTGCAAGACGGAGAAAGTTGGTGCTTGCTTCGTCCAATCAGGCGATCTCCCGCCGCTCCAGAGGTAAGCATTTCTTTCAGCAAGAGGTGGGATCATTCCAAAAGCCTCAAAATGTGAGTTTTCATGAAGACACAAGAAGGGATTGGGTGCCCTTATTTTTTACCATTTCCAACTGACAAGACGAATAAAATCCCTCAGATAGAAAAGAATCAAACGGCTGCAATGACTCCAATCCGTTCGATCACTCCCGTTCTCCGCTGATTAAGAAGAGCGGGAGGGTGAGAATGTGTTACGATGCGAAAACCTCGAGAATTAATGTGATCCATCTCGTTTGATGCCAGGAAACCCTCAACTACGGTCGAGTCCTTGCAGAGGTCCTGACCCACATCGTGCTTGATGGAGTGAAGAATCGAGCGGAGAGAGTTTTGTCAAAGAAGTGAAGTACGAAATTGGGTGGATTCGATATCTCCTTCCCCAAACCTAGAATTCCGAGCTAGAAATCTTGCAGTTTGGGGCTCAATATTGGATCGATAGATTCTGACCTGAAGCAGGCAGCACTCATGATTAACCCCTATCAGCCTTCCACTCCAGCCCCGATCGATGAGAATCCGGTCTCATCACCTTTTCTCGACACATTGCAGACCAACCTCCAAGAAGTAGCCGAGACACCCGAGAAAAGACCTCACCTCATCAAGACGTTCGGGAAGTGGTTGGTGATTTGCTCGGCCAGCGCTGCACCCAGTTTTTTCCTGGGTGCCCTTGCTACCGATAATCAATATCTGGGGATGCTCACAGGGATCTTGCAATTTGCACTCGGTTATGTCTGGCTGGATCGCCACACTTGGAAATCCGATTGGCGGCGAGATCGTACCATCAGACGGATTTTGCGTATCATGTACACAACACGCATCGTCATGTCCGTCTCTTTCATCGGCACACCTCTGGATATGGCGTGTGGAATTGCTGCCATCGGCGCGACGGGTTTCATCTTTCAGTCCATTGGATTTGGAGGACCTACAGGTTTTGCGGGCGCCCTGATTGGAACTCTCTTCCAAGGAACGATACTCAACGCTGTTTTGGTGCTTTACGGACTCTTCCTTTTCGGAGTCCGTGCTATCTACCTGCGATGGTCCAACAGGGAATAACAGCCGACATTTTGGTTTGCTAGCGAAACTATCATGCTGCTAGGGAGTGTAAGAAAATGACGGGGAGCTTCCCAAAGCAGCCAATGATGGCAATCACCGTTGACCCATCTCCCCCACACCCGTAACTTTAACTGCTAGAACAAGTTAGGGATGGTGCGCAAGTTCTGCTAAAAAGTGAGCCAAAAAGCCACGCCGAGAGTGGAATCCTCTGAGTTTCAGATGAAAGAATAAAAATGAAACTTCAGCCCCAGGGACTGGGGTAGATGATCCGTTTTCGCCTGAAATCTAAGCTCAGAATCCATCCCTGATCTTGTTGAAATTACTGCATCAAGCAAGGCTGGCCGAATCCATCGTCGCAAGGATCGCGTCGCTCTTCATGACATACGCGAAGTCTTGCGATGCCCACGATCCTGTCAGGAAGGCGGGATTAGTAACGACCAATATTATCACCAAAAACTATGTCATTTTTTGAACAAATCTGGGACCTGCTAGGAATCCTCTTTGGTGGCCTTTTCGGAGGCTTTGAGAGACTGGTTACCCGCATCTTTGGGTCTGCTAACGCACGTACCGTCACCAAGTTCGAGAAACGGGTTGAAGGCATCAACGCTTTGGAATCCAAATACGAAGGGATGTCCGATGAAGAACTCAAAAAGCAGACTGAAATTCTCCGCTTGAGATTGCGCGAAGGTGAGACTCTCGATGATATCCTGGAAGATGCATTCGCAGTCTGTCGTGAGGGTGGGAAACGTTTCCTCTCGATGCGGCACTATGATGTGCAGCTAATTGGGGGAATGGTTCTCAACAGTGGCGGAATCGCCGAAATGGTAACGGGTGAGGGTAAAACCTTGGTGGCGACTCTCCCGGCCTACCTCAATGCACTGGAAGGGAAGGGCGTCCACGTCGTTACGGTTAACGATTATCTGGCGAGACGCGATATGGAGTGGATGGCACCGCTCTACATGAATCTAGGTCTCACGGTGAATGCTATTCAATCGGGAATGTCCACCAGCGAGAAGCAAGCCGCTTACGCGTGTGACATTACCTACGGAACCAATAACGAATTTGGTTTTGATTACCTACGAGATAACATGCGTCCCGCAGCAAAAGGGGACAATCGATTCTCTGAAGAAACCCAGCAATGTCAGGGCCCACTCAATTACGCCATTATTGATGAGGTAGATAACATCCTCATCGATGAAGCCCGTACCCCATTGATCATCAGTGGTCCGGCCGATCTCGATCTCGGTCGTTATAAAGAGGCAGACCGTGTTGCAAGTCAGTTGACGCGAGAGGATCACTTTAAAGTTGACGAAAAGCAGCACAATGTGACCCTAACCGATGAAGGAGTGCGAGAGGCTGAGAAACTTGCTGGTGTGGAAAGTTTCTATACAGCGGGCAACATGGAATGGCCGCATCTCATCGATAACGCCCTCAAAGCAAGATATCTCTATAAACGAGATGTGAATTATGTCGTTAAAGAACGACAGGTCGTGATTGTTGACGAATTCACGGGTCGCTTGATGGAAGGCCGGCAGTGGAGTGATGGGCTACACCAAGCGGTGGAAGCTAAAGAGGGTGTGCCGATCAAGCAAGAGACTCAAACCTTTGCGACTGCGTCACTCCAAAATATTTTTAAAATGTATCGGAAGCTTTCCGGGATGACCGGTACAGCGATGACCGAAGCAACCGAGTTCATGAAGATCTACAAGTTGGACGTGGTAGCGATCCCGACCAACCGTGGACTCCAGCGTATTGCACATCCTGATCTCATCTACCTGACGGAAAAGGATAAATTCAACGCTCTCGCCGAA
>JAAXIK010000316.1 GCA_012270385.1 Rubripirellula sp. | reverse complement strand
GGTGTTCGTTTGGGGTCCAGTCATTGGAGGCTCACCGCCAGTTTCAACGATGCGACCACCGAGCATCACGTGGGTGAATTGTGGAGGGTTATGTTCGAGAAGCTTGTCGTGGTGGGTGATGATCAGGAGTCCCATTTTCTGATGACCGATTTCAGCGATGGATTCGCTGGCAAGCCTGACCGCATCCGCATCGAGTCCACTATCGGTCTCGTCTAGAATCGCAAATTTTGGCTGAAGCATCGCCAGTTGAAGAATCTCTGCTCTTTTCATTTCGCCGCCAGAAAATCCATCATTGACGTAGCGACGGGCAAATTCCACGTCCATTCTTAGATGTGCCATTTTGTCCTTCAATTCCTTGCGAAACTCTCGCATCGGAATTAGCTCCTCGCCTTCTTTACGATCGGGTCGACGGATGTTGGTCGTCGCATGCCGAAGGAAGTCAGCCATCTTGACTCCGGGGATCGCCATCGGACGTTGAAAGGCAAGAAAAATTCCGGCTCGTGCCCGCTCGTCAGCTTCCATCTCCAGGACATCTTCATCGTTCAGATGAATCTTGCCGCCGGTGATTTCGTAGCCAGGATGTCCCATGATGGCGAGGCCAAGGGTACTCTTGCCACTCCCGTTAGGTCCCATTAAAGCGTGGGTTTCCCCATGCTGAATCGTGAGATTCACACCACGCAAAATAGGCTTGTCACCGACGGTAACGTGTAAATCTTCGATCTTCAGAGTGTGGTTCATGGTTGAATCAGGTTCGTGTAATAAAGTTCTTGTTTTTTTTGTGGTGCTTTCAGTTGCCAGTCGGTTGGATTGGCTGTGCACTGATGGGCGTTGGATTCGTCTGCTCTACGATTCCGATCGCCGAAAATTGGCAACAGGAATCACCGTCTAATCTGCAACTGCTCAACCTCATAGGCTGTCCTACCGCTTCTGAGATCATGCGCTCCTCGAGGCGTTACATCTATCGATCTTCCGAGAGATCGGTTAACGTCGTTAAGTGGCAACTCCCCATGTCTACAACCGGCAATTCCCCTTCGATGGAAACTTCCATCGGTATTTTTCGGCTTACCATCGATTGGGATAGTTGTTCTAGCCTTTGTTGGAGAGATTCGACATTTTGGTGAGAATCTTGGTCAGATCCACTCGCATTTGTGGGGCAGCTTCCAACGGAGTTAGTGCGCTTAGGTTGATCTTGTGTGCAACAGTCAACAGCTTCTTGCGCCAGTTGCCTCCCAAGCCTTTTGGCCACCGCGGCGAGTATCTGTTCGCGAAGTGCTGAATCTTCGATTGAGATCACTTCGCTCCACAACGCATCGACAAGATCTGCTGGGTCAGCACCCGCTCTTTGATTCCCGGCATGAGTCAGGTGATAGCAGTAGGTAGGTCTACCTCGGCCGGAAACCACCTTTTCTCGCTCGATAAGCCCCTTTTCCAGCAGACGATCAATCCTCTGACGCACCGCAGTAGCCGTGACTCCCAGTTGCTCCGTCAATTCACCAACACTCATGCATCGGCCGAATCGCATCGCTGATAGCAGCTCGCGATCAACGGAACGAAGATCTTCAGTGTGGGTATGAGAGGTCATCGATCAACTGGTTCAGTGGGAATCCTATTGTTTAGCCTGCCGGATTGCCCCGATGCTTTTTGCTGTTGGGGTCCGCTCAGGGGCGTTTTAGGGTCGCGGGGTAGGTCTGAAAATTGGACGGTGATCCCAACAGGCTACCCAGATGCGGAATCCACCCCAAGGGGGGCCTAAGGAGAAGCTTAACCCGCCCCTGCATGGATTACTTTTACGTAGTGTACGAATTTTGACAACGGGTGTTGTGAAAAAACAGGAGGAAGTGCAGATTCAGACGGTGGAGGTGAGAATGATCACCGCAGTTCGCTGCTTTACGGGAACTATTCCGTTTTCTGTTACTTGAACCGTTGGTCAACCTTTTATGGGTAGGGCTTTGCCAGATCGGGGTAGATGCGGAATCAGACCTGATGTGAAGTGAAATCGGCTGTTAAGCTTTGTGCAGGGTCCAATCGGTCTCCCCCTTTTTTTCCTAAGAGCTCCTCATTTGTTATTAATGCCATGAAAGCGGTTGCAGTCACGCCCGGAACGCCCAACAGTGTCCACCTTGAGGAAATCAATAAGCCGTCGGTCGAGGAGATCGCGGATGGGAAAGGAGTATTGGTTCGCGTGCTAAAAGTGGGTGTAGACGCGACTGATCGGGAAATTAACGAAGCTCTATACGGTAATGCTCCGGAAGGCGACCAGCATTTGGTCATCGGCCATGAGTGTTTTGGTGTCATTGAGGAAGTGGGACCAAATGTTCGACGAGTCAAACCAGGCGACTACGTCACGGCCACCGTTCGCAGGCCGGGTGGGTCGATCTATGACTTGATCGGAACCAACGACATGACCAGCGAGGAAGAGTACTATGAGCGGGGAATTAATCTTCGCCACGGTTTTATGACCGAGTATTTTGTGGACGAAGAAGAGTTCATCGTTCGCGTGCCCGAGGGGCTCCGCCATCTCCACGTTCTGATGGAGCCGATGAGCTGTGCAGCGAAAGCCGTGCATCAAGCCTATGAAGCTCAGACCCGGATGAAAGTGTGGCGTCCCGAAGTCGCTTACGTTTTAGGTTCGGGACAAATTGGTCTACTTGCGACCCTCGCGCTGAAATTGCGGGGGTTAGAGGTTTACACGTTAGCTAGAGGAGCCGCGCCCAACTTGAAAAGCGAGATCGTTAGCGGCCTCGAGGCGACCTATGTGAGTACTGCGGAGACCTCAATGCAACAACTCGTGGACAAGACAGGCCGGCCTGACCTGATTATCGATGCGACCGGCAGCAGTCAACTCGCTTTTGAAGCGATGGAGCACCTCGGTCTCAATGGCGTCCTTGTTTGGACGAGTATCACAGGTGGTGATCGAGAGATTCAAGTGCCCTCGGATCAAATTAATCTGCAGTGGGTGCTGGGCAATAAGTTACTGCTAGGTAGCGTGAACGCTAACCGTGGTCATTTTGAAATGGGTATCAAAGATTTAGCACTCGGCGAAATGATGTATCCCGAAGTGCTTGAGAAAATCTTGACTCATCCTGTTGATGGCCTTGATGCTTATCAAGAAATGATGCGGCTGCTGGTAGAAGACAAATCTGCCTTGAAGGTTTTCGTTAATGTTGCGGAAGGCTAGAAGTTGAAGCGACCTAAGATGAGGTCACCTGAGGTTAGGATTCACTTAGAACCGTGAGCCCGGAATAACCTCGAGCCTAGAATAACGCCGAGCCTGGAAATTTGCGAAAGCTTCCCCTGCTACAGCTCATCACGCCAATGCTTCAGGATTTGAATTGCCGATCTCATTTGAGTTTCATCAATTTCATGCACATCAATGGCTTTCCCGACATCCTGTAGCATGGTGACGGTCAAGCGACCGCCGAGGTGTTGACGGAACTCTTCGAGTCCTTGGAGTAATTCATTGATGGGTTCAATCTGTGAGTGCCAAAGGACGATGCCAAGGTCATCGAGGCATTGGCAGACTGCTCGGGACGATTCTCTGGGGAATCCGTAAACCAGAGAAGAGTAGATGCAATCAATCGCAACGCCTATGGCGACGGCCTCACCATGTCTCAAGTCAAATTGGGTTCGAGGCTCTAAACGGTGTGCTGACCAGTGACCAAAATCCAGCGGGCGAGCTTCGAGCATCTCGAAAGGATCACCACCCTGAGTGATATGGTCAAGATGTAACTGACAGGAGCGGTTGATGGCGTGCTTTACCGTTTCGGTTTGGCGGTCATGGATTGCTGTTGCATTGGCACACAGCCAGTGGAACACATTTTTATCCTTGAGCAGCGACACTTTGACTGCTTCGCTAAACCCGCTGCGGAAATCACGGTCTGGCAGCGACTCAAGAAGTTTGGTGTCGTTGAAAACTGCCCAAGGCACAGCGAAGGTGCCCACCCAGTTTTTCTTCTCGAAGTAGTTGATTGCGTTCTTTACACCCACTCCAGAATCCGCTTGCGCTAGCGTGGTTGTAGGCAGGCGGATCAGTCGGATGCCACGATGAGCGATCGCCGCAGCGAAACCAACTGCGTCAAGTACGGCTCCACCTCCGATGACAATGATGTAGCTGCGTCGATCAAGATTCTCTTCGTTAATTGTTTGAAGCAAGGATTTGATCTGATCAAGAGAATTCTTGCTTGCTTCACCACCATCGATCCAAACGATGTCCGAAACCAATTTTGTGGAAGAGTCAGAGCGTATGTTTTGTTCCAGACGCTTCGCATTTTCTTGCAGAACTCTTTCCGCAATCAGAAGCACTCTTGCCTCACCGGTTTCGCCGCCCTCGAGAGCTTCGCTTAGCACCGGGTAATCATCGCCACAAACATCATCCGTGATGCGCAATCGGTGCACGAAGGGTACCGAGAATGTAACGTCAGAGGCGGAAGATATGGTGCGATCAGGCATGGGAAATAAGCAAGCTGATAATGTAGTTTAAAGCTAAGTGCTAGAGGCAATAAGAGGATTGACACGACCCAGGCATGCGGACCGGGTTTGGTAAGAGGCGTAAAACTTGCTTTGGACGGACGTTAGCCTTGAACTTACGGCTGCTCGTTTTCCCAGTCTCTCCAAAGCCAACGGAGCGAGTCTGGGAAGATAGCACCGCCATGTTGCCCATTATGACCACCTGTTCCGAAAACCAATTTGTAATCATACCCACTAAATTCCAGTGCCTTGGCCATCTGTTGGTTTGCTAAAGGCCAATTTCCAAATTGATTATCCAGATCGCCTTCACCGTCTTGAAGAAAGATGCGAATCGGTTTCTTCTCTGTCTTGCGAATCATTGGCGGATAATTGTGGCCACCACGAAGGTCCACGAAGCTACCGATGTGGCTGAGCACTTTCCGAAAAGACTCAGGGCGATGCCACGCCACCGTAAACGCACAAATGCCGCCTGAACTATTTCCGCAAATTGCTCGCAGTTCAGGGTTTTGGGTGATCTGATATTTCTTTTCGATGATTGGAAGCAGGTCCTCAATCAAGAACTCTGCATAATCCGGAGTCATGCTGTCATATTCAAAGCTCCTGTTTTCGGGGCGAGGTCGCCAGCCCCGCTTTTCTGGGAGTTCACTTTTGAATCCAGGGTCTACCATGACGGCGATGGTGATCGGCATTTCTTTTTTCGCGATGAGATTGTCGAACACAATGGGAAGTCGGAAGTCACCGGTTTCTCCCTCGAACGCGTGACCGTCCTGGAAAACCATCAATGCGGCGGGCTTTGAGTCGTCATATTGAGCCGGAACGTAGACGGAGTAGTTTCTCTGAGTTCCCGGGAAAGTTGTGCATGCCAGCAATTGGTTGTGAGGCACGGTTCCTCGGGGGACACCTTCAGTACGGAAAGAATCCGGGCCGTGCTCATTCTCGCTACGAGTTTGCTCGGCCAGCACCTGCGAGCTGAGGCTCAGGAGCATGGCCAATCCAACCAGCAGCTTGCAGCATCGTTTTTTACTTGCCATCGTGAACATGCAGGGGAACTCGCTTAGTCTTTGTATTGGAGCTTGATACGGTGTGTCAGAATCGAACCGATTTCTATACGGATAATTCTGGACGCGGAATTCTAACCGGAAATCCGATTGCTGGAAACGAAGGTCTGGGTTGAGGTGACCGTAGGGTCCCAGTTGACGTCCTTCACCATCTTTTTATCTATCAATATCCTATTGAAGCACTTACTGACTCTTTTGCTAATTACTGTGTTGAAACAAGAAAGCGGGTATGATTCTACCGGTCCGTGGTTCATGGTGGATGCGGTCACATCAACTTTGGAATTGAGCAGAGTTTTAGAGTTCAGGCAAGCGTTGGAACGCAGTCAAATCTTGGAGGGCAGATCATGCAATGGCGAAGGTTAGGTGGGAGCGGTGTGGTCGTGTCGGATCTCTGCATGGGAACGATGACTTTCGGTGGGCAATGTGATGAGCAATTGAGTCATGCCATCTGCGACCGTGCTCATGAGGTGGGGATCGATTTTTATGATGCTGCTGAGCTTTATCCTGTTCCCCCAACAGAAGAGAAGTTCGGGATTACCGAAGAGATCTTCGGTCGTTGGCTAAAAACGAAGCCGCGAGATTCGATCATTGTGGCGACGAAGGTAACTGGGCCTGGGCACGGATGGTTCAAGCCACCTGTGCGACATGGGAAAACCGCGTTGGATCGCCGTCAGATCATCTCTGCGTGTGATGATTCTTTGAAGCGACTTCAAACGGACTATATTGATCTCTACCAAACTCATTGGCCTGATCACGGTATGCCTTACGAGGAGGTCTTAGGGATTCTGACCGAACTTCGAGACGCGGGGAAAGTTCGCGTCATCGGTTGCAGCAATGAGTCATCTTGGGGCTTAATGAAGAGCTTATGGGCTGCGGATCAGTCCAAGCTCGATCGTTATCAGACCGTTCAGAATAACTTTAGTTTGATCAACCGACGTTGTGAGAGCGAATTGGCTCAAGTTTGTCGACGCGAAGAGGTGAGCTTATTGCCCTACTCACCTCTGGGCGGTGGTGTTCTCACAGGCAAGTATCTCGATGAAAACCCCGTAGGAGCAAGGTTTAGCGCTTACCTCGATGATGGTAACGATCGACAAAAAGCGATGGCCAATCGGTTCATCAATCCTCGCACCTTGGAAACAACACGTCGGATCATTGAAATTGTAGATTCAATCAACGTGACTGCAACTGCTGTGGCAATTGCTTGGAGTCGTCAGCATGATTTTGTGGCATCCACAATTTTCGGAGCTACCTCACTGGAGCAGCTTGAAGATTCATTGCAAGCACGGGATCTCATCCTAGATCAGGAGACGCTCGACAGGCTCGATGAGATTGATCGCGAAATTCCGAATCCAATGACCGAAGATGGTTTGCGTCGTCTGTAGGGGACCTGATAGCCATTACGTACGACCCAATCTGCTGCAATTCTCGATAGTCCTACATCTCAATTGCTGCATGCTGAATTAGTGGGGATTTCGCTGGGCAATCCGTAATTTGGCGCTTCTGCTGCGGGGGTAACTACTAAACTCATGGAAAGTAGAGCTGAAGTGTTTCGTCGATAGCTGATTCAATCGCTAAACGTCT
>JAAXIK010000332.1 GCA_012270385.1 Rubripirellula sp. | reverse complement strand
GCACCCTTAGTGTGGAATTCGGAAAGCTACATGCCCCCACCCCCCCAGAGAAGTATCAATTCCGGAATCGCTCGAAAGGGTCAAATCTCGGATCTCTTGTCTCTGGTATGCAGGGAGCAGAACTTCAAGCGAGTACTGACGCATTAACGGCGAAGGAGCCAGCTTTGCCGATTAAACCTAGCCTTGCCAATGGATCTGGCTCGTTCAAACTCCTCCGAAGTAAAGTCTTTTTCCCGCCACGTCAGTCCCATACAACTGGAGAGGCTCCTCAAGACTGCTTCCACCACATCATCAAATTGCAACGAGTAATTCAATAGGTCATTTATCCCTGGTAACTCGGGAGCGTATTGACTGGCATTGAGTAATAAACTGCCGTGCTGAAGTATCGATGCTTTTGATTTTCTCTGAGCGCTACCCACGACCTTATAACCATTCAGGATCAGATCCTCCGAGGTACGCCGCTGGAAACACAAGAAAGCATCACAATGATTTCCTAAGCAACTTTGATCACCACGATGAAAGGGCGATAAAACTACACCCAGTGGTAGTAGTGCAGCGATCAGACTTGCGTGAATTTCCCGATATAATTCAGTGCTCGGTCCAATCCTTCCGATGGCTTGCGGCATGATGATGCTGTAGGTCAATTCTCGGTGATGCAGAATAGCACCTCCTCCGGTTGCACGCCTTACGCATGCAGAGGACTGACTAGCTTGGTGTGTGCCACGTTCACTATTGGACTGAAAGTAACCCAGCGACAAAGTCGGTTCTTGCCAACCGTAAAACCGCAAAGTCGGTTGCTGCGATCGATCCACCACCTCTTGGAGTGTCTGATCCAACGACATATTGTCGGTTCCCGAATATTTCCGGAAAGGGATAAGACGCCCCTCTATTGATGTCATTTCTTTTTTTGTTTGTTATCGATGCCTTGAAAAATGCGAGATCTAGTGTTGAAGAAAGATCTCATCGGTTGGCGAAATCATCATGCAGATTCCGAACATTGTTTTTTGTACTCTTCGTATTTTAGGAGAGTATCCATTCCAGAATCATTGGAAACTTTAACCTTTACGATCCAGCCAAAGTTGTACGGGTCAGAATTCAGTTTCTCGAGTTCATCTGGCAACTCACCATGTGTTTCAACTACTTCACCAGAAACGGGGCTATACAGCGGGCTTACTGCCTTTACGGATTCAACTTCTCCTAACTCATCACCCGATTCCACTTCACGACCAACTTCTGGTAGATCCATGTAAACTAGATCATTCAACTGCTCGATTGCAAAGGCAGACACACCGATCGTTGCATACTTCACGCCATCCAACTCCTCAATATCAGCCCACTCATGTGTGGATGCATACAAGAGTTTTGTTTCATCACGAGTCATAAACTTTCTCCTATTGAGCGACTAGCTCCGACGATAAAAAGGGAGCTGAACGATTTCAGCTGGTACCAAAGTACCTCGTATGTCAATCTGCAAATGGTTGGAACTTACATCATCCCTCCGAACATAAGCCATTGCAATCGGTCGACTTAGTGTTGGAGACTGAGATCCGCTGGTTATTTCCCCAACTGCTTGACCCTCAGCATTTAGCACAGGATAGCCCTCTCTTGCAGGTCGCTTGGAGTCGGGAAGTAAACCGACCCTAACCATCGGTGTTGGATTTTCAGCGATACCTTCTAACGCATCAGAGCCAATAAAATCCCGATTCCCAAGAGTGCAGGCGAATCCCAACTGGGCGGTGAGCGGATCAATCGATTCGCTTAATTCATGCCCATAGAGGGGCATACCCGCCTCAAGCCGTAGGGTATCTCTCGCTCCAAGTCCGGCTTCTGAAAATCCCGCGTCTCGGCCAACTAGCATCAAATTCTCCCAGATTCTGGGGGCTTCTTCTGCACGACAAACTAATTCATAGCCGTCTTCGCCGGTGTAACCTGTCCTGCTCAGCATCACAGGCTTGGAAAATTGGTTTGTGATTGTTGCCTGATAGTACTTCAACTTTGAGATATCAAAGTGAAAGATCCGCTTCGATGTCTCAATGGCAAGTGGTCCTTGCACTGCGATCATCGCTGTGATGTCTGTTCGATCAGAGAAGGTGACTTTGGGAAACTCTGGCAACAGGCTTTCGATCCATTTTAATATTTTTACACGGTTGGATGCATTAACCACCATGAGATGGTATCTCTGCTGTGAAGGGGTTTCCAGATGTGAAACCAACACATCATCCAGTACTCCACCTGTGTCATTGCAGATCAGGCCATAACGCACTCCCCCCACTGGCATATCAGAGACCTTACGGGTTAATAACTTGTCTAATAACGCCTCACTTCCGACACCATCAAACCTTAGACGTCCCATATGAGAAACATCGAATAGTGCCGCCTTCTCACGACACGCGTTATGCTCAGAAACAATCGATCTGTAATAAATCGGCATCTCATATCCAGCGAATGGCACCATTCGCGCTCCTGCCTCGCGATGCACCGAATCCAGCGGAGTCTTTGCAAGATCATTACTCATTTGATTTCCAATCATTGATAAGCAAAAAATATTTGATCTAGTCGCCTACATATCGTACACACCAGGTAGCATCATCTCATTTTGACAAGTTTCAGATCGTCTACCCAAGCATTGCGATTCACAGACAGACGCAGGCGACTCTTCGTTGGATGCCCTATGCCGGGGGATTTAAAAGAGTCGATCATAACGCCATCAATGGCCAAAGTCATTCGGTCACTAATAATCGTGAGCTCAAGCTGATGCCACTGGTCAGCTTGCAATTCGATAGGACTCTTTTTGGTTGTCTTCGAGACAATCTCCTTGTCTTCTGCGGTTTCTTTACCTGCCTGCTTACGCTGACGTCGAGCAAGATTCATCCGACCGGTCTTCAGATCGGTGAGCTCCAACGAATTCAAACGTATCCTTGCTACGCATAGGTGGCCCGCATGGACGGTTTTTTCACCCATGTCAGCAATATTAAGTCCCAAATCGTCTTTTTGCCCGAGCTTAAACCTAAGTGTGAGAATGCAGTCGGTGAAAGCCGCTTCATGCGTAACCGATACACCATGATCTGCGACACGTGCTCGAGTAATCTTCATAGCACCATCGACGAGATCAACTTGCTTTTGTCCTTTTGCCCTTTTTTGGCTATTGGTGCCCCATCCATTCCCAATTTGCTCAAGGTCATCATTGCTTTCAGCTCGATCAAAATAGTCCTTGATCAACACCACCTCCTCTTGGTCTTGGCAGTCTGAAGCAAGTGCAAAAATCCAAGCTAAGGTGATAAAAAACCCCGTCAAGATTGATGAATTGAGCTGTTTAAAAGCAGACTGAGTACGCATTGGTTACCTCTGTGTGATCCATTTCAAATCCCGGTGATATGCAGTCTAAGGCTTTCACGATTACAACTAAAGGAGAGGCAATCAGATGTGTGGGGCCATAACCATACTGCTACGTTTACCAAAATCTGTATAGACTTATATGGATAAAAAATCTCGCCACGGAAACTGGACCACAGCATGTCTAAGCAAGTTCTAATCATTGTCGGTGACGCTACCGAAACTCTTGACACCATGTACCCGTATTACCGCTTGCAGGAAGCTGGCTTCACGCCCGTCGTCGCTGGGCCGGAAAAACGACTTTATCAAATGGTCCTGCATGAAATAAAACCTGGCTGGACAATCACAAAAGAGTGGGAAGGCTATACGATCAAGGCAGATATAGCCTTTTCAGATATTCAACCAGAAAACTACGCAGGCATTCTTTTCAGCGGGGGAAGGGCACCGGAGTACATCCGATACGATGAAGACCTCGTACGAATCACAAAGCATTTCTTTGAAACGAATAAGCCGATCGCTAGCGTGTGCCACGGAGTTGAAATCCCAGCTTTCGCCGACTGCGTACGAGGTCGAAAAATGGCAACCGTTCCTAAATGCCAATTTGATCTAGAAGTCTGTGGCGGTATCTTTGTGAACGAACCGTGTGTAATCGACGGCAATCTGATTAGTGGTCGAACCTTCCATGACAACGGCCATTACGTTGGTCCATGGATCAAATTATTAGAGGAAGCGAGTCCGTGAGAACGCGTCGTCCCTGTGGCGTCTACTAGGTCGTTCAAAACGGGAATAGGTAACGCAAAGCGTCTCTAAGAAAAATCCCGCTTAACGACAACCAAAGTAGCGTCTTGATTGATGAAAAATTCGACGTCGGCATTGCGAATTCAGAGATGGTTCTCAACCACACCAATGCTCTTCAGCCCAGCCATGCTGAGGTGAGTTGACCATTCACGAACCGTCCCAAAATTATCGAGTCTTACATCACGAACAATTACCGCACTGTCAATGGTTTGCACGTCAAAATCTTGCAGAGGATTAGTCGCGTGCGGACCATCAATGACCACAAGGTCGAAGTGAGGCGTGATCGTCTCGAGAAGAGGCTGATAGCTGCGGTCAAAAATATGTTTTGAATCGGATGACCTCAAGTATGGGAAGATCGTGCATTGATCTCTGAGAGACTGAACTGCAATCTCAGAGACTGGAGTTGAGTCAGACAGGCTTTCCCAACCGCACTCTATCTCCAAATGCAGAGTGTCCGCCAGATTCGGAGAGTCCACATGACCATCAACGATGGCTACTTTCAGTCCCGCTTTTGCGGCTGAAACCGCTAACCCTAAAGCAACGGTGGTCTTGCCTTCTCTTGGGCTCACACTGGTTACAAGCAAACTATTGAGTCCGGATCTTACAGCCTCCAATAACCTAGCTGCTAACTCTTCCGACAATTCATTCTCAGTGAATAATGATTTGATATGGGGAGGCATTCTAAATTGCTCTACCTCCCAAGCCGCTTCAAATTCGCTCACTTGAGTTACAGACTGAGTCGAATTTTGCAATTCTTCATGATCAGACAAATCGACCTGACTACCAGCGTTTAGATCATCTAGCTCCGTGCAATGATTGATCCGCTCCAAAGCAGCCGTGGATTCTGCATAAGCTGTGAAAGTGTGTTGCATAGACAGAAAGCTCTCTGTCTCCTCGTTAATCATATCTATCGAGACTTCTTCTTCTTGCAACCTTTCGTGGCTAAGATTCTCTTCTAGCTGATTGACCAACAGATTTGAGTTACCCTCGCAGTCAGCTTTGAGAGGATGAGTTCCCTTGTCGATGCGAGCCACTAGTCCATCTTCCTGATCTATCCACACCGAAGCACTGTCTGCAATCGAATCATTGATCTGAAGATCGTACACCGATTGGTGCTGGACTTCGGTCATCTTTGGGTAAATGCCTGAGTGCTCAGCAGGTGAACTCGTTTCTTGGCTATTTTCAACATTGCTCTGGTTAAGATTCTCATTGTCAAAGTGTGGCCCTTGCCCTTTGGCACGACGTGAGAACGCCTGCACAAAGCTTTGGTTAGGAGATTTCATCTTAAAGAAGCCTATTCACTTGATAGAAGTAGATGGATTATCTGTCCCTGTCTCAATTCTTTCCATTGCTTTGAGAAACATCAGCCAGTTATCAATGGCTTTTGGGTTGGTCGTTTCCTTTGGATTTTCCGAAGACACTTGATGAATATGGGTGTCTTGCGTTAGATCACCAGATCCGCCCGCAAGCTGTTCAAGACTCGGAAGCGGGTCTTTTTCGGCCTGAGAGTCACCCGTTTGATTTTCATCAGCGGTCAGAGATGAAACGGCAACCTCCTCGACCTCAGCATCTTTTCCAGACCGAGGCTGCATCGAACCAACCGCATTCGTGGAAGGATTTTAATGCAGGTTTAAATTGGTTGGAAAAAGATCGCGGTCAGGATCTTGCTCGAGCTCCTCTTGCGGATTCGCTGGTTTTTTGTTGGTAGCCAAACCACTTTCAGATTGTCCTAAGTCAATCTCAAAGACTTCAGGAAGTGGAAGCTGAAGATCATTCCTGTCAAAACTGAGCAAATCAACCTGTTCAGAACTTGACTGCTCACGGTCTCGTCCGGTGAGTAGTGCCGCCGCAATCACACTCAATAACAAACCGATAACGATCCCATGAGAACCGACCTGCTCCATCCAAGTTCTGCCAGCCGGGACGGAATCGGTCAGAGGAAGCTTGTTTGGACCCTCATGTTTGCTCGGAGACGCATCTGCACGGTCTAAACTGCTGACCTTAATCGTGCTCGAGTCTGTATTTCTCCCTTCCGCATGGTTTGCTTCCGAAAGTGAGGTGATCTCTGAACGCTTCGCGCGCACGGTAGCACTATCCGAAACAGGACCGGTATGATTCAGCTCAACAGGCTCGGAGGCGGGTCGACATTGTCCCGGAACACTCTCAACGCCCCATCGGAGATTCGATTCCGTGGAGCTCACAATCTTGTTCGTTTTTTGAGTGAGACTGTCTACCCCTTCCGTCGGAAGGTGATTTTGCAACGGATCCGTTTTGACTTTTTCGCCCTCAGCGACATCGGATCCGTCATGCTGTGAGTTACTGTTTAACGAAGGCAATGAGAAGAGTATCGGTGGATCACATAAAGGAACGATTCGTTCCTCCACGTCACCTTGGTTTAAACTCGTGCCATCTTTTGACCTATCCGACTCGATGGTCATTTGAACTTCCTGTCCATATTTGGTTAGCTACAACAGCATTGTGGTGATCCAGCTGCGCACAATAATCACGCTAAAACTCCAGTCATCTCCTCTGGAATCGACTTTTTGGCTGGTGATCTTTAGGAATGTGTGAATTAGCTGAACTTTAACGGTAAAACAAGAGCGTCTGCGGGTGACTTCGTGATCGCTACGCGCCGCCTCCCCCACATGTTGCCTCCTAAAGTGGGCAATGAAGTGATAAGAAACCGTCGCCAGAAACCCCTCTATTGGGGAAATTCTTTAGGTTGATGCCAAAAGCCAGCCTGCGAAATCACAATGAATCCTGGCACCACGTGCAGGGCTTGCTTCGCTGAAAACGCCCATGCTGCAGGGGATTTGATCAACACAATGTCAAACTGGATACCAAGGGGCAACAATGACGATAAACCCAATAGAAAAGCCGTCAAACGGTCGGCCAAGTTGGAATTTGGAGTCGTTGACCCCCAATCCACTCTGAGCTCCACAAAATCACCCTGCTCGGATTGAGAACTGAGAAACCTCAATCTTTGCCCCAATTTAAAGAAGCGATGCACTGCCCTAGCTTCCATGAAG
>JAAXIK010000402.1 GCA_012270385.1 Rubripirellula sp. | reverse complement strand
TGTATGAGCCAGATGATTCAAGCTTAAGAACTTATCATGAAAGCACTGAGTAGGAAATAACTGAGCAGGAAAGTACTGAGCAGGAAAGTACTGCGAATGAAACCGCAGAACCGGAAGGGACTGAGGAGTAATCGTCGTAGGATTTGAGCCCGGAAACCGAGGGTAATTCCGAATAAGAATCGACAAGAGTAAGAGTCGCCAAGACGACTCAGCTTCTGGAGCCGTTAGAGAATCAAACTCCTCGGTTCATTAAATTGCGAGCCCTTTTCGTGAACGCAAACGCACGACCATGAGAAGAATGGCCAGGGCAATGAAAAGGACGGTGAAGCAGAGGTAACCGATCACGATGGATGGGTCGCCGATATTTGCAGGATCCTCGTCGTAGACGTACTTCAGGTTCTCATCGAGAGGTATCGCAAATAAGGCGGAGAAGGGACTGAAGAAGCCAAAGAAGTCCACAAAGGCTACCGTGGAATTTGCGAATCCAAGCAGCCTCGTGACGTAACTGGTGGCAGGTGGGAGAACATACAGCACCAGTAGGGCGGCATAGGTTCCTATCAGCGAGATGGATGTCCGCGAACTAAAGAGCGAAGCAAGGAGAGCCAAGACCGAGTTGGCAAGGCACACAAGGACCATGACTGCCAACATCTGAATGACGGCAAGCCAGTTACTCCAAAAACTCATATTCAATGCGACTCCCAGCAAAAATGGCCACACCAAAAAACTGGTCAGGACGCCCGCGACCCTGAATCCAACCACAAACTTCCCAAACAGAATCTGCCACGGGGTCAGATTTGTGGTCAAAAGTAGCCCAAGCGTTTGTCGCTCGCGCTCGCTGGTCATACTACCGGCCAAAAACACTGGCCCGACGAGCAGATTGAATACGATCACGTAAATGGGAAACCACACGCACGACTCAATCTTCCAGAACAGGAAAATACCCATCATGGGAATCGCTAACAGCATGCTGATCTGAATTGCCAAGCGTAACATTAAAGTCCCTTGGCTGAAGATCTCCCCGTGTAACTCTTTATCGTAAACAGGATTGCAACCATCGGGCATCAAATCCCTTTTACGAGGTGGTGCAAATAAGCGATCCGGAAATTGATCAGATTGAATCACCAAGCCAACGGCCTGTTCACCTTCACGATCGATATCGATAACTTCGTGGCCCTCACTACCCAAGTCAGGCGGGTATAACATGCGTTTGGCTGAAGCTGCTCCCATGATTGCGACGAAAGTGAACGCAATCGGTGGGAGAACCAAGACAATGAGCTTTAACCTCAATGCCCCGTCCTGCTCTAAACTTTGCCATAGGAAGATAGCTCCCAAAACCAAAGGCAAAATCACCAAATAGCTGACGACCAAGGAGTGGCTGGTCTTTGAAAAATAACTGCTACAAAAGATGCTGATACTTCCAAATAGGATGATGGAGATCAGCAGACCTAAATAGGCAGCGAGCACCTCATAAACACTCAACCCACCAAGTGGCAAGCAGAGAACCATGATGGGCACGGAAGCGACAACAAAAAGGATAAGGTGAGTCAGGGAGGCGATGATCTTACCCAAAATGATTGCCCCGGGCCGCAGAGGGCTCGCGAGCAACATTTCGTAAGTACTTCGCTCCTTCTCACCTGTCACTGCGCCCGCAGCAAAACTTGGAGCCATCAGCGATGCGATGACGTATTGGCCAAGGAAGAATAAATTCGCGAGCTTCTTCGCTGAAGGTGGATTGGTCGTGAGATCCATCATGAGATCTTGAGGCCAAGCGATCCAAACAATGGACGCGAGAACGATCTGATAGATCGCCAGTAGCACAAAAGAACGATGCTTGCGCAGATTGACCAGCAACTCACGTTGCAAGACTGGATTCTCTCGCAGATACACGACAACCTCAATAAGATCGAATTAAAATCACTTTACGTTGCCCATCACAACACCCCAACTCACTGGAATGAAATTCATGTGCTAGTGGATAGGAGTCTTCGATTTCTTTCCCTATTACTCAATCACGTACTCCGGTACAGCATATCCGGGTAAACGTTCGCGGAGCGCAGCGACTAATACCAATCCCACCGTGCGTGGAACTTCAAAATGTGACGTTCCATGTACGCGGTCCAGCTGGTGCAGATAATACGGTTGAATTCGATGATCCACAAGTTTTCGACAGAGTGCCTCCATCGTCTCGACTTGATCATTGATACCACGCAGGAGAACGGCTTGATTCAAAACGGGAATTCCCGCGTCAATCAGAAGGCTAAGTCGTTCCAGCACGAATGCGTCGAGTTCCTGAGGATGATTCACATGAATCACAAACCATGAAGTCAGCCGTGATTGCTTGAACACGTCCACCAATTCAGGGGTCAGACGCTGCGGTATCACCACCGGCATACGAGTATGAACACGTAGTCGATTCACATGCGAGCAACTTCAAATTTCGTCAATTAACTGCTTCAAACGCTCATCAACCAGCGTCAGCGGATCACCACCGCTGAGCAGGACCTCATCGATTTCAGGATGCTCTTGGATATACTCCATCGCAGACGCCAGAGCATTTCCAGCCAGGGACGCCTCGCCGTAGGGGAACTCTCGTCGAAAACAATAGCGGCAGTGAATCCCACAAGCGCCGGTGGCAACAACCAAAGCTCGTCCCGAGTATTTGTGAAGAATCCCAGTGGTCGGCATCACTTTCAAATCACCAACGGGGTCAGAAGAGAATCCAGTCACACTGGAATCCTCGGCTTCAACGGGTAATACCTGACGAAGCAGCGGGTCATTGACGTCCCCTTGCCGGATCCTTGAGAGGTATTCCAGGGGAACAAAAGTGGGAAAATCAGCTTCGGCGGTAATCCCAGCGTCAGAATGAGCTTTGTTCACACCGTTTTCTGGGGATTCATCACACAAATTCAACAGCTGACGCAATTCTTTGCTCGATCGAATCGCGCGTTTCATTGCAACCCGCCAATTCACCGGGGTTCCTGCATTTTCCTCATCAAACCCATCCAAAGCGGGCGGGACAAACTCTGCACTTGTCGTTAAAATCTCGTCCGATCGATTATTAGTGTCGCATTGCGTCATTCAAGTTGACCATCGATTTTTGAATATTTCACAGCTAGACCCTCAAAACGGAGCCATCCCTATATGGCTACTTATAACACAAGCGACTTCCGTAAAGGACTCAAGGTCCAAATTGACGGTGAACCCTATTTGATGACGGATATGCAATTCGTCAAACCCGGAAAGGGAAACGCGCTCTACAAGTGTAAATTGAAGAACTTGGTACGAGGAACGACTCTCGATCGAACCTACAACGGCGGCGATACACTTGAATCAGCTCACGTGGAGAAAACCGATGACTCCTTCCTTTATAGCCAAGCTGAAGATTATGTCTTTATGCATCAGCAAACCTTCGAGCAATACGAAGTTGCCAATTCGGTTGCCGGTGATATCTGGAAATATCTGAAGGATGGAATGGTTTGCTCCATGACCATCTACAATGGCAATCCAATTATTGTTGAAGCTCCCAACCAAGTTGAACTGGAAGTCATTGAGTGTGCTCCGGGCACCAAGGGAGATACCGCAACCAACGTGACGAAACCTGCAAAAGTGGAAACAGGAGCTGAATTCATCGTTCCCGGTTTCATCAAAGAAGGTAACGTTATCAAGATCGACTCACGTACCGGCGATTATGTCGAACGTGTGAGCAATTAGATCAAACCGAGTTAAACTCTCGCAGTACAAGATCAAAGGGAGGCAGCAAGCGTCCCTTTCACCAATTTTGCTGAGCAATCCAATGGTCAACACATTGTTTCTGCCCGAACTGCGAGAGATGTTGGCCAATGATGATCGGTCAGAACTCGAAGAGTTTTGCGTCGCCCTGAACGCCGGTCGCACAGCTGAATTCATGGAAGGCCTGAATGACCATGACGTTTGGCGAGTGCTTCAATACGCGTCTCCGGAACGCCGGGCGGAAATCTTCGGCTACTTTCCGGAGATCCGGCAAGTGGCCATGCTTGAGCAGGAAGCTTCAACCCAAGTTGCCACGTTAGTCGATGAAATCCCGGCTGATGACCGTGTTGACCTGATGCAAAGTCTACCCGAGGAACGGGTAGCCGAAATTCTTAATCTTTTACCGGTCGATGCACGTAGAGACATTCAGCGTCTTGGAGCCTATCCCGAGGGAACGGCCGGAGCGTTGATGACCACCGAGGTTGCCATGCTGCGGTCCGATCTGACCGCACGAGAGGCACTCGAAGAATTAGGGAGACAAGCGAGTGATGTAGAGACAATCTATTACCTCTACGTCGTCGACGAGAATCAACTGTTACTCGGAGTGGTTTCCACGCGGCAGCTTGTCTCTTCCCTCAATAAGCCCAGCAGGACGCTGGCGGAGATGATGGTTTCGGATGTGATTGCAGCATCCGTCACTGAACATCAGGAAGAGGTCGCCCAGAAGGTCGAGAAGTACAACCTTCTGGCAATACCGGTTGTGGATGATGCTCGGCACCTCGCAGGAATCATCACACATGATGACGTGATCGATGTGGTGCGTGAAGAACTCGAAGAAGATGCTCAACGAATTGCAGCGGTCGCGCCGTTGGAAGATTCATTTCTGGATGTTGGGCTCATGATGCTCTCATGGAAGAGGGGTATCTGGCTCACGATTCTCTTCTTTGCAGCTCTACTCACAGCCTTTGCGCTCTTTCATTACGATCAGGAATTAGCTCAATACGAATGGCTGGTATGGTTCATTCCGTTGATCATCAGTGCTGGAGGGAACTCTGGTAGTCAAAGTGCTACGCTTGTGATTACCGCGATGACCAGCGGTGATGTTGATTTTTTGGACTGGCCCAAAGTCATGCGTCGCGAAGTAATCGTGGCCCTCACACTGGGAAGCTTCCTCGCTTTGATCGGTTACGCGGTTGCTTTTTTTCTCGCTCCATCTCCCGCTGATGCATTGGTTATCCCCCTGACGCTCATCCTTGTCATCTTTGTTGGATGCGTTTGCGGGGGCGCTCTGCCGATGATCTTTAAGAGACTCGGCCTAGACCCCGCGATGATGAGTAACCCATTCGTGGCGGGAATCGTCGATATTTTAGGCATTGTGATCTACATCAATGTTGCCAGACTCCTTCTGATCGCCCCCAGCTGATTTCGCTGCAGAGCCAAGAGCTAAAGCTCTCTGATCTTGCAGCCCGGCTTCTCATGATCCTTGTCACATGATCGCTGTCATGGCACAAAAAAAGCGACCGGAGATTTGTCCGGTCGCTTTTCTGATGACGTATTCGCTCAGAGACGATTAATACATGTCGTGATCGCCCCCAGTACCGGCTTTCTTGCCTTCTTTTGGCGTTTCAGCAACTAGAGCATCGCTGGTCAGAAGCAGTGTCGCGACACTCGCGGCATTGCTTAGAGCGGTGCGAGTCACCTTCGTTGGGTCGATCACACCTGCTTTGACCAAATCTTCGTAGGTGTCGGTCAGAGCGTTGTAGCCGCCGTTACCCTTCATGCCGGTGACCTTCTCGCAAACAATGCCTCCATCTTGACCTGCGTTTTCAGAGATCATGGTCAGAGGTGCTCGACAAGCACGTAGCACAATGTTGTATCCGACTAGCTGCTCATCGGAGAGTTCATCACATCGCTTGACTGAAGATGAAGCTCTGAGAAGAGCAACTCCACCACCAGGTAAAATCCCTTCTTCGACAGCGGCGCGAGTCGCATGAAGTGCATCCTCAACACGTGCCTTCTTTTCTTTCATCTCACTTTCGGTCGCCGCTCCAACATTGACCTTGGCTACACCGCCAGCCAGTTTCGCAAGTCGCTCTTCGAGCTTCTCGCGATCGTAATCGCTGGTGCTGTTCTCAATCTCACGTCGGATCTGGTCAATACGAGCCTTGATGTCGCTGGTTTTACCAGCACCCTCAATGATTGTCGTGTTGTCTTTGTCGATGATGATTTTCTTAGCCCGACCCAGCTGTGGAAGGTCAACGCTTTCCAGCTTGACGCCGAGTGCTTCGAAGATCGCACTACCGCCAGTCAAAATAGCGATATCTTCCATCATCGCTTTTCGGCGATCCCCGTAACCAGGAGCTTTAACGGCAGCGACCGTGAACGTTCCACGAAGTCGGTTGATTACCAAGGTAGCAAGAGCTTCGCCATCCACATCCTCAGCGATGATCAAGAGTGGCTTACCTTGCTGCACAACCTTCTCAAGAAGTGGCACCATATCTTTGATGTTGCTGATTTTCTTCTCAAAGACGAGCACATAGGCATCTTCAAGAACAGCTTCCATCGAAGCAGGGTCGGTGACGAAGTATGGCGATAGGTAGCCGCGATCAAACTGCATACCCTCAACCCACTCTTGCTCGGTGTGAAGGCTTTTACCTTCATCGACGGTGATCACTCCGTCTTTACCCACTTTGCTCATCGCATCGGCGAGCAAGTCACCGATTTCGCGATCGTTGTTGCTCGCGATGGTTGCAACGTTAGCCATTGCTTCCTTGTCCTTCACCTTGGTTGCCATTTTATGCAACTTTTCAGTGATATCGGAGACGGCGGTTTCGATACCGGACTTCATCTGGATCGGGTTGACACCCGCAACCACAGCCTTGAGCACCTCGTTGAAGATCGCTTCCTCCATGACCGGCGCAGTGGTCGTTCCATCCCCAGCGACGTCGCTGGTTTTGCTGGCTACTTCTCGCACCATGCGGGCGCCCATGTTCTCGTAAACATCTTCGAGATCGATCTCTTTCGCGACCGTTACACCATCTTTGGTGACGGTAGGACTACCGAAGCTCTTTTGAAGGATCACATTTCGTCCACGAGGTCCGAGTGTGACTTTGACGGTTCTCGCCAATTTGGAAACACCCCGACGGATCGCGTCGCGTGCTTCTTGGTCGAATGCAATGATCTTTGCCATTTTGATTTACTGTTTTCAGGTTGAAGTGATGTGGATGATGGATGCGATAGGGTTTCCCCCAAGGCATCGCTTACTCGATGACTGCCAAAACGTCGTCTTCACGCATCAGCAAGTACTCGACGTCGTCAATCTCGACACCTTCACCTGCGTAACTGCTGAACAGAACTACATCTCCGGCGTTCAGTTGGCTTTCCGACCGGGAACCATCATCAAGAAGACGGCCACTTCCAACTGCAACTACAGTGC
>JAAXIK010000408.1:6854-7190 GCA_012270385.1 Rubripirellula sp. | reverse complement strand
ATACGACTCAGATCTCATAGCAGCAATTTCGATGGCAGTTGGCGACGCGGCAGGTGGACAGAACAACTCGAGAAATGCTGGGAATTCAGAATCAACAGCATTGATCTCCTCACTGCTACGCTCGGCTATTGCGGATTACCGAGTCGTGCTTCGGGTTCGGGGCAATGCTCCAGACGCTAGATACAACCTCGAACTCGCGGTGAGAATGCTCAAAGATCAGCAACAAGATCAGCAACAAGATCAGCAACAATATCAGCAACAAAAAATACAAAAAGATATTAAAAAACAGAAGAAACAAAATAATAAAAAAAAAAATATAAAAAAAAGTAGACTAGA
>JAAXIK010000408.1:3497-6844 GCA_012270385.1 Rubripirellula sp. | reverse complement strand
TTTTTCTTTAACAATTTGCTCTACAATTTCATCAACAATTTCAGCAACATCTGCAGCTACAAGATCTGCAACAAGATCAGCAACAAGACCAGCAACAAGACGCGGGCGAAGAAGGCGAAGCAAATCAGAGTGCGGACACTAACCAAGGTGAACTCACTTCTGAAAATGAAACCGAGAACCCAGAGCCCATGTCGATCGATCAGCAGGCCACCCCATCAGGAATGACTGCTGATGAAGCGAGGAAGCTCTTACAAAGCATTCGAGACAGACAGATGACAAGAAGGGCTTTGCTCAAACAGAAAGCAAAATCTCGCTCCATACCCGTTGAGAAAGATTGGTAAAACGTTCCGCGATCTCCATCCCAACCCCAGCATCCATGCAAAATCCGTTGCACCGTTCAACGAAAAATCCAGCCATGAACCAGTTCATCTGGCATGCGATGATTTGCCTCGTTCTTTTTCAGATCCAGAAAACTGCCACTGCCGCTGATGTTCGAGCTGAGGTTTCGACGCGCGAGACCTACGTAGGATTACCCACTGTTCTCCGTGTGGCCATCAATAACGCGGTGGAACACGACACACCGATCTTCCCGGAAGTCGACGGCCTCACCATTGAGCAAGCAGGCCCTCCGTCAAGGAACTCTCAGACCAGCTGGATCAATGGACGAAAAAGCCAAAGAACTTCAGTCGTCTATTCATTCCTTGTGACACCACAAGTAGAAGGTGTATTCACCATTCCACCGATTCAAGTCACCGCCGACGGAGTCACGACTATGACACAAGCGGTCAAAATCGTGGCTACGAAAAGTGAAACGGGGGACCTGCTTTTTGCTGAGATTAGTGGAAACAAAAATTCGATCTACGTCGGTGAATCACTCGATCTGTCCCTCAAATTCTGGATTCGACCTTATCGAAACCAAGACTACCAAATCACATTCCGTGAAGAGGAGATGTGGCAATGTCTTTCTGAACGCACCTCTTGGGGGCTCTTCGAGGAACGAGTCGAAGAACTCGCAAAAGAACGTAAACGGCCCGGCGGCCGACAGGTCCTACGTGCAGATTCCGAAGGCCAGCAGCGCGAATATCTTCTCTACGAAATCAATACCACCATTTACCCGGATCGCGCGACACGAGTCGATACTCAGGACACTCGGGTAATCTTTAACTATCCCGTCTCTCTGGGACGCGCTAGAAGCCCGCTGGATATTTTCTCTAACGACGACTTCTTCTCAGGCAGCCCCTTTGGGTCAGGCTTTGGTTCCTTTGGCAGTCGGCTCCGAGTGGCTGAAGCGAGACCCCTCGTTGCAGAGATCAAAGTTGACCCTATCGAAGTCCTTCCTATTCCCGATCAAGGGAGGCCCGATAGCTATGTTGGGGCAGTCGGTGTCTACACGATTCGCACTGAAGCCTCTCCATTGAACCCGCAAACGGGTGACCCAGTGACTCTCACCATCACCATCGAGGGTGACGGATCAATGGATGTCTTGCGAGCACCTCAGTTGAATCAACAGGGCCAGATCACGAAGAATTTCAAGGTGACTGACGACTCGCTCGCTGGCACAGTCGAAGGCTCCAAAAAAACCTTCACCACAACACTGCGTCCCCTCAATGCACAGGTGACAGAAATACCACCGATTGAGTACTCCTATTTTGATCCCGAGTCGGAGTCCTTCGTTACGATTTCATCTGAGGCCATTCCGCTCACCGTTCGCGAGGCAGAAATACTCGCCCTCAACCCAAATGCGAAAACGAGCGAAAACATCCCGGCAGACGGAGCAGGCCCCCTGCCCGTTGAACCCACTCCGGCAGTCACCTTTGCTCCCTTCTCCGGCGCCGATTCGTTAACGTCTCGCATGCCTTTCCGGTTCTGGTCAGCATCTTCAATCGCTTCGATCATGCTGCCCCCACTCCTGTTCGCTGGTTTACTACTTTTCAAGAGACGAGACCGACTCGGTGACGTGCTTCCAGCAAGCTATCGATTCAACAAGCGTTTGGAGACCGCTGCAACGAATGAAGAAGTCCAACTCGCTTTGGAAGAATTCTTATGTAGGTGGTACAAACAACCGAAAGAAAAAAATCATCGCTCAATCGTAATCGGACAGATCCGAAGAGAAGGTCGCTATAAGATCGCTGAGGGGATAGAAAGGTTTTTCCATCAAACGGATAGTCATCCAAACTCCGTCGATCAAACAACCAAAGCAGAGGCGAGTGCAATTGTCAGCGAACTCACTCACTCAACACGCTTCAAGGGGATGAGCGGCCAGAACCATCATGCTGCAGTACGAATGCTCTGGCCCCTCTTTTTGCTCGGAGCGTCGTCACCTCTTTTCGCGACCGAGACAAAAGAACCTCGTCGCCTGAGCACAAACCAACCCCCAACCGCACAACAGATTGACCTGCTCTCCAAAGCGAACAAACTGTATACCGCCGGACTACAGACCAAGACAAAGAGCGACGGGCAACAATCATTTCAGGATGCAGCTTTAACACTCGAGCGACTGGTCCTTGAAGGCATCCGAAATGACAAATTGTATTTCAACCTCGCGGAAACCTATCGAAAGATCGATCTTCAAGCCCATGCTGTTGCTGCATACAGAGCGGCACTCGCCATTTCTCCGATGAACAGCAGATATCTGGATCGGCTCGTGACCATGGAGGATGAACTCCAATTGAAACAGGACGATACGTCCTCCAAGATGCTAGCCGAACTGCAAAACTGGCAATTCCGTGCAACGAGCAGGACAGGAGCTGGAATAGTCAGTTTCTTTTTCTGGGCCTCTTGGTGGATGCTCTGGCTGGACGCTATCGTGCTTTTAATCTGGAGACCCGCGATCAACAAGATCCTCTCCAGGTCCTTCCTCGGATTTAGTGTTATCTGTTTCCTTCTTTCTGCGACGACCCTTACCTCTTACCTTTCTCAAATGGATGCCACCGATTCCGTTGTCTTGTCGGCCCCTTCAATTGAAGTCCGAGAAGGGAATGGAGAACAGTTTCCTCTAGTAAGCATCATCGAGGGTGGAGAAGGGAAAGTTCTCAAGATCTCTCAGAGGAGAGGGGATTGGCTAATGATCGAAACGAATGATAACCGAGCAGGCTGGATTCGCTCTTCGCAAACCATCTCCATTGAGAACCCAATCAGAAATTCAGCTATCGCTCTCAGCTCGGCTTCTTGAGCGTCGACTAGAAGACCCGATTTCAGCATCTGGGTGGTTCACATCTCACAGAGTTCGAGGATCACTTGAGGGTGTGGACTGCGACGACCAAAAAGAAAGCCGGTGACCTTCAAATCACCGGCTTTCGAACAGCCGTTGCTCCAACTCCCTCTCTCGGCGTGATTGCGACAATCTC
>JAAXIK010000408.1:1237-3487 GCA_012270385.1 Rubripirellula sp. | reverse complement strand
CCTCGCCTCGAGCGGGGCAGCGAGCTCAGCTCGTGACGGTCGATGATCATCCAATGCCGATGGATTCAGCGTCAATCGGCCAGATTGAAACCCGATACTGAAACCGGGCCTCCCGCTGGAGTGGCGGAAAAGGCTCGAAGAATCATGATACGCTCGAGGATTCCGATAGTGATCATGTCGAGTTGAATCGATCCCGGATGCAACAGCCCCAAGAATTAAATCCAACCAGTTCGACTGAGCGTATCGGCTCGAACCGAACATGGGCGTGCCCCTTGATGGATGAAAGTGAACTTGGCCTCGGCGATGATAACAGTTGACGCGGGCGAGAGCGGTTTCAAGATCGTAGTAAGCACAAACCAGCCTTTGATAGCAAGGAAACAACTCCACGGTGGCTGGACACACTGGCCGATCAAAGATCACGCATTCAATCTCGCGATGAAGATCTTCGAGATCCCACCAGCAGTCTCGTAAACGATCGCTCAATCCCGGTGTTCGGGAGTAAATCTGCATTCGACTGGAGAGGCGAAGCAGGTCAAACCCCAAACGCTTTTCCCTTGTTCCGAAAGTTCGCTCCGTGGTAACCGCCTTGCCAAAACGGATGGACGCGTCGCGATAACGGCTGGAAGCACTTCGTAAATCACTACTGTGATCCGCGAAAACACTCTGTGCTCTTAGACCGCAGCAAGTTATCAAAATTGCAAAAACTATCTTCAACATGATGGTGACCCCAATTGCTCAGCCTGCTACAAGAAGGTAACGAGCGGTCGAAAACTGACTCGGAACGCCTGATGGGCAACTGAGTCGAAGCATCGTTCCGCTCGAGAACGGTTGAATTGAGATTGCAGATAGCGTGCCAAAGCTCATACAGTTCATATTGGGACGTTCAGAGCAATCGATGCAAAGCTTTTGATGACAGTTTGCAGGTCCAGTCGTCACATCGACGACAGCCTGAAGAAAGCAATCGTCAAAATCCTTACATTCGATTCAATCTGACCATTTTGCGAAACCGATAATTGCCACGGCGTCGCACCGGATGATTCGGTGGTACGCTTTGAGCATTTACTGTCACGAAAAATCGACAACACCGAGCCTCTTCATGTCAAAACCGATTCTTCGAATTCATCAGCCCCACAATCCTCAAGACGACTCCCATACTCCGGATTCGCAGCTCGAACAAATGTGGCGAGATCAGGGCTTTGATAGCTCTGTCGAAACGGAAGAGTCAAAAATGGTTGCTGTACCACTCAGCAAAGTCATCCCGCTGCTCCTGGACGCAGTTGAAAATCAAAGGGTTTGGCTCGATGACTTCTCTGAAGATCTCATCAACATGAATTCAGACCTCTACGAGATCTTGCTAGCTTATCAGCAGGTCAAAGGCCGCAAAGCTGCCTAGCCTTCGATGAGCAACCTGCAATTCAGAGCTACTCTTGTTGACTGCTGGGTGTAAGCCAACAAACAAACCCCCAGGCGAACAAGTTTTTAGAAGCTGCGATTGACTGCATTTTGTGACATTTGGTAATTCTCGGAAAACTCATGCGAGGAAAAGGATAGCCAAATGCGTTCGATCGCTGTGATTAATCAAAAGGGTGGTGTCGGCAAGACGACAAGTTCGGTAAATCTTGCTGCAGCACTTGCGGAATCGGGGCGTCGAGTATGCCTTCTCGATTTAGACCCACAAGCACACGCTTCATTGCACCTTGGGATTGCTGCTCATGGCGACTCGCCAAGTATGTACGAAGTCCTTTGTGGTGACGTGGCTTTGGAGCAGGCTCGACAGACGGTGGAAAATCACCCTAACATTTCCGTTGTCCCATCCAATTTAGATTTGGCAGCTGCGGAACTGGAACTCGCAGGTGAGGTTGGCCGTGAAATGATATTACGGGATCGCCTTGCCGAGGATCACCAGTCGTTTGACTACTTGATTCTTGATTGTCCACCAAGCCTTGGCGTTTTAACCCTCAACGCATTGGTAGCAGTTCAAGAGGTCTTCTTACCACTCCAACCACACTTTCTCGCACTCCACGGACTCAGCAAGCTATTACGAACTGTCGAAGTCGTGTCGAGGCGTTTGAATAGCCGACTCCGGCTTACCGGTGTGATGCTATGCATGTACGAGTCCAATACCCGTCTAGCCGCCGAAGTCAGCACGGACGTGGATGAGTTCTTTCAGGTCAGCAAGAGCTCAAGAGATTTTTTTCGTCAGGCCAAATTCTTTCAAACTCGTATTCGGCGAAATATTAGATTGGCTGA
>JAAXIK010000408.1:0-1227 GCA_012270385.1 Rubripirellula sp. | reverse complement strand
CCGACTATCGTGCTCTAGCTCAAGAGGTGCTTGCGCAAGAAGCGACCGCGACCGAGCCAAAATTGAGTCGGGTGGCTTGATTCAACCCATCATTCGCCGCCGCTTATAACCGGTTGGAACTCGATTGCTTCAACCTATTCTCTTTCACGAAGCTCCCACTGATTTCACTACCGTAACCCAGACTATTGAAGAGAAGTCAGTGGTTACCTTCTCGGCTTCTGTTGTCAGATCGGATAGACTACGGGTGACCCCTGAGATGCATTCCATCCAGCGGTGATGCACCACAATGATTCGATCGGCGAGGGAATGACGACGAAAGAGATCCAAGTAAAGGGCGCAAGAGAACACAATCTCTGCGATGTCGACCTAACACTTCCTCGGGGAGAGTTAATTTGCTTCTCGGGTGTCTCCGGAAGCGGTAAGTCATCGCTTGCATTTGACACACTTTTTGCCGAGGGACAGAGGCGTTATGTCGAAAGTCTGAGCAACTTCGCTCGACAATTCATGGGGCAAATGCCAAAACCCAACGTGGATTTTGTGAGTGGACTAAGTCCCACGATCTCCATCAGTCAAAAATCCTCTGGATCCAACCCGCGTAGTACCGTCGGTACGATCACTGAGATCTATGACTTTCTGCGAGTGCTATACGCCAGGGTGGGCACAGGGCGATGCCCAAAGTGCAACATCAAAATCGATGCCCAATCAAAAGATGCGATCACCGCAAGAATTCTCGATCTACCCAGAGACTCTACGCTGTGGATTCTTGCCCCCAAGATACGGCGACAGAAGGGTGAATTCAGGGATCTATTTGAGGATCTTCGAAAACAAGGTTTTGTCCGCGCCAGGGTGGATGGAGAAACCATACGACTATCGGATCCACCTCTTTTAGATCGCCAGAAAAGACATGATGTTGAGGTTGTTGTTGATCGTATTCCCCCCGATGACCGAGATCGTGGCCGAGTAGTGGAAGCGGTCAGCACCGCTTTAAAGATAGGAGAGACCACTTTATTTGTCTCGGAATCACAACCCAACGATCTAAGCACCGGGTTGGTTAAGAATGACCATCTTTTTTCATCACGCTATGCCTGCGGCCAATGCGGACAGAGTTACCGAGCCCCGACGCCCCAACTGTTTAGCTTCAATAGCCCACAAGGCATGTGCGAAGCATGTGACGGGCTGGGACGACTCTACACGTTTATCCCTGACTATTTGGTGCCGGATGATCGA
>JAAXIK010000303.1 GCA_012270385.1 Rubripirellula sp. | reverse complement strand
TAATTTATCTAATACTACTTTTTGGAGAAATGTAAAAATGCAAAATGGTAGATTTCCAAATCAATCTTTAGGTAATTCGGAAAAACAAACTATTATCAATTATGGCATAAAAATTGTTTTGTTATATAAAATTACTGGCAGTCATTTCTTGTCATTTAATCTCTCTACATATTCCTGATTCATTAGGTCTCGGCAACAGTTGGCTCTTTCTCACCCACGTTACTTTTGCCACGTTCTTTCCAAACTTCTTCAATTACTTCCGCGCCGACTAGACCATAAAGTCGAGGTCTCGGCTTGATCAATGATGTATCCACTGACTCATAGGTGATATCGGGCTGATCACTCTCCGAATCCCACGCTGCGACCGTGCTCTTCAAATATTTTTGATTGTTCCGATCAAACTCGTCGCACCACTTCTCTGCCTGATGTCGTCTTTCCACGGGATCCTCAGCCGTCAACGACTGCTTTTGAAACTCGGGTTTAAAGTGAGCTCCGCGACACTCATCGCGTTGCAAAGCACCTTTCAAAATGCACTTTGCGATTGGAAACATGTCTTGTACCGATTTCGCAAAAACCACGTTTTGGTTAGTCCAACTGCCGGTATCCGAGAGGCTGACTCTCTTTGCTCTTTCGTGTAATTCATCCACTTTTGAGAGGGCATCCGTCAACTGATCATTTCTCCTCACTACCGTTGCAACACGAGTCATCAGGTCACCCAATTGCTGATGAATGAGGTATGGATTTTCCCCTTCGCCTGCCTGACCACCCAGCAAAGATTTATGTCGCTCACCGTGCGAGGCAAGCGATCGATCAATCAAAGTTGAGGGCACGTCGGCGTGACCGGCGGACTGGCCTTCGGCATAACTTAGAATTGAGGATCCAGTGAATAAACCTGTGAAAATGCATGAGAGAAGAGAGTTGGCTCCGAGACGATTCGCTCCATGGTAGTGGTAGTCGCACTCTCCAATCGCATAAAGTCCTTCCAAGTTTGTCATGTGGTTTCTTGGATCTCCCGCAAGCAAACCACCGTCTCCACTCTTCTGGTAATCCGCCCAGAGTCCCCCCATGCTGTAATGTACCGCAGGGAAAATTCTCATCGGCTCTGTCCGGGGATCGACTCCTTGGAACTTTTCATAAATCTCCAGGATGCCACCGAGTTTTCTATCCAGCTCTGCCTTGGGGAGATGCGTCAAATCCAAGTAAACGCTCATTCGATCTGCCTCAATGCTAAGACCGTCATTGACGCAGATATCAAAGATTTCCCTTGTAGCAATATCCCGTGGCACAAGATTACCGTATTCCGGATACCGTTCCTCTAGAAAATAGTACCTCTCCGAATCCGGAATCTGCCTTGGCGATCGTGTATCTTGAGGCTGTCGGGGAACCCATACTCTGCCTCCCTCGCCTCTCGCGGATTCGCTCATCAGCCGTAGCTTATCGCTACCAGGTATTGCGGTAGGATGTACTTGAATGAACTCCCCATTGGCGTAATTTGCCCCAGCCTGAAAACAACGGCTGGAAGCGCTACCGGTACAGAACACACTCATCGTACTTCTGCCGTAAATGAGGCCGCAGCCTCCTGTCGCTACCACTACCGCGTCTGCAGGAAATGCTCGCATTTCCATCGAAACTAGGTCCTGAGCGATGACGCCCCTGCAGCGATTATTCTCGTCGAGCATGGGGCCCAAGAAATCCCAAAACTCGTACTTCTTGACCCGGCCTTGGGCTTCCCATCGCCGGACCTGCTCATCCAAACCGTACAACAACTGCTGGCCAGTTGTTGCCCCCGCAAATGCTGTCCTTTTATAGAGAGTTCCACCGAACCGCCTACGATCGATAAACCCTTCCCCGGTGCGATTAAAAGGAACGCCGAGTCGATCCATCAAATCGATGACTTTTGGAGCCCAAAATGCCATTTCTTTTACTGGCGGTTGGTGATTGAGAAAATCGCCACCGTAGACGGTATCATCAAAGTGTTTCCACTCACTGTCGCCCAACTGGCGAGTCTGATCGTTACAACTATTGATCCCACCCTGAGCGCACACACTGTGGGATCGTTTCACAGGTGTCAGACTAATCAGATCCACTTCGACACCCAGCTCGGCAAGTTTCATTGTCGATGCTAGCCCCGCCAGACCTCCGCCAATCACCACTACACGATGCTTTGCCATCTTCGATGTACCGTTTTCTCAGATTAAGTTTTATGTCTAAATTTTGATGTCTAATGCAGAAAATACACCGGTCAGGGAGCACAGATTAGAGTGCTCTGATGGTGCTTTTTCTGTAGTCTCACTCGTTGGCAACTTCGATCGGGTTCTCCGTTGCTTCTGGTGGATTGGATCTCTTATCCGGATTGTCTGTCACCATGCCCGAAGCGGTTGCTGACTGATACATCCTCTCTTCGATTTTAACCATTGCCGCCGCGTCTTCCGCGGAAGGAGACACTGCTGCCCACCACGCGCTGGTGCCCACGACTGCCAGGCCAACACCAATCGCTGTGCAAAGCTTGCTTGCCCTGGCCTGTGCCTTAGGCGAAACCCACAGACCCCAAGTAATCCCAGCAGTCCAAAGACCATTGGCGAAGTGGTAGACGCAAGACATCACTCCGACAAAATAAAATGCCGGCCAAACGTAACCCTCCATCGCTAGCACCAAAGTGCTAGCCGCATTAAAGGGCCGGAAGGTGGCGAAACCTTGCGGTCGAACAATCGCTAACCAGAAATCACTATGAAACCAGCCGTGAAGATGAAGAATATGAAAAAATAGATAGACCAAAGCGATAACCCCAGTCCATCTCTGAAATGTGTAGCGACGATTGCTTGCGAATCGATACTGGCCACTGTTGATCTTACCGGTTTTCGAAATCCATACGCCAATAGCAGCATGGAATACCAACGGGGAAAAAATTAATCCCCACTCAATCAACGGCAAGAGCTTACCCGGGCTGTGAATGAGGTACACAGCACGCTGGAACGTTTCGGGTGCATTCAACAAGCTCGCATTGGTAGCAAGGTGTATCACCATGTACAGGCCGAGGGGAACAATACCCAGCAAGGAATGCAATCGCCGAATCGCGAACTCATGCCTCAGAAAAAAGCTCGTCTCAGTTTCGGAAGAGAAGCTCATAGTGGAAGTGCTAACCGGGGTTAAAAAGTGTATATCGTGTAACCGCTGGCAAATCACTGTAATAACGGCATTGCTTCTTACCGTTCGATTTACTGTTTTTCACGCAATTCCTGGCAAAAATGAAGGCCATCTGCCCACGTTTCTACTTGGAATCGTCTTCTTCTGTATTTGTCCTGAAAAACACGTTGCTCAGGGTATCCATGTCGCTTTAGACCGATCCTTGAAAGATTTGCCTCTCCTTTAGCGGATTCGGTATCTCTCTAACAAAGATAGATCGACAGGAAATAATCTAACATTCAAGCTCCCGAGGAAAAACACGTCGATTCAGCCTGCCTCGATGAACTCTGCCTGCGATTTTCCAAAAGCTCCCTTGGCGACTGCTAAGCTTCCTAAAAGCTTAAACACCGTGAGGCCGAATATAACAGCGAATTCCTAAGTAGTTCTGGATAATTCAATGGGACAACCGGGCGGGAAATCGTTAGGTTAATGCATTAAGGCGGAATGGGAAGTGACCGTCTGCCGCACCTCTTGCTCGAGACGAATTCCTGCATGAATATCTGGCTACTTGTCATCTCCGCGGTCATTGTTGTACTCGTCTGCATTCTTGTTTTCCGACTTCATGCTTTTTTGACGCTCCTGCTGGCTGGACTCCTTGTTTCAGCTCTTATGGGGGATGCCGCAGTGCAGCGATATGCTGAAACCCAGGTCGAAAAGCAGGCGATGACCCCTGCAGAGGCTGAAAAGTTAATTTCACAGCCGGCGGTCGTTTCGGCACCCCTGCGATTAGCCAATGAGTTTGGCAGCACAGCTGCAAAAATAGGAATACTCATTGCTTTGGCCAGCATCATTGGACAGTGCCTAACAGAATCTGGTGCCGCGAAAGTGATTGTGGACCGAATCCTGAACCTTACCGGACCCAAGCGAGCACCTGAGGCGATGGCAGCGAGCTCCTTTGTGATTGGGATTCCGGTCTTTTTTGATACTGTTTTTTATCTAATGGTCCCCCTCGCAAGATCATTGAGGGAGCGACTCGGAAAGGATTACGTTTTATTTATTCTCTCGATCCTTGCTGGTGGATCTATCGCTCATTCGCTTATCCCCCCCACACCTGGGCCGTTAACTGTGGCGGGAGAGCTGGGAATCGATATATCCACGATGTTATTTGCTGGTTTACTGATCGGCGGGTGCAGCAGCATCGCCTCACTGGGAATTGCTCGCCTAATCAATCGCTTCATTGAAATTCCCCTCCGAGACCTCAGTGAATCCCCATCGACAGACTCTCTTCCCGATGCGGTAAGCTCGACCACTAAAACCACGATGCCATCTCTCTCTCGTGCTTTGGCACCGATTGGAGTCCCCGTCGCACTGATCGCATTAGGATCCCTTGCGAAAACTCTCATCAGCTCAAATTGGATCACTGAAGGCTCCATCGCTAATACGATTCTCATCCTCAGTAATAAAAACGTAGCGATCGCGATCGGAGCAGGCTTTGCTCTATCGTTAAGGAAATACTGTCCGGCATCCAACCGTGAATCACTTATCTCCAGATCGCTCGCGTCCGCAGGTAACATCATTCTGATCACCGCCGCTGGTGGGGCATTCGGTGCAATGCTCCGGCAGGCTGGCATTGGAGACGCAGTTGGGTCCTTGCCTAACGGGGTACCTGGACTTTTGCTACTTCTTGTGGCTTTTTTACTAACCGCCTCTGTTCGAACCCTTCAGGGTTCAGCCACGGTTGCGATGATTACCGCTGCAGGAATATTGCAGGGCTTTGCCAATGAGTCGCTTCCTTACCATCCCGTCTATTTAGCGATGGCAATCGGAGCTGGCAGCAAACCCGTTTCCTGGATGACTGACAGTGCTTTTTGGGTCATGACTCGGATGAGTGGTATGACCGAAGCTGAAGGTTTACGTGTCATCACACCCATGAGTATCGGACTGGGTATCTCTGCCTTATTTTTTACAATGTTGTTTGCCACTCTCTTTCCTTTCCCACCGTTTTAATTGGATTCAAGCATGAAAACCTCGCCCTCTTCAGCTCGTATCCTTGCAGGATATCCTGATAAGAACGCTTCGCTATTCAAGCGAATCGGCGTACCGCTGGGAGATCCAGCCGCATGGATCGAACTCGATTCAAAGCGGATCGCACTCGTTCGCGATCTGGAAATGGATCGTGTCGTGAAGATGAGCCATGCAGACGATGTAACTTGTCCAGCCGAACATGCACCACCTTTCGGACTCAGTTCGGATCGGGAAACGGCCACTGCTCAGGCCGCCACCCAACTTCTACGAGCCGCCAAAGTTGAAGAAGTGTTCGCCGATCGATCGTTACCCTATATCTATGCGTGGCACCTACAAGAAGCGGAAATAAAAGTTCAATACGATGAAGGCTTAGGCGTTATCGATCGCCGACAAAAAACCCATCAAGAAATTGCCGGATTGCAGAAAGCTCAAAATATCACCGAAGAAGTAATGAAGCTTCTGTGTGAGCGAATTGCCAATTGTGCAGCAGACCGGGAGGGATTCTTGCGGTATGAGGATACAGAACTTACCTGCGAAAAAATTCGTGCGATGGCGGCAGTCGAATTTATGCAACGCGGCTTCAGCATGGGACACGGAGCAATTTGCGCGACAGCACCCCATGTAGCGGATTGCCATCATCCTGGCGAAGGCAAGTTACGAACGTGTGTCCCAATCATTCTCGATCTGTTTCCACGTGATGACTCTTCTCGACTTTGGGGCGATTGCACGCGAACGGTTGTTCACGGCGAGCCCTCCGATGAAGTCAAGGCGATGCATCAGGCGGTACTGGATGCCAAAGCAGCTTCAACGGCACTCTTACGTGCGGGTAACACTGGTGATGACGTTCACAAAGCGGCAGAGAATACGTTGATCAACCATGGTTATACCGTGTCTCGCGGCACCATCACCGATGGGCCAAGTATTCAACATGGCACAGGCCACGGAATCGGTTTGGATGTACATGAACCTATCTTGTTGGACCACGGGGGTGGAGAGCTTCTCGAAGGCGAGGTCTTTACCATCGAACCTGGTCTTTATGGTCGCGATGTCGGTGGTGTTCGAATCGAGGATATGCTAGTTGTGACAGACGCTGAGGCGCATAACTTAAACCAGTTGCACGACGGTCTGAATTGGGATGATTAGTCGCTTCGGTAAAAAGCTCAAAGGAAGGATTGGATTTTCCAGTGGTTCGAGCTTTCTCTTTGCCAACTAATCAAGGTAGCGGTTCCGGTGAAGAACCTTCTTGAATAATATCGGCTAGTGCAGCACGCAATGGGTCATCATCCGGCCCACAGAATCCCCAGTGTTGGTGCCTGCGCCAACCTTCGGCATATTGAAATTGCCCGCTCATACGCCCCACTTGCCGGCTCATTTCACGCAAAGTTTCTAAATAGCTGTCTTGACCTTGGCTTTCATCCAGCCACTGCTTTTGACTAACGTGACACGCTAAAGCTTGAACCTTTTGTTCAATGACTTCGGTCTCATCAACATAAAAATGTGGGTACACAGGATCACCCAAAGCAGTCGTATTGCCGATGGGCTGAGCATGATAAACCGTCACCGGTTCACTAAAAACTTCTACGGGTGGATCACTAACTAGATTTGGCATGTAGTGGGAGAATGCCGCACTGACGGCAAGTTTACATGCAATCTCATGGTCTTCCATGTAATCTTGCGGCGAGTGGGTGAGGACGATCGATGGTTTTGCCTGTCTAACTACCGCTGTGACCTTCTTTAAATTCTCGGTGGTATAAATGGACTCCATGTCAGCATAAATCGGAGGATAAAACTTCGCACCAATGTGTCGACATGAGGCTTTGGCTTCTTCTAACCTTGTGGCAGCACACTCCTCCTGACTCAAAACGGTACTGCCGCGAGATCCGTCACAAAGATTCATGTAATGCAAATCCCACCCTCGCTTGGCTAACTGCAGCAGTGTGCCGGTGAAGAGAAATTCAATGTCATCAGGATGAGCGGCAATCGCTAGGACTGAGGGCATGGTGGTAATCCATCAATAGTGAATTGGAAACGACTGGGTAAGAGTTTATCCGTCTATCCGGCAGCGTAAAACACCCTTATCTTCTCAAGCACTGCCACATACCTCGCGTTCGAAGAGCAAACCAACTATCAGCAATCAAGCAGAAGACCAAGCACTAATTATGGTCATGCGACTGTGTATCGCGATCGTGGTGTTTTTGGTTGACATGAACATGTAGATTCGGAGCTTCTTCAAATAACCACTCCCAACCGTCCTCCGTGACCATTGAGTCATCCAGATAGAGTGATTGGAGCCTTGGCATTCTAGCAAGAATCTTTAGCCCTTCATCCGTGATCGGAATACCTATCAAATGTAAGCTTCGAAGTGATGATAGTTCGGCAATCACCTTCGAGACCTCATTACCAAGTCGCGGTGACCCGAGCCTTAGTTGCCGTAGTGAAGGTAAGTCCTGCAAATAGGAGATACCTTCAGCTGTGCACTCGGCATGAGGGAGATTGAGATACCACAGGGAACCAATTTGAGAAATTTGCTTCAATCCCCTATCCGTAATCGGGGACTTCCGAATTCGCAAATGCCTAAGTTTTGAGAGTTGCTTAATGGAGTCCAAAGCCTGATCGGTCAATCTACCCTCGTCCAGAATCAGTGTCTCCAACCAAGGCACTGTCGGAAGATTCTCAATCATCTCATCAGTGACAACAAACTGCGTTACTTCAAGTGCTCGAGACTCTTGGATTGACAGTTCCGCAAGCAATGCAGCAAACTGATCCGAGGGACTTTGCGTTGACTCTGCTTCAGCTAGATCACTCTGAAGACTAGAAATCTTGTTGATCCACCAAGATCCAAACGCTAGAGAAGATAGGCAGATTGTCAGCGTTAATACACGTCGTCCAAGCATGTTTCTCTCGAAGGTGTGCTGTCGTATTGTTGACAACACTGTATCGAGGCACCGAGGCGCCGTATACACGACGCCCCGGTGCGTCATGAAACTTCATCGTGGAGCATTCCGTTGAGACGATTGACCCAGAAACCGTCTCTCTGAAATAAGATGCTCGAGCCAAGTAATGGGAGGCCTGTGTGCATTTCCCGCAAAACACACACCCACAATGAAATTCCATCAATAGATGGTGATCAGACCCCGCAGGTTACACTACAGGATTCAACTGCGATCCTGACCGCAACCAAGAGCCTTGTAGCGGGGAATAGCAAGGATGCCCCCGGGATGTCAACTCAGATATCTCCTCGGCTCACACTGGGAAGACGAAACGAAACCCAGGTCGAGCACACGAAAAGTCCGGTAATTCACGGTCGTTGACATCTCTCAGGCATAGGAATCGTTTAACTCGATTCAGACACATTCACCTGCCGTGATGACTCGGAAACGCAAGCTAGCAAAACAATGCAATCTGCCTCCCCAAGGATCACTCACTTAATTGCTGATGCATGATTGCTCTCGCGTGGATAATCGCTTCGGATAGCTTCGTCGCATCTTTTCCGCCTGCTTGAGCCATATCAGGTCTTCCTCCTCCGCCACCGCCCACTATTTTTGCGGCAGCGCCAACCCAAGTCCCCGCATGACAGCCCCGCTCGACAAGCTTACGGCTGACACCCGCAACGAGAATCACTCGCCCCCCCTGAGCGGACGCAAAAAAGATAGCAGTCTCAGAATCTGATTGTTTACGGATCTGGTCAATCCAACCTCGCATGACATTTGGATTTGCTCCCGGTGTTTCAGCAACCAGAAGTGTGGTATCCCCAACCTTTTCTGCGCCTGCCATCAATTCATCAATGGAGACTTTACCCCCCGCGGTTGATTCTCGAATCTCAGCCACTAATTTTCCGTGATCCTGTAACATGGCACGCAAGCGTTGGCAGACATCATCAATGGATACATTCAAGCGTCGGGTCAGTTCGCGGACGGCGTTCCTGACCACATAGTAATCAGAGAGATCAACTGGCTTGCCCTGTTTCGAATAGGTGTATTTCGAGCGAGATTCACCTGGCTTGCCTGCGGCGAGCTCTTTTTTCAGCAGGCGTACTTCATCCATCAATTCGATTGCGGCCGCCAAGGCATGATCCGCTTCGCACTCGAGAAGTTCCGACACACTGGTGAGAAGTTGACGGGTCTGCTCTCGATGCTCGATCGCCCGAGCTCCCGTTAATGCTTCGATCCTTCGGGTTCCGGTTGAGACGCTCTCTTCGACCACGATTTCGAAAGTTTGGACGTCACTTGTATTCTGGAGATGGGTGCCGCCGCAAAGCTCACGACTGAATTCGCCCATTGAAACCATACGGCAGGGATCGGGGTATTTTTCCCCAAAGAGCATCATCGCCCCCACTTGTCTCGCTTGCTCCAGTGGAACAGTCTCCCAAACAATCGCTTCGGATGCTTGGATTAGCTTGCTGACATCTTCTTCAATCGCAACGAGTGTCTCATCGGGGATTGCCTTTGGATTGTTGAAATCGAATCTCAATCGATCAGCTTCAACTTTACTACCCTGTTGCTCAGCGTGTCGACCAACGTGCAGATGTAGAGCATGGTGGAGCAGATGGGTGGCGGAGTGAGCACGAGCTAATGCGGTTCGGCGTTCAAGATCAACCTCAGCAACACACTGCTCACCAGCATGAATCTCTCCTCGGACCAGTTTCCCGGAATGTACAATCAGGGCGCCATGGCGCTGAGTATCTGTCACCAGAAACTCGAATGCGTCCGAGTAGATGCGGCCCGTGTCACCTATCTGGCCGCCAGACTCACCATAAAACGGTGATTGTGCGAGGACCAAGCGAATCGGATTGTCACCCGGACGATCAAGATGACTGAGTAGCTGACCCTCTTCATCGCCCTTTTCGCCCTCTCCGGTGATAATTCCTTTAATCTCAACTTCTGCAGATAAGTTTTCATAGCCAACAAAGGGTGTTTCCCGAAGTGCTTCCTTGAGTGTCTCGAGGGGCCCTGTTTGAAATAGTTCTCTTTGGCCCGCGCCACTATCGATAGCGTGTTGATCCATCGCCTTACGATACCCATGCCAATCAAATGTGAAGTTTTGCTCGGCGCTGAGGGTCTGTAACAGTTCGGGCGGAACTCCATAGGTGGAATTCAACTCCGCTGCAGCATCACCGGGAACCATCACCGCTGATTCTTCACGCATCTCTTCGAATAATTGCGTTATCCGCTTCATTCCTCCGTCAATCGTTGCGAAGAACGCTTTCTCCTCCGCTTCAATCACTTCGGAGACCCGTTGTGTGGTCTGCTTCAGTTCCGGATAAGGAATACTCGAAGCATCCGCTACTGCATCAACAAGCTTGAATAGAAACGGTTCGCGCAGGTTCATTTGATAGCCGTCAAGAACGGCTCTGCGGATCAAACGTTTAATCACATATCTGGCATCCTTGGGTCCTGGATAAACATTTTCATGGATAGCGAAAACGCATGCCCGCGCGTGATCTGTAATTCGTCGCAAACGCCTGCCATTATCGCTCTCGTACTCATAATGTTGCCCCGTCACTTCTGATGCAGCTGTAACAATGGAGTAGAGATTATCGATGTGATAATTCGTTGGCACACCCTGCAGGACACTCGCGGTCCGCTCGAGGCCCATTCCCGTGTCGATGTTCTTACTCGGGAGTGGATGAAGATTTTCTGGTGGTTCCCCTACGCGATTAAACTGAGTGAAAACAAGATTCCAGATTTCAACATCGCTGCCATCTTCGAGGTGATAATAAATCTCGCTGCACGGCCCACAGACACCGTCAGGTCCTTCGCTGGGTGCAGAGGCCGGCCAGAAGTTTTCGTCTTCATCCATCCTGACGATGCGAGAACCTGGTAAGCCAATCTTTTCTTGCCAAATCCCATACGCTTCATCGTCATCTTTATAAACCGTGACGCTCAAACGTTCTGGTGAAATTGCTAACCATTTCTTACTGGTAAGAAACTCCCAAGCCCAAGCGATCGCCTCTTCCTTAAAGTAATCACCGAAACTGAAATTACCCAGCATTTCAAAAAACGTGTGATGGAAGGCTGTTCTGCCTACATTATCAATATCGCCAGTACGCAAACATTTTTGGCAGGTCGTTGCTTTCGTGAAATCAAGTTTTACCTTCCCAAGAAAATGATCCTTGAACTGATTCATACCCGCTGGTGTAAACAGGACTGAGGGATCCCAACTGGGTACAAGAACATCACTGGGTCTTCTTACGCACCCTTTAGTCTCAAAAAATTCCAGATACTTTTCACGCAGCTCGTCAGTTTTCATCGTTTATCTAATTGTCGATGGGAGTGGTCTAAGTGGATTGGACTTCAAGGGATCAAGCCGTAGACTGAAGGATTGCCCCAGCACTACACAATCTCCTTCTGTCCGATTCGAATCAATTCATCCGGACACAATCTGTTCGACCATGATCATACTGAAAAGAACAGGAAATTCAGAAGCCCTGAATGACGCCCAATCCCTAGTAGATTGGGAATTTTGCAACAAAAAGGTTGCGACTGGGTCGAACAAATGTGGCGGATGAGCCTGAAAGTGGCAACATCCGTGATCGTCCATCGATTACGGATCGTTAACATGGAGACTAAATTCAATCAGACGCGAATGAAAAGCCAAACCATGGTTCGATTTCAAAGAATCCTTATCAAACTCATTCTTACTTGCACATGCTGCATGGCGCTACCCGTTATGGGAGTGAGCCAAGAAATAAAAAGCAGACCCAATATCGTCTTTATATTGATTGATGATCTAAGACATGACGTCTTCAGCTTTTGCGATCATCCTTTCATCGAAACCCCGAATATTGATCGCCTAGCTCGCCAAGGAGTCCACTTTCGAAACGCGTTTGTCACCACTTCTCTCTGCTCACCCTCCAGAGCATCTTTTCTTACCGGTCGCTACATGCATCATCACAAGGTGGTGGATAACGCGGACACGATGCCGGCGGGGACCCTCACCTTTCCACAACTCCTGCAGGCAGCGGGTTATCAAACTAGTTTTATCGGAAAATGGCACATGGGAGGCTCAAGCGACTCACCGAGACCAGGCTTCGATCACTGGGTGAGCTTCCGTGGTCAAGGAACCTACGCTCCCGACAACCAACGGTTAAACGTTAATGGCCAGCTCATTCCCAGAAAGACATATATGACGGATGAGTTAACGGACTATGCAAGAGACTGGATCTCACAACAAAAAGCGAACCGACCCTTTCTTTTATACCTTTCACATAAGGGCGTGCATGGTTTCTACGAACCAGCATCACGACACCTTGATCACTACAGTCGAGAAAAAATTGTTCTCCCTCAAGCAGCGTATCATCCATTCGAACCCAACGATGGAAAGCCTATGTGGGTGTTAGACCAACGGAACAGTTGGCATGGTGTTGAATTTCCATACTACGGGCGTTCAAAACAAACCTTAAAAGAGATGTACCAACATTATTGTGAGATGATTCTTTCCATTGACGAGAGCGTTGGACACCTGCTCAATCAAATCGAGCAATCAGGACTCGACGAAAATACTCTTATTTTCTTTACCAGTGATGGCGGACACCTTTGGGGCGAGCACGGACTTATCGACAAACGATGTGCATATGAGGAGTCCATTCGCATCCCTTTACTGGTCCATGGTCCTGGGAATGTGCTGGAAGGACATTCCAAAGACCAGATCGTATCTAACATTGATGTAGCACCCACCCTACTAGAGTTTGCCGGCTTGCCGAAGCCAAATTGGATGGATGGGGATAGCTTCTTTAACCTACTGACTGGAAAGCAGGACCCCGACAGCAAACCACGTGAGCTACTATACGAGTACTACTGGGAACCACAGTATCCCCAAACCCCAACCACCTTTTGCATCAGGAATAATGAATTCAAATTCATTCAATACCACGGCATTTGGGATACTGATGAACTCTATGATCTCCAGTCTGACCCGGGGGAAACTCGCAATTTGATTGACCACTCTGGCTACCAAGACATTGTCCGATCCATGCGAGTGAAATTGTATGAAAAGTTAAAAAAGACAGGTGGACTCATGATACCTTTGGGCTCCAAAAGAAATCATGGATCAAACCTGAGAAACCCCTCCGGCACAACCCGAACACCCTTCCCAACAAAAATGCTCAGCAGACCATTAACAACGGATTGAATTCCGGCTCAAAAAAATGTTCATGGATTTGATCGTATGTTATTGTCTCACACCTATTTATCAAACGTACTCCTGCTAGGCACGCACAGACGACCCACGTGATTGCTCGCAGAGTGTTGTACAACCATGTGAACGCAAACAGGTCATGTTCTCAACCTCCGCAATGCGTTGACAGACAAACCCTTTATTTTGGCTTCATTTCAATGAAAAGCTTCTTCAGAGCAAAACATTATCTCATCTTTCTGATTCTGATTATGTTGATGATGACTCCAAGGAATTACGCACAGAAAGCATCTCCAACAGAAAATAAGACTCAGGCTGAAAAGGATGCAAAGCACCAAAGAATAGCATCAGGAATCATCGATGATCCCCAATACGCTGAATTTGGAATTTACGAACAAACCGCAGCTCGACCGGAATCAGCGACTCCGATTATTACTAGACTTCCGTTGGAATTACCTAAAGGTGCTCGCATTGCTTTGATTGGCAACACGCTTCTAGATCGTTCTCTACATTTCGGACACATCGAATCTCTGATCTATCAACGATACCCTGAACACCAACTCGTGATTCGCAACCTTTCATGGTCAGGAGATACGGTCAATCTTCGTCCGAGACCTGACAACTTTGCTGATATCTTCCAACATCTATATCACGAAAAAACAGATGTAATCATTGCCGCCTTTGGCTTCAATGAATCCTTTGCAGGGCCAGAGGGTCTGGACGTATTCCGTAAAAATCTCACGGACTTTATCGAGCAACTGCAATCAAAAGCGTTCAATGGAAAAACTGCAGCGAAAGTAATACTCATTTCGCCGATTGCTAATGAGGACTTGCCAAATATCCCAGCGGCTTCACTAAACAATGAAAATTTGAAGAAGTACACTGAGGTGATGCGAGAGGTTTCGGAGGAGAGAGAAATTGGTTTTATAGATGCCTTTCATACCACGGTGTCGCGACTCTCTGACAGCGCGAGCCAATACACCATTAATGGTGTCCATCTGAATCAAAATGGCTATGCCGAATTCGCGAAGGTGATGTACAGAGGGCTCTTTCAAGAGACACCACCTCCCATAGATGAATCGATTCGGCTGCTCACCGTCGATAAAAATCTCCAATATCTGAGGCGTTATCGCCCCGTTAATACTTTCTATTACACCGGCGGGCGCCGAAAGGATTATGGATACCTTGATTTTTTACCTGCGATGCAAAGCTTCGACATCATGGTTGGTAACCGTGAACGAACAATATGGGAGAAAACGCAGGGGAATCCCGCCGATGTGAATGATGATAATGTCCCTCCCCTACCCGAATCTAAAACGAGTCGGGGTGCCAATCGGTGGCTTTCAGCGGAAGAAGAACTCAAAGCGTTTCAAATTGACCCCAGATTTGAGGTGAATCTATTTGCGGGCGAAGAACAGTTCCCAGAAATCGCCTGTCCCATCCAAATGAGATGGGATTCGAAAGGACGCCTTTGGGTTGCGTGCTCAACAACCTACCCTCATGTTTATCCAGGCAACGAGCCTAATGATAAGCTTGTCATTCTGGAGGACACCGATGGAGATGGTAAAGCAGATCAATCAACGGTTTTCGCCGACGACCTCCATATTCCACTTTCCTTCGAATTTGGTGAAGGAGGTGTCTTCATTTCAGAGATGCCCGATCTTACCTTTCTGAAAGACACGGACGGAGATGACGTAGCCGATGTGAGAGAGAGGCTACTCACTGGGTTTGGGACCGAAGACTCCCATCATGCTTTGCACGATTTTGTTTGGACACCGGATGGTGATTTACTGTTTCGTGAATCGATCTTCCATCATTCCCAAGTGGAAACCCCGTATGGCCCTGTAAGGCAACAAAACAGTGGTTGGTTTCGCTTTGAGCCGAAAACCCAGAGGCTAACCAGTTTTGGCACGTACCGCAGTACAAATCCTTGGGGAGTAACATTCGATGATTGGGGACAACACGTGGCAAGTCACCCCATTTACGCCGCAGCTTTTCATTCACTGGATCCACCTTACCCGCTCCAACACGCAACCCCAAAAGGCTTGCAAGCTTACTCAGGGACCTGTGGCCAAGAATTTGTCGACTTTCCGACATTCCCCAGTTCCATGCAGGGCGACTTCATCAAGGTACGATATAAGCCTACCAATCGCGTGGAAATTCATCATTGGAAAGAAGGTGAATTCGGTTACGAAGAAGAATACGTTAGCGATCTTATCTTCTCCAAGAATTTGAGCTTTATTCCCGTTGATATAGGGTACGGCCCAAAGGGCGCACTCTATATTTGCGATTGGTACAACCCGATCAAAGGTCATGCGCAATATTCACTTCGTGATGATCGGCGAGATCGGCACTCTGGTCGCATATGGAGAGTGACGACCAAGGATTTACCTCTGCAGGATCCGCCACAGATCGCTAACGCCACAATTCAAGAATTATTAGATCTATTGAAACGTCGGGAATATCGGATTCGTTATTGGGCAAAGCGGGAACTTCGAGGTAGAAACCATCAGGAGGTTGACGCTGCGCTTCGAGACTGGGTGAACAATCTTTCGATCGAAGAAGAAAGATTCCGTCACCACCAATTGGAGGCGCTTTGGCTTTCACGTGGAATTGATTCCCCTCAAGTTGATTTAGCCCGCAAACTGCTGATCTGCGAGGATCATCACGCGAGAGCAGCAGCAACACAGCAACTTCGTTACCTCCATCCGGAGATGCCAGATGCCATCGATATGCTTCGTGTTGCGGCTAATGATACTAACGGTGTCGTCAGAATGGAGGCCGCGATTGCAGCCACCTACATTGGTACTCAAGAAGCACTCGATGCAATGTTAGATGTTATGAAGTATCCCCGAGAAGGACACCTACAATATGCGATTGAGTGTGCCTTGGGTTCACAGGCATTGCGACAGCATTGGGAAGATGATCCCAGATACCAAATCGAATCCATTCTCAAACAGGCTAAGAGTGATTCTGGCCTACGAGAACCACCACCCTCTGCCTCTGAGTCTGCGTTTGATAAACAGACCGATTTAAAAACAGTACCGATCAGCTGCATCCCCGAGAGAATGCGGTTCACCGTAGAACAATTTGCAGTAAAAACCGGGCAGCCGGTTAAGGTAATTTTCTCGAATCCCGATGCGACCGATCATAATCTGCTCTTTGTTAAACCCAATGGATTAAGTGCTGTGGGAATGGCAGCAAACGACATGGCTCGGGATCCAAAGAACGCTAACTCAGACTTTATTCCAAAAACGCAAAGAAACCTCATCCTCCAAGCCGCGCCAATGATCGGTCCTATGAGGGAAAAGCGAGTACACGTACTCCGATTTAAGGCACCAACCGAACCAGGGATCTACCCTTATCTCTGCACATTTCCTGGTCACTGGGTGGTGATGCGTGGGCAGATGATTGTGGTGGACGATCTTTCCGAGGTGGATTCACTATTAGCTGCTGCTGCACCAAAATTGGTGAATCAATGGGAAATGGATGATTTCCCCGTCCTAGAAACAAAACAGGATGAAGCAACAGTGATGGCAGGAATGCAAGCGTTTGTCAAAGCAGGATGCAACCAATGCCATCAGTTAGCCGGACATGGTGTGAATCTAGGTCCAGATCTGACCACAGTCAGTAAACGCTTCAGCGGAAGAAAACTATTGCAACAGATCATTGAACCTTCTTCTGATATCCACAAGGATTATCAGTCGTGGAAGATCCTTACCTCAGATGGCCAAGCAGTCACCGGGATCATCAAAAAAGAGACCAAAGAACAGATAGAAATCCTGACAAATCTACTACTCCCAGATTCATCAGTCACTCTATTGAAAAGTGAAATCGACCTCATTGTAAAATCGAATATCTCGTCGATGCCTGAAGGACTCGCCAATGTGCTTAATCAAGAGGAGGTTTTGGCGTTGGTGGGATTTCTAGAATCGGATGGCTATCAAATGCCACTGCATCTTTTGGACAAACACGGCCATCAGCATTCAAAAGATTGAATAACATAGTTGACCAAAAGACCATAAGTATCTGACCAATCATTCATACAAAACGACTTCACAGAATCATGTTCAAAACACATGTTGCTCTTTTCCTTTCCATCTCTTTCTTATTGTTCCCCTACACGACCGAAGCAATTACCCGCGCTGCCGAAAATCTTCAGGGGAGTCGACCGAATATCATTCTGATCATGACGGATGACCAAGGCATGGGTGATTTATCATGCATGGGTAATCCGATACTCCAGACCCCTAATCTGGATCGTCTCTACCGCCACTCGACACGGTTCACAGACTTCCATGTGAGCCCCACGTGTGCTCCGACAAGGTCTGCAATCTTTAGTGGACGCCACGAGTTTCGAAACGGTGTCACGCACACCATCAAAGAGCGAGAACGTATGGCACTTTCAACCACGACCTTTCCCCAGCTCTTACGCAAAGTAGGTTATGAAACTGGAATCTTCGGGAAATGGCACTTGGGTGATGAGGATGCTTACCAACCTTATAACCGTGGATTCAGCGAGGTGTTCATCCACGGCGCTGGAGGAATTGGGCAATCCTACCCTGGAAGCTGCGCCGACTTTCCACCAAATCGCCTATCTGAGAGTAGGTACTTCGATAACGTTATTTTGCACAATCAAACGATCGTACAGACAGAGGGCTTTTGCACAGATGTCTTCTTTGAAGCGGCAACTATGTGGATCGAAAAACAGCGTCAATCAAATATCCCATTTTTCGCTTACATCAGTACCAACGCTCCACACGGACCCATGCTCGCGCCGAGTCAATACAAGAAAAGATTTGCTGAAGACGGTTGGGATGAGATTATCCAGGGGCGCTATGGAATGATCGAAAATATTGACGATAACCTTGGCAAGCTCATGAACAAAATGGATCAGTGGGGAGCTTGGGAAGATACTCTCTTCATCTTCATGACAGATAATGGTCAAGCTAGAGGAACCGGTAAGCGCAATGGAAAATCCGAAAAGATGTTCACCGCAGGTTTTAAGACGGGAAAAGGTTCCCCTTATGAGGGTGGAACACATGTGCCTGCTTTTTGGCGTTGGGATGGAAAACTGAAACCGGGAATCGATATTCCTGCTCTCACGGCTCACATCGATCTATTTGAAACCTTCTGTGATCTTGCAGATGCCACGATTCCTGAGTCCATTCAGAAACGGGACGGAAAGTCTCTGTTGCCTCTTTTGAATGATTCACAGGCGACTTGGGCGGACCGCACACTTTTCATTCATCAGGGTCGATGGGAAAAAGGTGATAATCCTGACGATAGTAAATTTAAGAATTGTGCAGTAAGGACTCAACGCTGGAGATTTGTGAATAACTCTCAACTCTACGACATTTCCAACGATCCATTTGAAGAAAAGAATGTTGCGGAAGAACACCCCGAGGTGATCTCGGAACTGAGAAAAGCATACGATCTTTGGTGGGCGGAAACCCTACCGTTAATGGTGAATGAGGATGCCCCCTACGCCGAAGCACAACCCCAAGCAGTTCGGTACCAAAAGCAACTTGATTCCATTGGTATCCCTCGATGGCCAACTAAGCTCGGCGAATAAACTCACCCACAGGATTTGCTCGAGAAATGTGGTTCCATGGTCATGACCCCTTGACCACGATCACTCACTACTCTGATCCGACCACAACTGTAGCTCAACACTCTTGACTCGATTGCTATCTCTGAACTCATAACGACCATAATCTGGATATGACGACTCTGATTCGACGGTTGATTCATGTGAAGTCTTGCTCCATCTGACCTCCTTGGCTTCCGTCCATGGCTCGATGACGACATTCAACGGACAATCAGAAACGACTATCTTTTTTTGAGTCGTATCACCCTGCTGATCTCGCTCGTACCTGATGTTCACCCATGATTTAGCATCATTCTCTTTATGAACCATCGGGATTTGAAATTCCATCCACTGCCATTCCTTAGGCATGTTTTCGTGTACTCGCAATTCATTGTCTGGCAACGAGTAATCGATACCAGCAAAACCTTCCAAATACAGCAAGATCTTACCCGCATTGAAATTTGAATACTGATCACCGAATAGAACTCCGTCGCGGGTATATGCTTCGGGAGCGACGGGTATCCCCCATTGCGCGTTGAAGTTGTAATGTTCGAGATGGTTAAGAGCTAACCTCTGAGACACATCCCCAAGCCTTTGTCGAAACATTCCGCTCAGGGTGAAATATGCGGTATCGGGCGTATAACCAAAAGCATGGTCAACATCGCTTGCAAATCGTTGCATCGAACGGCGTGACATTGCCAATGGAAAAAACTTTCCATGGAAACCTTTTACACGATCATCTGCCCATGAATCCACCATTTTGATCGCATATTCATTGGGAAAAAAACGCGACCTGATGTGCCAGAAACCATTAGTCATCAACATGCCATCCGGTGATCCAGCAAAGTAATTTCGATGCCCATTCACTTGCCAACGTTGCTCAAACCATGCTTCTATTGCATCTGGGCTACGATCAATCAATTGATTCCAATGTGCAATGTCCTCTGGATGACCGGTCAATTGAGCCATGTTCGCTAGGGTCTCAGCAACCTCAAAGTGATTCGAAGCGAACGGTGCGATTCGACGATAAAAAATTTCTCGAAAATACCCTTCGTAACAATCACGAAGAAATTTAAGATCGTCGGTATGTTGATAAATCTGCCAAGCACCTAATACGTGCTCTGATAATTCATTACCGTACACACCTGAATGCCAGGAAACACCTTTGTTATCGGCCAGTGCGATGACTCCCTGTGGCGACTTCTTGTAGTAACCTGCCTTGAACAGATTTTTCCACGTCAAAACATTCCCATAAGAGTAAGTGGATTGGTCGGTGATCCAAGATCCTACTTTTATTTGAAATGCAGCATCATACCGATGCATTCCCAGGAAATTATTCACTGCGGTCTGCGTATGTGGCTCCATTTCCATGCCACGTCCGACATCGATGTAATACATCAAGTACAGTGACCAAAGGAAATAATAGATGTCCTCATGACGTTTATCCGAGCACCCAAAACGGGGTATTTGTGCATTTAACTCCAGATTAACGTGTTCGCTTTTTTGGGCGAGCGCTGCTTGGACGGGAGTATTCTGATGTTGAATAGCTTCCCTCGTATCCGTTCTATTTAATCCCGTTTTAGAAGTCGTGCGATCTCGCAATGATTGAATCGCGTTGACTACCTCTCGATACTTGTCTCCCATTGCCCAAATCAGGGCAACCCCATCCGGATCACAGGGAACTTGAAACTGATAAAACTGCTGACCCTGATCGTTTTCCGAAAACTCACACGTTGATGCAAACTCCCGTGTTGCCGTTAGAACGGTACTCATGCCGTCATACATGATCGGCGCGATCTTTTTACTCCGATCTGTCTCCGGTTGGCATTGCGTCATTCCTCCTTCCAAAACATGTATGACATCTGAATCGTCATCGTAGCGAGCTGTTGCTGAGCTGCTGACACTGTGACGCCCAAAGAAACTCTGTCCTTCAAATAATAGAGTTACTGGTTTTGATGATTCAATGATGGTGCATACAGCGTCGTTCTTTGCAATAAATTTTTCTTCTCGAATCTGGACGCCTGAGATCTCATATTCACAGATCATGCGATCTGGTTGCCAGTACATTTTTGCTGGAACGGGATGGCGAAATAGTTGATCACCGATCAGTACGGATCCGTAAAGAACTTTTGTATCCTTGTAGAATTCCCATCCGGAAAAGTCATTACCTAATCCTGTATCATCCTTACCAACACCGGTGCTTTGGATGATGCCAACACCTCGACTTCGGAGGTCATGCTTAAAGGGATGAGTAAGACCTATCGTCTCGTGCTCTTTGAGGTCCCAACTAGCATGAAAACCACCCACGTAATAGGACAAGTTACCCGCTAGGAAACCGTGTTTCTTCCCTTGTATCTCCTGCCTCAAGCGAGTGCAGTAGTCGGTAAAAGGGGGTAGTTCACCGGATGCTTGATCACCCAAGAAGATTGAGAACAGCAGTAATAGGAAACAAAATCTTGGTTGGCTCACGACACCTTTGTCCTCTCAACTGGTCTGAATCTCCAAGCAAAAAGAAGAAACTCACTGTCACCGAATGCTGATAAACAGTTACAGGATTCTCAATATTAAATAGCGATCACTGGATATTCTGCTCGCGTTGCTGATCAAGAGATTGCAATTCGAGAGGTAGCTCGCCATCTCGGCGATCAACCATCTGACGCAGAACGCGTTGATCCGTTTGATCGGATTGGAATCGAATCGCCCCGGAGCCCATAAGAATGTGAACACCCGCGGGATGTCGACTACCAATGGACCCAACCACTTCGACCGAGGGTTCGGAAAACGTGTCGACCTGCGAAACAATCCCCTGTCCCACATTACGGAGAGTAGATCGTGTGCCACTTAGCCAACCTAGATCGAAAGCTGTAATTAACTTCTCTGAGATGAAGGCCGTATTCGCCAAGCCGTCACCCACATCATCCACCGAGATTGCATCATTTAAGACAAAAGTGCCGAAATCCTTCGAATCGATACTCTTTTCCTCAGGATGATGTAGTCCAACGTAACTACTTGCATTAGCAGGATCGCGCACTGATGAAGGGCAGCGAATGCCCGGAAACGCAAGGTTCAGAACTGGCTGATTCTCCGCTGAGTAAACGCTTACACTGCGATCAATTTTAGAGGCGATCACGGGCTGATCCAACAAATCCGACAGCCGTCCAAGCCAATTGTGGTGCATACCAACTGGTTCACTTTTGATGGGACCCGACTCAGCAACCGTGCCCACTGGTAAATGCTGCCATCTATCGTGATAGGACTGAACAGCAAGGCCAATGGTGGCTAGGTTCGATTGGCATGTCATCCGCCGTGCTGATTCTCGCATCGCTTGCACCGCAGGCGTAAGTAAACCCACCAATACACCAATGATTGCAATCACTACGAGCAATTCAACCAAGGTGAAGGCTCGTTGGGATCTTCTACGATCGAAGCAAGAAGTGTCCCACGCGTTTTGCGAAAAGAGCAATGGATCACTCGCAAGCCCAAGAGTTTGGAGCATACACTTAACCGTTTTCATCTCATGCCTTATTGTCTTTTGACCCGACCTGCCAACTAGCGAAAGTCTATTCTGTTTTCTGCCAACACAAGAGTTCATCTCAGGTCAGCTAACGCCTCTGAATCACCACAATTTCTTTGCCATCATCAATGAGCTTTGCAGTATAAATCGTCTTAGTATCCTTCCCCGTTGTACTGTTGATTTCGATCCAACGATTTCTTGTTTCATCAAGTGGCAACCTGAAGAATTGTATTTGTATTGGATTAATCTCCCTTACCGCATCGATCGCATTTTCTAAGCTCGTTATTGCATCCTGCTCTTTTGCAATGCGTCGCGCGTTATTCGATTTTCTGACCATGGTTGCGGAATAAGTACCAATCAACAGAGCCAATGTCATGATTAGCATCATCAAGGCGGAACCTCTACGCCGACCGATCAGCCTAGCGGCTTTTTCACTCCTTGGATTTTTCATTGAGTTTCCTGCCTCCAGCCAGCGGTTACGGTGATAGCTGACGGTGAAAAGTCTGGAATCTGAATGATCCAATCAGAGGAATTCTCCTCTCCCGACCACGATAGGTTCACTTCTGCACCCGGACCAAAATCAAATTCGTCAACTCGAGAAGCTTCCTTTCCAGTGGGTTCAACTACACGCGAGATCACTGAATTCTGCAAACGATGGTAAGTTATCCTCACCTCATCACGATCAATGATTATCCGGTCATTACCATCTAAAGTGCACTGAATGGATAAGCCACGTAAGTCGTTTCTGAAGGTTCGAGCAAACCGATTTATCTGCTGCCTATACATTTGACTCGCTTGCACTCGCTCATTACTTTTCTGAGCAAGCGTCACTAGACTCACCGTCGTTACTAACAGTGAAGAAAGAATCGTCAGCGAAGCGACTAACTCGATTAAAGTGAACGCGTGATGGATCAATCGCTTTCGCGCATCCTTGTCTTGCATTCGATGGTTTGACACACGTGAATCATTCATTGTGTTGGATCAAAGCTCCAGAAATGCCGAGTTTTAAGATTGGCTCCAGTCCCTTTACTCAATGTCAACTGAACACCATTTCGCGTTTGGAAGACAAAGGGTCGGGCTAGGACTCTTGCCCCGGATTGAGCCGCAATCTCTTCAGCCATCGCAAGACGATCAGGATGGTCTAACGTTTTCAATTGATTCACTAAATTATCCAACACCACCGCATTGACGAATCGTTGATTGGATAACGCATCATAGGACTGCAAACTACTATGCATTTTTAGCATCGTTGTAATTGCAATCGTCATGAAACCAGTCGCCACAAGCATTTCAAGCAAAGTAAATCCAGCGTTCGGCTTTCTCTGATGTTGGTGGTTTTTTCGCGGTTCCATCTTGGCTACCTTGAGTCAAGCGAGGTTTGAAGTTAAGCCGTAAAGAAATCCAAAGACCGTAAAAGCGAACACAAGCACGTAGATACCCACGAGTATCAAAATGAGTGGGACAAGCCACGTCATCCGCATTTGCCAACTGAATATTCTTCGTCGCTTAATCAAGTTAGCTAATCCATGAAGTGCATGATGAAGATTGCCATTTGCGGAACCTAACATCAACCAGGACATTTCATTTTTTCGGATCAAGCCGGCCTTATAGATCGCTTCATGAAATGCGACCCCAGAGTCGATAAATAGGACACTCTTGCGACACCGGGATGCAATATTCTTCATCCGACTATTTGCTCCGGCAAGCCTTAGAATTTCTTGCTCTCCCGCCCCACACTGTACGCCCTGTGCCAGGCATCTAAGTACGGAACATCGCTGCTGATCCATCCAACTCTTCCCAAACCATGGTATAAGACGAATCATCCACCCCGGTAGCTTCGGAATCAGAAGCGCCGCTAAAAGCCACAAGCAAAAACAAAACGCAAAAGGGTTAGAAACTTCCGCGAGCGTTTCAACTACACCGGTCTCGGTGTAGGAAAAAACAGCTTCACTAGAAAAATCTTCCATAGTCGGTAAAAGTAGACTTACCCAACCTGCTCCAAGTAAGCTTGAAGCTAATAGCAATACCGCGAGGTAAAGTAATTGGTGACTCACCTGAGAATTGAAATCCCAAATATCGTGATCCGCCTGCTCTGTGGGCCTGAGCGAAGCGAAACTGGATTCAGTCGGATCGCTGAGCGAAATCTTCTCTTCACTGAGCAGGAATAGTGTATCGGCATCCAACGGCAAGTGCGATTGCATCACACTTTGATACTCGGTTTCGCCTCGTTCAATCAGTCGTGCACACTTCTTGACGCGTGCTGCTAAACCACTGCGAAACGTATCACCTATCTGATCTAGTGCATCAGCTAAAGGGGCGTCCTGCTGCAAAAGCATGGCTAAACAACGATTCAAGCTGGCTTTCTCTTCCCGATAGCACAAAATCGAATTGGTGGTCATCGATCCCAAAAAAAGGATCACTAGTAAAATGGCTACAGGATGAGGTGTCTGCACGATGAGGGTCAACGTACCCGCTATCCATGAAAGGAATTCAAGAATAAGGGTCATCTCAATGTATACCCCTAGCCTCTTCTTTGAATGCCTTCGCACGAAGGATCGTCTTATCCTCCTGAGAATCCCTATCAAGAGAATCATCATCGCGATCACAATAAAGCCGTTGAAAGGTGATTCCATTTTTAAGTAAGCCCCCTCAGCGCCAGTAACATAAAGGAACTCGAATAATAGATCGCGTAAGAAGCAATAAATGCGGAAACCAGAAGGATCACATTGGAGACAAATAGGCGGGTGCGCTCAAAACGTGACTGTGCGAGCCTGTGTAACTCTGCTGCAGCATTTTCCCAAGAACGCCGTGCGTACTCCGGATTGCCCTGTTCCTTGAATAGGCTAGACAAAATGGCCAACGGTGGAACACTTAAAGGTACCGTTTTCAGAATGTCTGAAAGTACTTCGCCATCTTCAAGTCGTCTCGAAGCGGCTCCTGCCCATCGAACGACAACTGGTTGCTTCAATTCCTCGGATGCTTTTTCGAATGCAGAAAAATACGTGCTTTTGGTGATTACTGATTGATAAACCGACTGGCAGAGCTCCGCAGCGGCTAAGCACTCTAAAGTGGGTCCGATAAAAGGCACCTTGAAGAACCCGTTACATAACCAAGCCGGGATCTTATTTCCTATAAAGAGCAGAACCATCGCGGAGGTGATGGTGACAAGACCAGCAGCAAGCGCATAAAGCAAGATAACCTTGCTCATCCATTCCACCTCCAGCTCTGTAGCTTGCCATCCTCTCAAATAGACAGTCTCGCGAGCAACCGAACCCATCATTTCGATAAACAAAGCCCCTATCAGAAAAGAGATCATCAGATACCCAGTACCCGACAGCACAAGACGGATCATCCGGCTGCGAATCTGTTTTCGCATTTCATCCCAGTGATCGATACGCGCTCGCTGCGCGATGCTCAGAGTCTGACTTTCATGAAAAGAACTCATGGGAGTGTCCCCTTCAGTACTTCTAATAATGGGTACAGAATGACTTGAATCAGAAGTATCATCATCGAAATCATCAACACCCAAGCAAGCATCTGTGGCGCCATCTGCCTGCTCCATCTCCCATGATGATGTGCTCTCTGTTGATAAATCTCGCTGATGGTACGCAAGTCACCCGCAACCAAATCCTGATTTCTTTTCCCCGAAGCTAAATCGACGATGCATTGGCCAATCGGATCAGGACAACTGACGGGTATCGCCAACTCATTGATGTTCACCGCACCCCGCTGGAGTTTTTCGGGAACGTTACACCACTCATCAGCAATACAGGCGGCGTCTGCGGAACACATGATCATGCTGGATAAAACAGGTTTTCTAATCTCTGCTTCGTCCTGCCTACCATTCGGACTGCTTCCACGTGGTTGAATCTGCGAAGCTAGCCAGCAAGCAAAAATTGAATACTCTCCGAACACCCTACCCTTCTGATTGAGTCGCCGGCCCACTATAAAAAATAAACAGCCGAGGAAGATCGAAACGACGAGGGCAATGAAACCTGCAACGAAAGGCTGATTCGCAAGCCAGTCTGCTGCCCCAAAGATCATCGGATATTGATCAATAAGGGATAGGTTATAAGAAGCCACGGAATGGATAATGTAAGGTAAAACCAGAAACAAAATTCCAGCTGCTAGGAATGTATTGAGTAGCGGAGCCACAGCGGAAAGCCGCCTTTGTTTCCTTTCTGCTGATTTCTCTCGAATCAAATCCACGAGGAGATACAACGGCTCCCACGAGCCAGTGTCCATAACAACCTTCAGTGTTGACTTGATTGCGTTGTCATACTTACTCGTTATTTGGTCAAAGGCCTCAGAAAGATCCTTGCCATCCTCGAGTTGGAGTCGGATCGATTTTGCGGCCTCGCCAATGCTTCCGAGTGAAATATCTTCATAATGCCTCAATCCCGCTGACAGCGAACGCTTTGAAGCAACCAAATCAGCGAATTCAGAAAGAAGCAGCAGAAGTGCTTCATCACTCAATTTATTTCCCGAAGCATTTGCAAAGGTCATACTCTGCTCCCTAGCACTCGGAAAACTTCTGCAGGATCCGTTATTTTGGTGTCAATCAATTCTGTTGCTTGGTCTTCTAAAGAAGCAAGACCGACTTCCTGTATTCTCGCATCGATCGAGGTGGCAGTCGCTCCGTTTTCTAACTCTGTGAATACTTGCTGACTCGACTCCAATTCATTGAAGTCTACCAACTGGAAAATCGGTACTCGTCCTTTATATCCAGTTCCATGACAGCTCTTGCAACCCTCTCTACCAGACGGATGATCCAGACACTGTTTACAAATGCGGCGAAGCAGACGCTGACAAACAATACCTCGCAATCCCGTTTGAATCGCGTAGGTGGGTAGCTTCATTTGCACAAGTCTTCTTAAGGTGGATCCAATCGACCCAGCATGAATGGAAGAGAAACACAGATGGCCGGTCATCGATGCGGAAAGAACTGTCTCTGCTGTCTCGGCCGCCCGTATCTCCCTAACGAATAGCAGTTCCGCCGCCGGACGAACCACGGATCCCAGGGCTGCTGCCAAGTTTAAACCGCTATTCGGTTGAAGTTGGCATTGACTGATGGACTCAATCACGGATTCCACTGGATCTTCGATCGTCAAAACACTCCGTTTTTGCTCAGCAGATGCTATATAACGCAAACAAGCATATAGAGTTGTGGTTTTTCCACTACCAGCCGGTCCAGCAACCAACAACCAGCCTTCACGAGCGTTACATACTTGTTTCAGACGCGTTTCGGTATCCTGATTGATTCCCAACTGATTGAGATTAAGAACTGAGCCGTCCTCTCCCATAATTCGAATCGCTGCTCGATTTCCGTGAACCGTTGAAAAAACACTCAATCTCATTTCATAAGATTGTGTATTCTCATCGTTCCACTGAAATGATCCTTCCTGCGGGACGCCACCCATGTAAGACGGCAGACTTGCAAGCGACATGAGCCGTGCAACGGGATTTGTCTTCGAATCATTCGGAAAAGTCTTGGCTAGGTGCAAGACTCCATCTACCCGATAATAAACCTCCCAACACTCTCGCCGAGGTTGCAGGTGTATATCACTAGCTGATTGGCTGATTGCATCGGATAAACAGTGATCCACCATTTTCGTTGCAAACCCACATTCACTCTGTGGTTGCCGTGAGATGGATACTGGAAAAGGCATTTTTGCTGAGGTCCGGACCGTAGAAAAAAAACTGCCGTCGCAGAAAATGTGCTAAGATCAACAGCCAATCGTTAAGATACCACAGAATCAGGAACAATGATGACCCATTCAAACCGAAAGCATGGATTCACGCTACTCGAATTGATGGTGGTCATTGGCGTCATCGGAATTCTGGTGGGACTTCTTCTTCCTGCTGTACAAGCAGCTCGTGAGGCGGCGCGACGAATGAGTTGCAGTAACAACTTCAAGCAAGTTGCTCTCGCTGTTCATCAATACCACAGTGCTTTTCAGATCTTACCACCCCATGGAACAGGAACGTTTAATCAGTCCAATGACCCCGCCACCTCCAATCAGTTCAGGCTGAGCTTCTTGGTGTCGATCCTGCCATTCGTTGGTGAAACACCAACCTGGAACTCGATTAGCCAGTCCTATGAAGGCAAGCCGTTGTCGGGTGATTCCCTCGAGGACAATAACGATCCATATGACTGGGATCAGGGTCTAGATTTTGAGAGGAATGAAGAATCTCAAACACATGTCTATCCTCCAATGGGCCCCTCCCCTTCAGTTTCTTCGTACGCTTTTTGGCAGGCAACAGTTTCCTGCTATCGCTGTCCATCTGATCCCGGTCAGGGATCTCCAAGCTTAGGTCGCAGCAATTACGCAGCTTGCTTAGGAGATGCGATTGAAGGCTTGGATGAGGGCCGATGGCAATACCGGGAATCCAAATGGTCACCATCAGGAAAAGAACAGATGCTGGCAACGGGTAGGGGCATGTTTATCCCGAGAGGCATAACACGCCTCAGCGACGTCACCGATGGCTTGTCAAACACAATCATGATGGGCGAGATCGCAACAGATCTAGGTGACAGAGACATTCGAACCGTCCCTTCATTAGACAACGGATGGAAAGAAGGCGTTCTGAATAATCCCCGCCTTTGCAAAGAACAAGTGGATTATGAAAGGCCGCAATTCTGGAACACAAGTCTGGAATCATTAAAGACGCCAAGCGTTCGAGCACAAGGACGAGGATTTCGTTGGGCGGATTCAATGCCTCTCATGACTGGCTTCAATACCATCCTGCCACCCAACCATCAATTATGCTTTGGAGGTGGAAGTGAAACCATTGGTACTCTGCCACCAAGCAGTCGTCATCAGGGCGGGGTGCATTGTGCTATGGGAGATGGCTCCATCATTTTCTTCACGAATTCAATCGAATCTGGGGAATATGGATTGCAAGGAACGGTAACCGTAGATGGGGTTGGAGAATTTGCACCGGGGCAACCTAGTGTCTTCGGGCTTTGGGGAGCACTCGGGACACGAAGTGGGAATGAACTCCTTGATGAGCAATTCAATTAATGAGCATGGACAAAGAATTCTCAGCATCTCAATCCACAAAACGCCAACGATCTTCCTTGGTATCTTGGATTCTAAAAGGTACAGCACTCTTTTTTGGATTCTGGGTGGTCGTCGCTATCCTTCTATTTTGGATTTACGGTACTCAAACGCAACACGCGAATCGTAACAGTATCTGGTGGACCGCAAGAGGTCGCGGTCTTATCCCTCCTGGAGCCACGGATATCTCTCTAGAGCAGGATTTTCTTGATCACTATGCCACCTACAAGATCACGGAAAAAGATCTCAAAAACTTCCTCAATCAGCGTTTTGCAGAGGACGGTCACGGTTTCTCAAGTGAACGTCGTCCTATTGACCCTAAAAGGATAGACGAGCCTTTGGGGAGATTGGATTGGGTCGTCCCAGCTCAAACCGTGGTGTACAGCTGCTACTCAAGTAATGGTACGACTCACACTTATTACCACGATCCAAAAACAGGACAAACCTACCAGGAATCAGCGTACTGGTAATGGATTGAATAGAATGGCTTTGAACTTTCCAAGAGCGTGGATTGATGATCGCATTCTCGGAAAAGGATATGCAACACACCAGCTAGAAGACGCCAACCATGGACTCTCGAACTAAGGATCTTCCAGCCCATCTAGAAATCCGTTTAGCCACGAGACTCTTCTATGGAGTATCTTGCCTCGCTGCATTCTGTCTTCTTCTGTTTTTTGCCTTTAAAATCTGCCAATCCACACAAGTTGGATGGATGAGTCTATTAGGGATTCCACTCGGGATGATCTGTGTAGATTTCTTATCAGGGATGATCCATTGGGGAGCTGATACCTGGGGTAGTGAGTCGATGCCTATATTGGGTAAACGATTGCTGCATCCATTTCGCGTGCATCACGTGAATCCAGCTGACTTCTTGAATCGCCGTTTCATCGATACCAATGGAGACGTTGCTTTCTTGACAATCCCAGGCCTTGTCACCGCACTATTCTTGAGGATTGAATCACCCGTTTCAGCGTTTGTGGCGATTTTTATCGCAGCCTTCTGTGGTGTAGGTTTGATGACAAATCAAATTCATCAATGGGCTCACATGCGAACGCCACCCATGCCAATCCGTTTACTGCAACAAACAGGATTGATTCTGAGCCATGAACAACACGAAATGCATCACCGTCCACCTCACGTAGACAACTACTGCATCACCACCGGTTGGTGTAATCGACCATTGCAGGCCATTTCTTTTTTTTCACGCTTAGAAAAAATCATTACGAGGATCACTGGACTCCAGCCAAGATATGATGAAACCGCGTTCACGGATGCACTGAGTGATAAGGAAACATCGAAATGATTGAACCTGCTCCCAAAAAACCAGGGGAGAAATCCGCGAGACAACAATCACAAAATTCCGCGTCAGATCATAATCCCAAAGAGTGGCCATCTTTTGCATTAGAGACGGATGAGCCCACCGTCTTTGCTCATGGCTGGATCAGCGGAATGATCTCCGCTGTTCTCGGAGTGTCTTCACTCGGGGCAGTGATCTGCTTCCATTTTCCTGGACTCACTATTGAAGAGATTCGCGGACAATATCCGGTGGATGTGATACGCGGGTTAATTCATGTCACCCTAATCATCTCCTTTGTCTTTGCAACGGTCAGCATTACGTTGCGTCGCAACAAGACACTGGGATTGGTGGGACTTTCAAGCACTCTGATTGCAACCTTGCTCGGTGGTTCAGCAGTTCCTCTAAACGAAAATATCAGCAACACTTGGCTTGGGTTAGATTGGTTCGTCATTGACCTCCTGCTCTATTCGGCCGTTTACATACCCCTTGAGCGACTCTTTCCACTCCACCCACGGCAGCCGACTTTCCGGAGAGAATGGATTACCGACCTGATCTACTTTTTTCTTAATTCTTTGCTTGTGCAAATCATCGGCTACCTCACGATGAAACCAGCGATGGTGCTATTCGAATGGTGCAGGTTTGATGGATTGATTGAGCTGATCTCATCTTTACCCCTGATACTTCAGGTACCCCTTTGTCTACTCGTTGCTGATCTCACCCAATACTGGGTTCATCGTGCTTTCCATCAAATACCATTTCTTTGGCCGTTCCATGCAATTCATCACTCTGCGGAGGCAATGGATTGGCTAGCGGGATCTCGATTGCACCTTGTCGACGCAATCGTTACCCGTAGTATCACCTTTATTCCACTCTTCTGCCTGGGATTCAACGAAGTTGCATTAGGTGTCTACGTCGTGATCGTAGTGATTCAGGCGACTTTTATTCACGCGAATGTACGCTGGACTTTTCCAAGGCTGCAATCATGGCTTGCTACGCCTTGTTTTCACCATTGGCACCACGCTGCAGAATCTCAAGCTATCGACAAGAATTTCTCTGTCCATTCCCCAATCTGGGATCGGCTGTTTGGGACTTATTACATGCCAGGGCGTTGGCCAGAGAAATATGGCTTGGGAAAAACTCGTGAAGTTCCAAACGGATGGCTAAAACAACTCTTCTATCCCCTCACGCGGATTTCCCGTCGGAAGGGTTAACAGCTTCAACAGAACCAATTCAATGCTCCCGGAAGAACCGATACTTCGAAGGGACTGGTACCAGAAACCTCACCATCGAGAGTTAAGGATCGACTCCATTCGACGTCCAATTTCATTTCGGATACTTGGTAGAGCTCAAAATCACGAATGTTCAAATGAGAACCGTCGGCGATACCCCAAAGACCTCGCAAAAGATTCCATCGCGATGTACTCCTCAACACGATGACATCCATCAAACCATTATCCGTTCGTGCATCGGGTGAAAGCATCATTCGATAGCCACCGTATTTGGTGTTGCAGGCAACCACAAATATAAGCTCGTCCTCAATGACCTTATCATCTAATTGCAATCGCGTTGTAATGCGCTTAGGTAAAGTAATTTGCGAGATTGCAGCCAATGAATATCGGGTTTTTCCCAGCCATCGGAGTTGTTCAGCGATCCTTGTGATTTCAGCTGCTGCTCCCCAACCCACCAGGTTAATGCAGTAGTACTTGTCACCCTTACATCGAACTTCGAGGACATCCAGAGCCGTTGTCTTTTTCATTACAATTCGACGTGCTGCATCTAAAACTGTATGCATCTCTGCATGTGCGGCTAACGAGTTCCCTGTTCCTGCAGGAACAACGGCTAACGACAGGCGAGATGAATCTTCGCGTTGCATCAACCCGTTTACCACCTCATGGATTGTTCCATCTCCACCAATGCCGCAAATGCTGGTCACTTCATCCAGAGCTTCATTTTTTAAATAATCGATTGCCTGCCCGGCGAATTGAGTCGATAGCACGCTCACATAGCTATAGGATTCATCACGCAAA
>JAAXIK010000049.1:1019-7205 GCA_012270385.1 Rubripirellula sp. | reverse complement strand
GAGTGCGTTTGGTCGAACAAATAGCGCCCAAGAACAGCAGGTACTCATTGAGTTGGTTCGCTATGAACTTGAACGACTGAACAGCGGACGAATCGATCCACGCGTGGATCCCCAATTGAGAGATCTGTTGGCGGATATCGAGGGTGTCTGCAAAATCAATGACCTCGAGGAACGGAGAGAACGCCTGCAGGCAATCATCAATCTCTTTCAAGATCAAGCCTGGGCTGGGCCCGCCATCGAGGCTGCTGCGAAACACTTGAAGGAAATCGAGGATCCCAATCAGGCAGTGGACTAGGGAGGACGACGATGAATGACCTGAACCAAGAATCACTAGTTTCTGTCCTATTTGATGCGACCCGGCAGGGCGCATCTGACATCCACTTCATTGCAGAGCAACGCCCAACCATGCGCTTGCATGGCGATTTGATTCCGGTTGGTGACAAATCCATTGGACGGGAAGCTCTTGAAGAATTACTACGTCACTTATGCGGCCCCGATCAGTTCGATCGATTTCTCGAGCAGCAGAATCTGGATCTCGCGGTTGAGTGCAACGATCCAAATCAGTTTGATGGCAACGATGCCAGTCAGCGTTTTCGGGTGAATCTCTTCTCGGCAGGAAACTCCCATGGTGCTTGCTTCCGAGTGATTCCTTCAGCCATACCTGATTATGGGTGGGCAAATTTTCCAAAGGAGCTTCTCCAGAGGCTCTGTGAATGCAGGAATGGACTGATTGTTTTCTCGGGTGTTACGGGGTCCGGAAAAACCACATCAATGGCTTTGGTCATTCAAGAGCTGCTTCGGAGAGAGTCTCAGCGTGTCGTCACGATTGAAGATCCCATTGAATACATCTTGCAATCTTCGGGCGATTCATTGATCACTCAGCGTGAAGTGAATAGGGATGTTAAGTCCTTCGCGGACGGACTCAAATATGCCATGCGGCAAGACCCGAACCTGATTCTGGTCGGGGAAATTCGCGATGAAGAGACAGCTCGGATGGCTTTGAGTGCTGCGGAAACGGGACACCTCGTACTGACCACGCTGCACACCCGTGATGCCAAAGGTGCAGTGACACGCCTGATTGATCTTTTTCCGAATCAAAACCATTCCGAATCCTGCTCGATTCTTTCCATTGCTTTAAGAGCAGTGGTTTGTCAGCATCTCCTGCCCAGCATTTTTGATGGTGAAAAACGAGAGCTTGCTCTGGAGGTGATGTTCAATACCCATCCAGTAGCAGCTGCGATTCGCTCTGGCCGTTTCGATAGTTTGGACAACGCAATTCTTTCTGGCCGAAAAGATGGCATGGTCTCCCTGGATGAGTCCATCCGCCGCTTGTTGCAAGATGAGCGTATTGATGAAACGGTAGCGCAACGCTTCATGAGTCCTTCGGGTTCTGTGGGGCGGTAAGCAGACTGCAGACTCTCATCACGATCCGCTGCATGGAGTTTGCATCGAAGGATGGGTTTTGGGGCAGTGGAGTGAGGGTCTTGTGGCCGTAATCAACCTTGCCTGCTCACAAACCCTGATTGAGTCTGGCTACCACATGTTGGTGGATTTTCTTCCGATCCAAGGGCTGTCCTTCTGGAAGCTCATGGATGACCACTCCGTAGCTCAGTTTGAAGCTCTCATTTTTCGCGACAGGAGTCTTGATAAAAGGCTCGCGACGTTCACGCGGTTGCTTGGGGAATGGGTTGGTGACCACCACACCGTAGTCTCGCGCATGTAACCATGAATCACGAAGATTCTGGGTGCCAGGCACAACCATGACACCCACCTGTCGCCCCTCTATCGTGCCGTGATAGTCAAACCACTCTGCCTCTTTGCCCCAGACCTCGGCACCATTCAAGTGTCCGTGTGAATTGACGATCGTCCCCTCGCCACCCTGTACTCGTAAAGGCGACGCTACGCGAACCGCCAGGCCAGACTCTTCTTGATCGCCAAAGTAGAAATCATGTTGATCCGAGCTGTATTGAGCATGAATCAGAATCAGCAATCCCTGTGGAATGATTTCGAAGCGGTAGTGCGTTAATTCTTGACAGACCTCCGTTTGCTCACCCTTGTCTAGGAAGCGATTGATGGCGGTGAAAGACGCATGATTACGGTCCGCCTCGGGCGGTTGGTGGTAGCCATTGAAGGCCACCGTGGATTGAAGCCTCCAGTAATCGTTTCCAGAGACGTCCCCAAATCCCAGCCAAATACCTGGGTGCATGACGGGGTGAATCATACCGGCTTCGCCCTTGTACCCAGGATCAAGATCTTCAGGAAGGCGAGGTGGGAAATTGCGTGTAACCTGGATTCCACTGGGTGTGGTGACATTCACCAGTGCACGCCGGGTTAGTTGATCATGTCTTTTTAAATAGGTCGCTATCTTTTGCTTCCGAAGATGGATCTCAAGGCTATCTTCAGTGTCCTTCAGCCAGAATCCGGATAAGTCACCCACTCGTTTTTGTGTCATCAACCAAGCGGTTAGATCAGCAACCTGTTGAGCATTCATCATCTCGCCAAAACCCTGCGGCATGGGCGACACTTTGGTGCCGATTCGTTCCTCAATTTCATCCTTGCTTACGAGAGTTAAATTCCCCTCTGAATCAGCAAGCTTGAGTGACCTTCCTGTCTCCTCGATGACCGATCCTGATAGGATGCGACCATCCGTTGTCAAAACCTTCTGAACGGCAAATCCCTCGGTTATCACCTTACTTGGGAGCAAGATGGATTCGATCAGCACCTTGGGATCCTTGGCTCGGTCTCCGATGTCCGATAGATCAGGACCTAGAACCTGTCCCACTCCATCCATTTGATGGCATTTAAAACAGCCTGCTCCCTGAGGATGGAGGAAGATCTCCCGCCCGCGTTCGGCGACGGCATTGGGCATCGCCTCCAAGACGGATTCAACCGTTACCTTCTGATTATTCATCGGTGCTTTAAGGATTTCACGGCGGAAAATGACGATGTAGTTTCCGCGTCTTGAATCTTTCGCTCGGTTAATGTTCGCACCGAGTGAGATCACTCCTGGTGGAAAGGTTTTGCTGTAGATCTGAAAAACGGGGTCATCAGTTGTTAATTGCAGGCCTGTGTCCACAAATCCGCTGGGCTGGCCCACGTTCATCCACTCAAGTGTTTCAGGATTTCGCGAGTCCACCGCGAGCAGTACTTCAACGGGTTCGTTCGACTGGAATGCGACGAGTCGATCAGCCAGGCGACGGTCATCTTGATTCGCTGTTCGGATAAAAGGTAACCCGATTAACTCTGGGGGTATCTGCCGGATCCGATAGTTGCGATCGGTATAGTGACGCTTGCCAACCTGTAGTCCAGCCCAGTCCATTTCGTACCTTAAACCACTGTCGGAATTCAGTTCTGCGATAAATTTCCGGTGGGTGTACTTTCGGCCTGGACGTATCTTGTAGTCGGCGTCAATGGTTGCGCCAGCCTGTACGCGATTCTTAAAGACTCCAAATCGCAACTGCGTGTCATTCTCCAAGGTGATGGGGCCGTTGACGCTCTCACTTGTCATCGCCGGTACTGAGCCATCGCGAGTGTACTTAATCGTGCTTCGAGGCAGATTCGCGCGTACCTCGACTACCACCGACTCTTGGTAGCTTCCCGGTTCGGGTGTAAGGGTGATGAGGGGTTTGCCGTTGCCGGTTTTTTCCAGCCAAAGTTCGACTAGCTTAGCGACCTCGGGGGAAGCGTCCGTGCGAAACGGGATCACTTCGGATGGAGCCAGCGAATCGGTCAAGAACAGTCCAAGGAGTGCGCCGAGTCTTACCTTGGCACGTCGATCGGATAGGTGAGTCTTCAGCTCCGTCACCGAAAGTAAATCCGCCATCGCATTCCAAGCGGAGTAGAACACAATGCGGTCGCTCTCCCTTGCCAAAGCGTCGATCAGTGGGGTGGTTAAGTCTTTGCGTTGTGACTGCCAAACTGCGTGGATCGTTTCGTGTCTGAGTCTCGCGTTGGATGAATCCCATTGAAGTAAATCGTCCAACAGTGACGGACGCTGCTGAGCGATCACCCTCAGCGCCTGCTGGTGCAGGTTAAAATCATCCAAGCGAGTGGAAACCAACTTGAGGAGTCGCTCAGGTGATAATCTCCCTAACGTCCAAGACGCCCAGGTTTGTTCGGTGGTAGTGAGTTCGCCAGCCAGTGCGTCTTCAAGGAACGTAATACTTTCCTCTCCGCGTGTTAGAAGTTCACGTTGTGCGTTGACCCGCCAAGCAGGGATACTTGACCCCATGGCTCGTAATAAATCTTCGCAGCTCCTCTCGGCAAGCGATTTTGCCGCAGGCCCAGAATAAAAATTCTGGAGAGGCCGTGTTGTGTGCCGTATTCGATAGACCAGTCCGGCATCAAACAGTTTACCTTTTACAATGGTGCCGCCATAACCGTGTCCCCAACTGAGAATGTAGAGAGCCCCATCCGGGCCGACTTCAATATCAGTGGGGTCAAAGACACGACCTGAACTCGACGGTAAAGAACGTCCCCCTTCAGCATGTGCGAAGACCGAAGGTGGTTCACCACCGGGGGGCCTCACGTGCGCGCCCTTCCATTCGGGCTTAAAGAGGTAAACCTCGCGGCGCATCCAGTCATTAACAAAGAACATGCCTTGATATTCGGGTGGAAAGTGGTTTGACTGATAGTGAATTACCCCTGCACCTGAACCTTCATAGAGTGGCATGCTGATCGGGACGGTGGGGAGATGACCGATACCTTTCCAATGAAAACTCCATGGGTGCCCCCAACCGTAGTGCGCTCCGAAGAACGGTGCATAAACCTTATCTCCCTCAGTCTGATCGTTGTCGGTACCCAGCCAATTGAATTCCGAATCGAAACAGATATCCCATGGGTTTCTAAAACCTCGTGATACGATTTCAAGATTCTTCCCCATCTCATCAAGATCATTCCCCGGGCCATAGGGATCACACCTTAAGATTCCGCCCTGTTGTCCCCAGTCGTCCTGAGGAGTGTGATAGGCACGCTGATAGGTCTCCTTAGAGTCGACCTGGACGGGTGTGTAATCGGGTGCCCCTTTTGGAGATTGAAGACCCCAAAGTTCTCGGAATGCCTTGGGCGCTAGCTGATCGAGCCGGTTGTATCCTTTGGAATTCCCTTTCGACATGTAGAGTTTTCCATCGGGACCGAAGTTAAGCCCGTGAAGCGAGTGTTCAAGATTTCCTAAACCCGTGTAGACCTTGATATACACATCGGCCTGATCGTCTCCGTCAGTGTCTCGAACCACAGTCAGATCGGGAGAGTTGGCCACCCATAGGTCATCGCCGTACCAAGCGATCCCCTGAACGCTGTTGAACCCTTCAGCGAATGTCTTGATCCCATCCGCGATACCGTCACCGTCACGATCCAAGAGGATGTCAATCCGATCACCGGGGGTATTCGGCTCGGGTGCACGCCATTGTGGACCCTGTGCTACACAAATTCGCCCTTGTCGATCAAAGGCCATCACACATGGGTTACTTACCATGGGTTCCCGTGCTACCACATCCACCGTGAAGCCGTCAGGTAGCTGAGGGAGATCGTCACCTTTACCATCGGTAGCAGCAGAAAAACTAAGCAGTATCAAAACCGAGAGGTATGGGTTGATCCAACCACAAGTGGATGCTTGCAGTTTTTTAAGAAGTATTGCGAGATTGCGATTCTGATTAAGCATGGAGCATTCGGATCGTGGGGGCACACATTCAACCCCATCATGCTAGGCCAATGAAATTGATGATTCAAGGCTCTATTGCCCACTGATGCTCTAGCTTGATCACCCATACGTTCCATTGCATCTCAGCGGGATGCTTCGATCAACTCGACTGCTCCATCTGCACGGAGTCCATCCGCTACTTCTTTGGCTAACTGTTGAGCAGACTCGATAGGCGATTCGCCTAACGGGATGGTGGATTCTCGATCTAGCCTTTGTTTGCCATCGGCAGAGAGTACCGTTGCGGTTAGCCGAAGCGTCTGATCTTCGATGGTGCCCAATGCGGCGATGGGAGCCAGACACCCGCCATGGAGCGCCGCAAGAACTTGTCTCTCTGCGTGCACTGCAGCGTGAGCCTCGACCTGGTTTAATTTTGCAACGGCCTCGATGGCTTTCGGATCATCCGCTCGCACTTCGATTCCCAATGCCCCTTGGCCGGGAGCAGGTAGCAGGATGACTAATGGTAAAAGTTCACGACTGAGTACATACAA
>JAAXIK010000049.1:0-1009 GCA_012270385.1 Rubripirellula sp. | reverse complement strand
CGGGGATGCACCGTTCCCCTGATTGTATTGATATCATGGGGGGGTCGATGATGGAGTAATTTTGCTCAACGACGTTGGCTACCTGTGCCGACCACCGCGGTCTGGGGAAGTTCAGCGAGAGTCCACCCTTCAGGCGAAACCAATGCATCCTCGATCGTCTCCCTTTCAGGTACTGCCGCTAGAGTGAGAGTCGGCGTGCCCTCCGTAGGCAAATCCTTCAGTGAATGAACTGCAATATCTGCTTCGAGGTCAAGCAGAGCCTGTTGAATGCGCTTCGTGAAAACGCCGACTTGGCGAGTGCCATCAATCGGGGTCATATCGATGTCACCCACACTCACCATCGGTACCAACTCAGATTCATCTGAATTCAATGCCATTAAAGACTGCACGTGCTTAGCCTGCCAAAGTGCTAGCAAACTTTTTCTCGTGGCGATCCGTAGTCTACTCATTATGGTTATTTCTAGGGGCGTTGTGACATTTCTCGAGCGGTGTACCCGTCCTTGGATGGCAAAGCATAGCCCTTCTGGAGATCCTCGTCAGCATGAGTTATCGAGATCACGGGAGCGGTAGCGAAAAGCAGAGAGGCGCAATTGGTGCTGATACCTAGGCGCTCGCCCGTGAGGGGGTTGGAAAATTGGTTTTTACTCGAACCAAAACCTCGTGTGGATCCTATTGAGAAAGTAGCCGGCGATCTCCAACATCGCCTTGATAGCAATGCACCGGTGTGGAATCTCAATCGGATTCACGCACTGTTATCTCGGAGAGGGGTTTGGAGCAGGTTGATCCCAAACATTTCCGCGATAATACGGTTAAAATTGAGGATGACGCGGGATTGATGTGGGCCAACCCGTGTTACAACCCTACGATTAGCCCCATAAGATCAGAGAGATGCAGTGGAGCAGGGTAAGGCGGCTGTCAAGCTTCATGGCAGATAAATTGATTGTATGGAATTCAATCAAATACCGGAAGGATCAAAGCAACTGAAGGACGAGCTTCCAAGTGGCCTAAT
>JAAXIK010000188.1:284-32863 GCA_012270385.1 Rubripirellula sp. | reverse complement strand
CCCGACGTGGCGACGATGGTCCGTTTGATTACGGTGTTTCCACCATGACTGGGGTTTTTGGCTTGTAGTGCTATTCCGTCGCCAACCTCAAAGCCATCCGAATTCCTCACGGTGATCTCTTGATCATACCAATCCGAGTCTTGTGCCAACTCAATTCTCTTGGAGGCTTCCTTCTTGAGAATCGTCTCCTCGCCGCTACCCATGATCTTGATACCCGATGGTAAGAACACAGAGTTTCGCAGCGTATAGGTGCCGGGAAGTATTTTCAGCGTGCCGCCATTCATGCGATTGAGGTAATCCACCGCAGCTTGGATGACACGGTCGGTCTTACCTTGGAGGTCTCCCTGGTTTTGTCCGACCGTTATCGACAGTTTCTTTTCCCAGTTCGGCTCATAACGATCATCACCATCTGTTGCCCGAGGATAAGTGACCTCGGGAAACTCATCTGCGTTGCTTTTCATTACCATGCCGCTGGCAAGGTAACTCATGCAAGAAAGAAAATTACGTCGGCTTGGGTTAAGTGTTCTCATGCTGATGTGAATGGGGGCGGAGGATGGGTTGGATTCACGGCAGCGGCCGTAGTGTTACAGGAGAGGCATGCTGTGAGTCGTGAGAGTCTAACACAGATGGGTTAGGAAACTTTGGAATTGCGAAATGAATCAAGGCTGAGGTCTTCTCGGGGAGTTGGAATGAGGAAAAGTGATTCACTAAAAAGAGTGCAGTAGGGAAGAACGTAGCAGGAAATATCACCTTTTGTACGGATTAGTGAGGTTCGATCTTGAGAATCAAGCTTGCAACCTATTCATGGGGCGTGTTGCTCACGTTATTCTGATGTTCGTTAAAGGGTGACGCAAATCACCTGCTGAAGATTACCGATACGTTCTATGCTTACTTTTTACGGTGGGTGGCGAGAGATGTCTCTGAGAATCAACTTAGCGCTGGTAGCTTCTATTCTGCTTTTCAGTTTTTCCGAAGCTCAAAATCGAACGCCGCATCCGCCCGTCTCCGCGATTTTTTTACAGTTCGATGTGGACCAGAATGGAGTACTGAACCTGAAAGAGGTGGAAAGTAGTCGTTACGCGAGGCAATTTGTCCGCTGGGACGCGGACAGTGATGATAGCGTCAACGCGGAAGATATTATTCGTTTCCGAAAACGATTCGGCATCGCAGCTGACGGGAGCATGATTCAGAAAGAATCCACTTTTATTGTGCCAGATCCCGAGGATCTACCCATGGTGGATCGCTCTCATCCTCCATCTCGAGCCGCTGCAAGGGAGTCAGCCTACCGGTTGAAAACACGCGAGCATTCAGTATCGGGTGTACAGTACAAGATTATCACCGATCACAGTCAGAAGAATTATCTGAAAGCCTTAGAGCGGCTCGCTGAGCATCATCATGGTGAAGTCATTCGCATCAATAGTCTTCGTGAACTAAGCCCAGATAAGACTTCTGAAAAATTACAAACTCAATTGCGTGGAGCTAAGTTTGTTGCGATCGCACCTCGAATCGAATCTTTCACAGAGGGTATGTTGCTCGATGTTTGGGCTTTATTGTGCGGTATCGATGAAGATTCACTTATGGATGTCTGGCCAGGACTCTTGATCGCCTCGGATGCGCAGGCTTTTGAGAAGCTGATTGATCAGTCCATTGAGCAAGTGGATTTGGCTGGCGATGAAATCAGGCCATTGGCGATTAGTCAGGTCAGGAATCGACAGGAGACCCGGTCACTTCAGAAGGCTGGTGTGCTGCGAAAGGTATTCGAGGAAAGAGGAATCGATTTGCCGGTGATCTCCATTTACGGCAACGACTCAGAGGGCGCCCCTCAACTGCGAGGGCCGAAGACATGGAATCTAAAGATGCCGGCAGCTGGAAAGTTTGTTTCGCAATTTCCGGAGCCAGTAGAAAAGGAAATGAACGCGGCAAATCTTTGGATTATGCATGGGCATGGTATCCCAGGAATGTCTTGCAGCATGGATATCCAAGGATTACCGGATGCGATGGACGGCAAAATTTTACTCTCAGGGTCCTGCTTTTCTGCTTTCCCTTGGAAATCGGACCTGCCCAGTATGGGGACAGCTCCCGGTGGATATCAGATGAAACAGGCCGATTCATTTGTTATTCGAGCAGTGGATCGTGGTGCAATTCTCGCTTTCGGGCATCAACGCTTGAATTCAGGTTTTCCTCATCTCTATCCCGTTTTTGAAGCCTTATTAGAAGGCAAGACAGCGGGCCAAGCTTATCAAGAATTACTCAATGGACTGATCGAATACAGGGATATGAATCCAGCTGATTTTGCTTTGAGTGAATCGGACAAGAAATCCAAAAGGCCTCCGCAGAACTCGTTGCTTTACGTAATGATTGGCGATCCAGCGTTTCGTATCACGGACTCCGAATAATGCAATCGATCAGAACAACGACATTACTTATCTTGACCTATGCGGTATCCATCGGAGATTGCCATCTTGTTCCATCCAATGTGATCGCAGCCGATCCATACGTCGCAGTTCTTGGGGTTGCTCAAGATGGTGGCTTTCCGCAGATAGGTTGCAAAAAAGTCTGTTGCCAGCGTGCGTGGGGAGATCCCAGCTCACGACGTCATGTCGCTTCACTTGCGATTGTAGATCCGGTTTCCAATGAGCGTTGGTTGATTGACTGCACACCCGATTTTCGAGAGCAGTTGCATCTTTTGGAGCAAATATGCCCAAGCAAGACAGGGCTTGGCATCAACGGGATTTTCTTGACTCACGCACACATGGGACATTACACAGGACTGATGCATCTCGGAAGAGAGGTGTTGGGTGCAAAGTCGGTACCGGTATACGCCATGCCAAGAATGCGAGCGTTTCTCGAGACGAATGGTCCGTGGGATCAGCTGGTTTCGTTGCAGCAAATTGTGGTCAATAAGATGGTCGCTGGGCAGGAGATTCAATTGAATCGTCGCCTGAAGGTTGTGCCCTTCCCTGTTCCACATCGAGATGAATACTCGGAAACGGTTGGTTTTAGAATCTCCGGGCCGAGCAAATCTATGATTTATATTCCAGACATTGATAAATGGGAACGTTGGGATGTCGCCATTGAAGATCTGTTACTTGATTGCGACACAGCACTGCTTGACGCTACTTTTTTTGATGTCAATGAACTCCCCGGCCGTGACATGTCAGAAATCCCTCATCCCTTCGTTGTTGAAACGATGAATCGATTTGAGGTCCTGCCTCCCATCCAGAAAAAGAAAGTGCGGTTTATCCACCTGAACCATTCTAATCCTTTGCTAGATCCAGAGTCTGAGGCATCCGCAGCTGTTGTCGCAAAGGGGTATCAGCTCGCAGTCGAAGGAGAAAAAATCGAGCTATGATCGTGATGAGTGAGAAAGAACTGTTTTTTTACCTTGAGTTTAATTCGTTCCAAAAGAATCGCTCATGACGATTCGAGTGATCAAGTCCCGAAGCCCACCTTCGGATTTCTGCAGTTCACGGAGAATTGCATCGATCGATGGTCGATCACCTATTTCTATTTCCCGCCCTAAAGCATAGGCCATCAGTTTCTCTGCTAGACACCGATTGATTTGTGCTTCTTGATCGATCAGTAGTTGTTTGAATTGTGAGAAATCATAGAAGCTTTTTCCTGACGGTAGTCTTCCTGATACATCAATAGGTGTCCGAGAGCTGTACTGATCTCGCCAGTGTCCAATCGCATCGAAGTGTTCGAATGCAAATCCCAAAGGATCGATTTTGCGATGACATTCATTACAGGTGGGGATCTCCCTGTGCTTTTCCAGTTGATCCCTTAAGGTAAGCGTTCCTCGGATATCCGGTTCGATTGCTGGAACATCAGGTGGAGGCGGTGGGGGTGTGTAACCCAGCAGCTTTTCTAATACATACAATCACCGTACCACTGGTTAGTTGTCCACTCCATTTGACGAAGCATTAAGAAAGGAACATTGACACAGTAAGCCGCCTCGAGTTACCTCCCCATCAGTGAATTCTACTAAACGGAGATGATTGCCCTCGATTCCATCGATACCGTAGTGAATCGCTAATTCTCTGTTGAGGAAGGAGTAATTCGCTTTGATCAATTCTACAGGAGGTTGGTTGGTGTCGAGTAAATGCTTAAAGAAACGTCTGGTTTCGCCAAGCATCGCTGAGCCCAGATTGTCCCGGTAGTACTGGATGAAATCCTCCGATGGCGGCATCTCACCGATGTGATCTAAATCCAGCCATCGTCGAACGAAATGCTGAACAAACCGATCGGCTTTGGGGGACTCAAGCATTCGGTGTACCTGCTCACTCAGATTCTCTCGCAGCTTACCCTTTGCAGCGAGCTCCAAAAGAATTGCGTCAGGTGATGACGACCAAAGGAAATAGGAAAGTCGTGATGCCAAGGATATGTCCGCTAATTCTCCTTCACCTAGATCTAGGTAGAGAAAGGTTGGTGAGCAAAGAATTGCTTGGCAACCCAGTTGATAGGCCTTCAGCGGATCCATGCCCTGGTCCATTTTACGAAGTGCAAGTTGAACGATGGGTTCCAGGGCATCCAAAAGCTTTTGTGTGCCGGGCTTTGTCGATGCCGCGTTGACTTGAGGTTGTCGGAAAGCTTTGAGTGCAAATTGTGTGAGTTGAGTTCGGAGATTCTGGTCGTTGAAATCGCTTGGCTGTAAATCACCGTAAAGCGTGTGGTGACCCTGCGATGGCCATTGCTCAAGGTAAGGCCCTTCGACTTGGATTTCCCAAATGCGAAGCCTTGGGCCCTGATAGGCTGCGAGCACACCTCGTGCTCTTTGGAGTTTATCTTCTAGATCAATAAAAGGTTGGAACTCGGGTTTATCAGGTGTGACCGACGTAAGTAGACGTACCATACGCTTTGCGGCAATCGGTCCATTTCGGAAACGAATTTCAGGCTCGTAACCTTCATCAAGGTGAACATCCCATTGAAACCATTGAGGTTCTTCATTAGTGAGCTCAATTCTCTCTAACGATTTCATTTTCGACACATTGCCGTTGCTCGTGACACTGCCTCGGCGATCTACTGCTGCAAGTTCCAGAACCAACGGGTCTCCATTACGGAAGTCACTAATCGCTTTGCCATAGTCATGCGTTCGACCTAACGCTGCAGCTTTGACACGCACGCGATAGATCCCGCTATGAGGAACTCCTCCCTCACGGAATAGGGGCAAGAAACCCAGATGACCTCCACGGTAATGGCGGCCGAGCAGGTCGGTGTAAGGTGTTTTGGGTATCCAGCGGAAGCGACCCGTTTGGAAAAGTTTTGGTAGTCCTTTCGCTTCTTCGCCTTCAAAGTAGAACGGGGATTTTTGTTGATAGAATCTTGTTTGCGGCTTTTCCTGAAACTGAGTTGCACGATGAATTGCCTCTTCAGCTGAGGCAAAATAATGCTCCATCAAAGTCCCAGAAGTCACGAGAGAGTTACCGTTGTTATCAAGGCCACCGACGGTCACTTCACGAGGGAATTTCTCGGTGGGATCCCACAGTTCGACGTTAATTCCAAGCAAATCACCGAGTGTCTGACGGTACTCCCACGAGTTCAGCCTTCTCAGGACCGCATGTCCCCCAGAAAGATTCAGCTCCCCGTAGGCGTTATCGATCATCTCCGTTAATTGAGCAATCACTGCTCTGCGTTGTTTAACGGTAGGTTGTGGGGAATCTTCTGGGGGCATCGCCCCAAGGTTTAACTGATCAACAATTTCTTGGTAGCGTTCTAGATCATTAGTGCTTTCAATGCGAACGGGGAGGTTGTCAAAGCGGCGGTCTCCGTTCGACTCACTCACGCGATGGCACTCGATACAGTGCCTGTCTAAAAAAGCATGGATGGCTTCTTTCGCTTGTCCACTTGATTGGAGGGCGGAAGCCATGCAGATCGACAAGATTGCGAGTTTCATGGTGCCCACCGATTAACCAATTTTCATTGCGGAGAAAGTGCCTGTGCTCCTGCCGAAGCGATCTCTTTCGGAACCAAACCAGTTGAGCACCGATAGCCAAAGATTGGAGAGAGGGATTCGTCGCGGTTGTTCAACCGGGCAGATGAGATGACCCTGATGACTTAGGGCTCCACCAGCAAGAAGGACGGGTAGGTTCCGATTGCTATGACTTGAAGCATCACTCATCCCACTTCCGAAAACAATCAGGGTATCGTTGAGGATTTCCATCTCTTTTAGCTTGGACATGAAGTTGGCAAGCTTTGTGGTTAGGAAAGCTTCGATGACTTGTAGTTGTTCGATTCGACCTTCGGATTTCCCTTGGTGTGAGATATGGTGGTAGATATCGAGGTTTAACTCAGCGGTTTGGAATCCTAGTCCGGTTTCCAAGGTTGCCACTCGCGTGGAATCCGTATGAAGAGCAAGTGCAATGAGGTCATAAAATAGCCCCACTTGGTCGATGTGTTGACGCTCTTCGTCAGCGACTTCCTTGATAGGTGATTGTGGCTTTGGGCGATCGATCCACTGTCTGGACATTTGAAGCCGCCGTTCCACATCGCGTATGGAGGTCAGATACTGGTCTAGCTTTCTTTGGTCCGCGGCACCCAGCGTGCTATTGAGTGTTGTGGCAGATTCTCGGAGTGAGTCCAACACGCTGGCACGATGTTGCAATCGTTCCCGTTCTGCTGCACGTTCGGAGGGCGCTGAATCGATAAAGAGCCCACGGAAGAGAGTTGCCGGGTTATTGATCGGTGGGAGATGGACTCCTGACCGAGTCCAGCACATATCGGTTCCTTCCGTGATGCCGGTATTGATCGAGGGAAAACGTGTGGAGCTTCCCACGGACTCGGCAGCGGCCTGATCAAGCGAGATATTTTTCTCAGCAAATCCAGCAGCTTCCTCTTTTTTGATCCCCGTTAGGAATCCTTGGACCGCCTTATGACCACCATTTAGACCATGATCCAGATTGGAAAAAACCGTTAACTCATTTCGATGCGCTTGGAGTGGCTTTAAAGTCGATGTTAATTCAAAGTTCTTTCCCGACGCTTCGGGGAAGAAATGCCCCGGGTAAAAACCCAAATGGTTCCCGACGCATACTAATCGACGAGGTGCTTGAGGGGTGGGATGGTTTTTTGCAGAAAGACTCTCTAGCCGCGGAAGCGTCAACGCGATTCCTGTTCCCTGCAAAATTCGGCGGCGATTGATGTGTCCCATGTTTGGCTCCATGTTTTACCCTGGTCCCTCGACGATAGTTTAGCTCGTGGATCCGTCCAGAGGCTAGAAAACTTCACTCGCCATCGCTTCGTGTGTCAGCTTTTTGATCATATGGGGGGAGCTGGCCTACTCCGTTCTCTGGTGCCAGAGTCTCATCTCACATTAGCGAATCCGTCAAATGCTTGTAAGCGGATGCATGCAGGATCGGTCTCATCATCGAAGGCGTATTCAGAATTCGGATGATCGGAGTCCGCATCATTCGCGGCTCTTATGTGATTAGGTCCGCAATTACAGTTGCGGGTTCAACACCGGTAAGTCTTTGCTCCAGTCCCTGAAAGCGGAAGGTGAACCGTTCATGATCAATACCTAGACAGTGGAGCATCGTGGCGTTGAGATCCCGGATGTGCACGGGGTCCTCTGCAATGTTGTAGGAAAAATCATCGGTTTCACCATGAGACACACCACCTTTGATTCCACCACCTGCCATCCACATGCTAAAGCAGCGTCCATGGTGATCGCGACCATTGCCCAACTTCCCTTGGCTGTATGCAGTGCGGCCGAATTCGCCGCCCCATATCACCAATGTATCCTCGAGTAGTCCACGTTGTTTCAGATCCATGATCAGGGCAGCAGTTGCTTGATCCGTGTCTTGACACTGTGATGTGAGGTGTGTTTTGAGGCTTCCGTGTTGATCCCAGCCTCGATGGAACAGTTGAATAAAGCGTACATCTCGCTCTGCCATCCTACGGGCGAGCAGGCAGTTGTAAGCGTAGGTCCCGGGCTTGCGAGCTTGATCACCATAGAGCTCAAATGTTTCTTCTGTCTCCGTACTCAGGTCAGCGATTTCCGGGGCAGCTGCCTGCATGCGAAAGGCCATTTCATATTGAGAGATACGTGTTTCAATCTCTGGGTCGCCACTATCCTCAAATTTAAGTCGATTCAAAGAGGCGAGATCATCGAGCTGATCTCGCCTGTTTTGCCGAGAAATTCCGGGAGGGTCCTGAAGGTAGAGTACCGGGTCTCCGCTGCTTCGAAGTAAAACTCCTTGATGATTGGAGGGTAGGAAGCCGCTGCCCCAAAGGCGTGAGAAAATCGGTTGCCCTGGATTCTTTCCGTTACCCTGTGAAATCATCACAACGTAGGCTGGCATATTCTCGTTAACGCTTCCAAGCCCATAGCTTGCCCATGCTCCGGCACTGGGCCGTCCTGGAATCTGCGATCCGGTGTTGATAAAGGTGATCCCGGGATCATGGTTGATTGCCTCCGTGTGCATGGAACGGATGACGGCAATTTCATCAGTGATGCCAGAGGTGTAGGGTAAGAAGTCACTGACCCATGTTCCGCTCTTGCCATGTTGAGCAAAATTACCGATGGGCCCGCAGATGGGAAAGTTCTTCTGCCCGGCGGTCATCCCCGTTAAACGCTGTGATCCTCGGACACTCGGTGGGAGTTCCTCTCCATGTCGGGCAACCATGACCGGTTTGTAGTCATACAGGTCAATGTGGGAAGGGCCTCCTGACATAAACAGATAGATCACCCGTCGCGCTTTCGGTGGGTGATGAGGTAACCCAAGTTCGGAAGCTTGAGTTACAGTACCCTGCATCGTACTCAACGCGAGTGCTCCAAGCGCGCTGGATGATCCACCAAGAAACGTGCGACGCGAGGTGGAGTGGTCTAGGTTCATCATGAAATGATCAGTGGGTCGAATGGTGGGTTTTGAGCTTGTCTGGATTCGCCTGGTTCACCGCATCGGGGAAACGGTGGCTTTGAAAATCATTCTCGCGTGATCGTTTCGTCCAAATTCAAGATCAACGATCCAATTGAACTCAGTGCTGCCGTCTCGGGATCACTTTTGCCACCGACATAGCTGTTTGCACGGTCTGGATGTTCACCGAAATATTTCAGCTGCCGTTGATAGGCTGCGAGAAGGATTTCGATTTCCTTTGCGGATGGAAGCCGACAGGTTGCCCACCGGAATGCTTGTCGGATTTTTTCTTCTGGGTCACCCTTTGTCTTCAACATTTGCCTAGCCATACCGAGTGAAGATGCCACAAACTGGGGCTCATTCATAAGGACCAGTGCTTGGAGTGGAGTATTGGTTGATGATCTTCGAACCGCACAGGTTTCACGATTCGGCGCATCGAAAGCAAGCATGACAGGTGGAGGTGAGGTTCGTTTCCAAAACGTGTAAAGACTGCGACGGTAATGTTGCTCGTTTGTTTTGTCACCAAAGAAATGTTGCGAAGTGAAGAAAGTCGGATGTCCAAAATGGCTTACTTCCTTCCAAAGTCCCGTAGGTTGAGGTGGGTAAACGCTCGGCCCCCCCAGGCTCGTATTCAGTAGTCCACCGAGTTGCAGGGCATTGTCTCGTATTGCTTCTGCGGACAGGCGAAAACGCGGAGCGCGTCCAAGTAATCGGTTATAGGGGTCGCGTTGGATTGAGTGTTGTGAAACATTGGATGTCTGCTGGTAGGTGCGAGACAGAAGTATCGTTTTAATCAGGAATCGGACATCCCATTTCGATTCAATAAATTCTGAGGCAAGCCAGTCGAGAAGCTCGGGGTGTGACGGGTAGTCACCTTGTGAACCAAAATCCTCGGTCGTTTTCACGAGACCTGTTCCAAAAATCATCTGCCAATAACGATTGACTGTGACACGCGCTGTCAACGGATTAGCTGGTGCCGTTAGCCATTCGGCGAGTGTGAGTCGACTGGGAGGCTTGGTTTCATCCAGAGCACCAAGCATTTCTGGTATGCCAGCTTCCACTACCTCGCCGTGCTGATCGTACTGACCTCTTACCAAAATATGAGTCTGCCGATTACTTGCTGAATCATCCATGACCATCACAGTCGTTTTTCCATTTTTCAATGATTCTTGAAGTACCGCAATTTCGCCATTGATGGCGTTCAGAAGCTTTTGCATCTCACCATTGGATTTTGCAAAGGCTGAAACCACAAGATTTTGTTCATCCAAGCTTCGCTCTCCATCTGCTTTCCGAATGGCCTTCAGAAGAGCTTCTTGGTCATGATCGTTTGCGATCGTCTTCAATTTTGCAAATGTATCTCCCCACGGTGCAGCGCCATGGCTCGCCACGATGGACGCTTGTCGGAAACCTGGCGGTTCCAAGAGATCATTCCAGCCAGGTATGACTTGATCCGCCACTCGCCAAGTGCCGTCAGTCTTGATGTATCGACCATCAGGTAAAGCGATCAGGGCCACGAGTGCAGCTTTGCTTCCACCCTTCGTCCAATCCTTTCCTGCAACAGCAATCACGTTGCTACCTGTGCGGAGCAACTCGGTTAAATCAAAGACAGAGGGTGTTCTCCAATCTGGATTTTTTCCCAATTTCTTCCCATTGATCCAGATTTCGGCTTCATTGTCGCAGGAGATAAACAGTGACGCTTCTTTTGGAAGTGCATCCAGTGAGAAGGTATGGCGGAACCACGCATATTCCCTTGCACCAAGTTGATCCGTCCAGATCCAAGATAATCCTTTCGCTTCTTCCGAGGTTGGAATAGGAAATTGCTTCGGTGTGCTGCTGCTTTCACTCCTTGGGGGTGGTGCATTGGCCAGTGTCTCGCGTTCCCAAACTTGCCTAGCAGTTCCTAAGAACTCTTCTGGGTGTGTTTTTAGAAACTCAAGCGAAGCGATCCTCTGTTCGATGGACTGTCGAAACGCTTCACTATCTTGAAGAATTGGAGCAACTTCTAACAAGGGTTGGGTGTTCCCGTTGACCGCGCCTTTACCGGGTTCTGCCGAGGTGTTGAAGAAGGCGAAGAAACGATAGTAATCGCGATGTGATATCGGGTCATACTTATGTGTGTGACATTGGGCACACTTGATGGTCAGTCCCAAGAAGGCGGTTGCAACCGTGTCAATCTTGTCGGCGATGGAGGCAACCCGGTATTCCTCTGCAATGGTGCCTCCTTCATGAGTATTCATGCTATTTCTTAGAAAACCTGTCGCAATTTTCATGGAGTCGCTTGAGTTTTCCATGAGATCACCGGCAAGCTGTTGTCGGATGAATTCATCGTAGGGCATGTTATTCAGAAAAGCCTTGATCACCCAATCTCTCCACCCCCACATCTCTCGATGATCATCGATGGAGTATCCATTGGTGTCGGCGTATCGAGCTACATCGAGCCATTCCATCGCCAGACGCTCAGCGAAAGCAGGGGAATTCATAAGGCGGTCGATTTCTGCCGAGTACGATTCCTTGCTCACGTTATTTAGAAACCGATCAAGGTCTTGCATCTTGGGCGGTAGACCGGTCAGGTCAAGGTGGATCCGTCTGAATAGTGTTTCCGGCTTCGCTTGCTCAGAAAATGCAAGCTTGTTCTCTTCCAGTTCCTTACCGATGAAGTGATCGATTGCGTTTTCCGCGTTCGATTGGATTTCAGGAATCAAAGGTCGCGTAATGGCTTCAAAAGCCCAATGTTCATCGTAAATAGCTCCCTCTTCAATCCAACGTTTTAAAACCGATATCTCCACTTGGCTCAGAGGGTTCTTATGTTCGGGAGGGGGCATCTGTATCGAATCTTCAGCCGCTATGATGCGTTGGTAAAGCTCGCTATCTTCCGGCTTCCCTGCAGTGATTCCCTGGTACCCTCCAAGGTCTGCGAATGCCATTTCTTTGATGTCTAATCGATAACCTGACTCATTTTCCTCGGTATCGGGTCCGTGGCAGGCAAAGCATTTAGCAGAGAGAATCGGCCGCACATCACGGTTGAAATCCAGTGGCTGGCTTGCATTTCCAAGTGATTCTTGGGGGGTATGCAATATCGCCAGTAAACCGAAGGACACAAAGACGATGTTGATTTTGAAATAGGCTTTTTTCATCACATGATATTCATGATTTACGGGGGCGGCAGGCAGTTTCCCTGGATCGCATACTCACTGAATCACCAGCCACTGGTGTGAATTACCAAGTCAATTGCTTAGTAAGTATTCTAATTCATCTGCAAATTCTTTCTCGATTCTGCCGGACGAATCACGGGTAGGAATAGCGTTCTAGCTACCATGGACGATCCTTCGTCAGATGATTTTTACACGTCCAATTGTCCACGTAGTCAGGACTCCTAATGTCTTTCATTCGGAAAGATTTCTGATCCGTAAATCTTTCCACAGCACTCGCTTCCCGGCCTGCCAATTTTTTCCTCCGTGGACTTGAAGACCAATGGATCCACTTTCCTTCACAACCTCCATTGCGCGTTCTTTCTGGAATTGCGGATGGGTTGTTTTTGAAGCATCGAATTTACAAACATGTAATTGATTCAACCAAACATTGATGACGGGCAGTACACCGCCCGTCACTCTGACTCGCAGTTGATTCCAGTCATCAACTTGCCAGTGCGCGAGCCAGTCCTCACGAGTGCAGGTTTGCTCGTAAACCGCTTCGGGCCAGTTCCGTGTCCTCGCATCATCAATCATTTTCAGGGTACTTTGCGAACCTTCCAGTCGTGAGAACGCAAAGGGACGGAATGGGACACTGTAGGGCTTGGTTTCAAGCCGGACATGCCCAACATTGCCGTTGTCGTGGTGATCGACATAAATTTGCCATCCCCCTCCGCGTTCATCGGTGCGAACGAATACTCCGCTATCCGGTCCCCAATCCGGTTTCAGTGACAGTTCCAATTCAAACTCAGAGTACTGGACGTCGGAAAGTAAGAGACCGCCGTTTCCGGATCCGGGAGGATCCTGTTCCCCAAACAGTGTTCCATCCGATGTCACGCCCCAGTTTCCACCGCTTCCATGCTGTCCACGTATCTTCTGTTTGTGCCACCCATCAAGATTTTTACCGTTAAATAATTCTGTCCAATCTTTCGTTGAAGAAATGGCAGTGGTTTCCGCACCGCAGGGAAGAGTAAGGGCAGCGAGGAAGTAGAAAAATAAAACGTGTTTTGTCATGTTTGATTTAACCGAAGGTCTTTGGTGCTTGTGAGCGAGGGATGTTTTCAATACCTCAATTGCGTTACTCATGGCGAAATCTGCATTGGTAATCACTCGACTCCCATTTCTCGGAGCAGGTGTTGAGCCCCAAAAACCTCACCTGTAATCCAAAGAGCGTAACGGATATCGACACCAATCGACCTGCTATAAGATTCATTCCAAGCGAAATCGTTGATGGTCGCTTCAAAAGCACGATCAAAGTTGACACCGACCAACTTTCCCGAGCCGTTGATAATTGGACTCCCCGAATTTCCACCGGTTGTGTCGGTGTTATAGAGAATACAGGTAGGGACATCGTTCAGTGTGGGATGGCTGAACCGGCCAAATTTTTGTTGAGTGTGCTTCTTGATGATGGATTCTGGGAGGATAAAGGGAGCTGAATCTGTCGCTTTCGCTACCGCTCCACCCAGTGTGGTGATCGGCGATTTATAGACGGCATCTTCTGGAGAGTATCCTTTGACCGATCCATAAGTCAGTCGCAACGTGGCGTTCGCATCCGGAACAAAATTTTGTTTTTGAAAAGCTTGCTTAACGGTCACTAAATCTCCGTAAAGTTGATCCAGTTTGCCTTCTCGTGATTTCGCTTCTTCCCGCAGTTGCATGTAGACGGGATAAAGTTTGATGATCGCATCCAGCGCTGGATCTTGGATCGCCTCTAATTCCTGCGGTGTCTTGCCGAAGCATGATTCTACGAATTCCGGATCCCCCAAAGATGTCTTGTCATAAAGGGAGGCTATCGTATCGATCCCAGGTAAATCATCCGAAATTTCTTCAATCTTTGGCCCTGCCATGCCAACGCGAGTGAGCATCTCCTTGAGAATGATCTGGTCTGTAGGAGCATGAAAATCTTTGACCGCAAGAAGGAGTCGCCGTTGTGTGAGATCAATGTTGCGATCCATATAAGGAGCTTCACGTTGCAGATCTTCCTTTTGTCGTTCCACGGCGCTGTCGTAAAGTGTGAAGGCAAAGTACATCAATCGGCTAGCCGAAGGAATGTTTTCGATGTCAAGCTTGTATTGATTCCGAGCCATCTCCCCATACACGGCGTCAATCTCACTCAACAATCGACCGTATTGATCATTGCGTTGCGGATCTGCTTGAATAAACGACTGCAGTTCCGCTTCCGCTGCCTTTCTCGTCGCGACGATTTTCTTACGAACCAGCCCTTTGAGTTGTCCACGGGATCGCTTTTCAACATTCGCTAGACTCTTCATTCTTGATGAATGCTTAAGCATCACGGAGCGATCTTCTTTGCCGCTTTGTTGCATCTGTTCGATTTGCCATTGGTACAGTTGAACGATGTATGGCAGGCGGACATTCTGTTCGTACTCAAGGAAACTCGCAGTCTTGTGTCTTGATGTACGGCCCGGGTAACCAATCAGCATCACGAAGTCATTCTCGTCCACACCCTTGGGCTCAACTTGGATGAATCGTTTGGGTTGGTAGGGGCCGTTCTCTTCGCAGTAATCCACTGTAGCTCCGTCGGGGGCCACGTAAGCACGCAGAAACGAAAAGTCACCCGTATGTCTTGGCCACTCCCAATTATCAATTTCTCCACCGTAGTTTCCAACGGAAGCCGGGGGAGCAAAAACGAGTCTCACGTCTTTGATGAAGGTGTAGAGAAAGAGCACATAGGTTTTGCCGGCAAACATTTCGGCAACCTCGGCTCGTTGTCCTGGATTCCGCTGCTCCGCGGCTTGCTCTAGTTCTTTCTGACGCTGCTCAATGGCTTTGGTACGCTCCGTGAAAGTCATCTCGCTCGTTATCGCAGAAAGAACTTGCTCAGAGATGTCCTCAAATGATTCTGTGATCCGGACAGTGTATCCAGCAGCGGGAATCTCGTTTTCAAGCGATTGGGCTTGGAAGCCGTCCTTCAGATAATCATTGGAGGTCGTACTCAAGCTCTGGATAGCTCGATACGCGCAATGGTGATTCGTGATGATTAACCCTTTGGGTGAAACAAAAGAACCCGTGCATCCGTTCACCTTGCAGATCCCGTCAGCGAGGCAGGTTTGGTCTGGGTTGAAGATTTCTTCGGCAGTCAGCGATAAACCCTTGCCCTTTAGGTTCAATCCACCGATGTCACTGATGGGAAACATGCCCTCTTCAGCCCATGATGGATGGGCCAACAGGATCAAGACCGTAAGGCAGGCAGCAATTAATCTCATCTTCTCTTCCTAGATTTCGCTTTCGAATGTTTCCCTGATTCTATCATTCAAACGGTAAGGGAGAAAACTACATATACCCATCGATTAGATTCGCTAAACTTTCCTAGCACTGGTAAAAATATTCTGTCCGACCGATAAAGAGGAATACAATCCTCCAAGGTAAGACGGCTCACTCTATCGCCAAACCGAACTTCAACGTCATGAAATCAAGTCCGAGTGAAATTTCTCTGGGTTTTGAGCATAGCTATGCAGATCAGTTAGGCGAGTTTTGTATCTCGGTCAAACCCGCTCCCGCTCCTCTTCCATCGTTATTGCAATTCAATTCTGCTTTGGCTGAAGAGTTAGGATTGGACCCAGATCTGCTTCCCGCCGGGACTGTCGAGCAAATTTTTTCGGGCAATCAGCTGCCTCGTGATGGAAGGCCGGTTGCACAGGCCTATGCAGGGCACCAATTTGGAAATTTAGTGCCACAGCTGGGTGACGGGCGCGCCTTGCTGATGGGAGAGTTGATAGATAGGAACGGAATCCGGCGGGATGTCGCATTGAAAGGATCTGGAGTCACGCCCTTCTCTCGGGGTGGGGATGGAAAGGCAGCCTTGGGCCCCGTGCTGCGAGAATATCTGATTAGCGAGGCGATGCATGCCTTGGGTATTCCCACCACGCGTTCACTCGCTGCGGTGGCGACGGGCGAGTCGGTGATGCGGGAACGCCTACTGAAAGGTGCTGTACTCACACGCGTTGCGGCTAGCCATGTGAGAGTCGGCACGTTCCAGTTTTTCGCTCTCCGAAACCACGTAGACCAGGTGAGGAAACTAGCAGACTACGTCTGCGCTAGGCATTATCCGGAAATCAAAGATGATGGCGATCGCTACCTCTTATTGATCCGCGGCGTTGTACAGAGTCAGGCCGAACTGATCGCGAGGTGGATGATGGTTGGCTTCATTCATGGAGTGATGAATACGGATAACATGACGGTCTCGGGTGAAACCATTGATTATGGCCCTTGCGCTTTCATGGAGTCCTATGATCCCAAGACTGTCTTTAGCTCTATCGATCACGCAGGAAGGTACGCTTACGTCAATCAACCTACTATCGCCATCTGGAACCTTGCCCGATTCGCCGAGACGCTCTTGCCATTGATCGATTCCAGCGATGAGGGACGGGCTGTGGATCTTGCTACGGCAGAGCTGGAAAAGTTCACTTCGTATTTTGAACGACACTGGTACTCGGGCGTCAGCGCGAAGCTTGGTTTGTCGGGTTCAAAGCAGGACGCCTATGGTTGCGAGAAGACACGGAAATTGATCGATGATTGGTTCGATATGATGAGAGCGGCAAAGGTGGACTATACACTCGCTTGGTGTCACCTTGCAGACGTCTTGGATAAGGAGCATTCTAAATTCAATGCCCTATTTAGTAATCAAGAGGCGAGGGAATCGTGGTTGGGACGATGGCGGGAGATGCTCGCGGGAAAGAATGCCTCGCAGGTCGCTGTGTCGATGCGATCTATCAACCCGCTTTATATCCCAAGAAATCATCTGGTTGAGCAGGCTCTGGATGCCGCAAATAACGAGGGAGATCTTTCAGAGTTTGAGCAGTTGCTAGAAGCCGTTCAGCAGCCGTTTGAGAGACGCGTGCAATGGGATCGTTATGCCACGCCTGCGCCGCAGGATTTCACAGAGAATTACCAAACCTTCTGTGGTACATGAGACCGGTTTGAAACTCTCGCGAACCTTGGCTTTCCGTGACATTTCCGATTACTTGAGCAGGAGATCCACCATTGCCTGCCCCATGGCAATACCGACATCCATGTAGGTTTGAGCATTACCGTTATAGTGGCTGTTGGAGGCACCGCCTTGGCTAAGTGGGTGGGTATAAACCGTAGAGACATTCCCTTTGAACTCCGGGTAGCTTCCTGATGTTCCATCAACTGCAAGTTGGGCATCGAGAATCCGCTTTTCATTACCCTCGGCATTCCCTTTTTCGCTCTGTCCTAAGGTTGCGACAACAAATTTGGCATCGGGTGCCGAGAATTCTTTCCGAAGAGTTTTGATCAGGCGGACGAGGTTCTTTTCGTATTGAATGGCATGAGCTTCGTTGTATCGATCCTTATCACCCTGCCACCAAGCAAACCCCTCAATTTTGTATCCACGTCCTTTCCAATGTGGGAATTGTTCATCGAAGTGGTCCAATACCTCGTGGGCCGCCTGAAAGCAGTCGTCGTATTGTTTGCCAGCGTACCAGTTGATTGGCACCGGTTGAGTTCCCTTCTCCCATGAAAGAGGTGACTCTTTGTAACCTGCGAAAATCTGGCCTCCATACTCGAATCGCTCGCTACCTGGAGGTAAGAAGTCCCAGGAGAGTGAGCGGTTGCCCTGTGAGGTTTTTAGAAGCAGGACCGGTTCATCAAAGTGATTGCCGACAACATGTCCAAAGCCCAGTTCGGGCCCGATTCGCCCTCCGGTAACTCCAAGCCCACGATTTCCGGATGCTGTGATCACTCCTCGATACCAAACATCATCCCTTGAGATCCATTGTCGATTCTCATTCATGAGAAACGGATATAAACCTTGATGTTTGACAAGAGTAGCGAGTGTACCCGGTACATCCATGCGAACAATCCAACCCAAGCCATTAGCTTGATGTGTGAAGTATGTAATTTTGAAGGGTACTTTCTGACCTCCCTCCAATTTGATTTCGTGTCGGATTGCATCTTTCCCAATTTCTTTGCGATGGACCTCCACGCCACCCACCTCCATGACGTTATCCATCGAGCCGCCATAGCCCGGTCGAAACTCATAGAGTCCTGTTTCTTTCACTTGGACAAAGCCGCGAGTGATCTGTACGCCTCCACCTGGATAAGGCGTGGGTTCCACTCCGCCAAAAGCATCCAACTTGAGTGTATCAATTGGCTCCATTTGATCGTAATCGACTTCAGGGTCGTAACTCCCTTCATAAACGGAGACGACTGGCTCTATGAACTCTGAGCTCCAGCGGCTAGTGCCGCCATCGATTTTCCCGGCTCCGACCATATTTGACTGACCGGAAAGGATAAAGACTTTCACTGGTTCCTGTGAAAAGACCGCGGGTTGCGTGAGGAAAAAGCAAAGGATGAAGGCTTGCAAGTGAAGCAGACTAAGTTTCTCGCCGGTGCAACGTAAGGTAGGCTTTTTCATGGTTTAGGGAACCAGGATGAGGTTAAATTCGGGAAGCTGCAAAATCAATTTGGCTAAAGGTGGCAATGTTCAAGATTTATCTTTGCTTGAACAGATTGACCATGGCTTCACCCATTGCAAGACCAACATTCATATAGGTTTTTGCGTTTCCACCATAGTGACCGTTCGAAGCTCCACCCATGCTGATTGGGTTGGTGTAGACCGTGGCGACATCACCTTTAAGAGAGGGGTATTTCGCTGCATCACTGATGGCAAACCTCGCGTCCAGAATGATTTTGTCGTTGCCTTTTGCATCTTCCTTGCTGGTTTGGCCGAGCGTTGCACAGCCAAACTTTGCTTTCGGCGCTTCAAAGTCACGACGAAGTGAGGCGATCAGATTATTAAGGTTTTTCTCATACATCGCGGCGTGGCCTTCCTTGTAACGATCTTTATCACCCTGCCACCACAAAAATCCCGCTACTTCATACTTGGTTGCGTTGGGGTAGGCTTCGTTGAGATTCGATAGGACCTTTTTCGCTCTCGCAACATCACCCTCGTATTGCAACCCTGCGTGCCAATTGACTGAGCCTGGTTCGGTACCTTTTTCCCATCGATCAAAGGTGTCTCCTGAACCCGCGTAAAAGTAGGTCTTTCCATTCGATTCGGTGTACTCATATCGATCACTTCCAGGAGGCAGGAGGTCCCAGCCTAGTGAGCGATTACCAATCGAACTCTTAAGAATTAACACAGGTTCATCGAAGTAGTTACCGAGTTGGTGACCGATGCCTTGTTCAATACCTATCTTCCCACCGGACACAGTAAGCCAGTCATTGCGGCGTACGCCTCCTCGGCCATCCGGCCCACCGCTTCCTTGGGTATGTACGTTGCGAACATCTTGCCGTTTTGTCCAGTTACCTTCGCCATCGATCATGAAGGGATAAAGGTTTTCTTTGTTGACTGCGAATTCGAGGGACCCTTCGTTATCTCCTTTTACTTTGCCCATCTCGAGTGTGTTGGACTGTCCCATAATGATGAAAACCTTCACTGTCTTGGAGGTGTCTGCTGGTTTTTCATCAGGTCGCGGAAGATCGGCTGCTACTCCAAGTGTCAGTAAACTGGTGATAAGAAGTGCGAAAGGGCCGACGAATCGTGTTAGAGAATATTTCATCATGGAATACTTCACCTTGGTTTCAAAAAATCGAGAGAACGCAGATCGCTTGCTCGGAATGTTAGCAGATATCCGTGACGCAGGTGGCTGCCCTGCTCTAGCTTTTCAGCCATGAGGCATTCTTAGACTGCTTTCACTTCAGTTTTGATCTGTATTTGGTTGCCCTTCGATGCAAATCAATTCACGAATGGTTTGGGCGAATAGCTTTCCCTGCGAAAAGGTAATTGAGCTTCGCGTCCATGCATCTCCTAGAGTACCAAAGTCATTGATTGAGATGAGAGCATTCTCGTCCATTGGATACGATTTCCAGTCAATCGTGAAAGTGATTCCATTCATCATGGGAATGTACAGATGTTTGCCGATCGCGGTGGGTATGGGGGCCGCGTAGTGTCCCCAGCCATTGCCTGCAGATCTCGCGTCACCGAGCAATTCAAACCCACTATTGCTGACCATTCTGTTTTGCTTGAAATTCCAGTAGGCAATCTCTGTAGGGACGCTGAATGTTTTCTCAATAGGACGCGGTAGATCCTCCTTATTCCAGATCAGGCGATCCATCTCATCCTGTCTGCGCAACATGCTGGTCGGAAGTTGGAGGTATTCCACCTCACCCGTAATGACGTTTACACGTCCGAGATAATTAAAGTGGTAGGAGCGAAAGAAGTGAAAGTCATCGACAAGCAAGTTTGATTGATCCGTCACCTGAGCTTTCTTGTGCTTTTCCAGGGACTGTCGTTGCCTGACCCAGCCCTCCGCACCTTTTCGAGTCACCATCACATCATCCAGTAGTGATACTCGACGCACCACTTCACCTGATCCCAAATCGACCCACCAATGTTGATCATTCACAATGACTAAGGCTTGATTGTCATGGATAGGTTTGGTTTGCCTGCAATGGTAATTATCGATGGGAAGATTCCAGATTTCATGTCCGGTGGAGGAATCAATCAGTGAGATGCCAAGTGGTTTTTCGGGAGGCGAATGACCACCACCACGTCCTATCAGGAAGGCATTGCGTCCATCCTTGAGTTGGATGGGTAAGGGTTGGCTCCCGAGATTACCTCCGCATTGGGTGGACCAAAGCGGTTGACCGGTCTGTATGTCTATCGCTTGAACCTGAGTCCAATTCGATCGAGGTAGCGGACCTTTTGGGCTCGGGTAGCCACCATTGGTGGGCGCCCAATTCATTTGCACATAGATCAGGCATTTGTCAACTAAAAACGGAGTGCCTCGGTAAGAGGGAATTGCTTCGCGGCTCCATAAATGTTCGCCCTGAAAATCAAAGCAAGAAATCTTCCCTGACCCATTAAAGAAAGCAACTCGTTTTCCATCGGTCACTGGAGCAAGTCCAGAGCTATCGCCCCAACTGCTCGCAATTTTCAGGGGATGTGGCCCAGAGATTTTGCGGGTCCACAACGTTTTGCCATCTTCCAGATTACAACAATAGGCAAGGATATCACTGCCTAAGGTGGTTGGACTGGTTGCGGGCTGATTAAACGTAAAGAACAGTCGGCCGCCTGATGCAATCACTGAGCTTTGTCCTAGCTCCGGGAGTGACTTTCTCCAAGCAATATTCTGGCCGAGAATGACGCTCCATTTGTCCGGTGCCTCTTGGTCTTCGATAACAAAGTCACCAGCAGGTCCAGATGCTTGCGGCCACTGAGCGAGAGAGGTTCGATTGCCGAGCAGAATCAACAGCGTAAAAAAAACTGGTGCAATTATCAGGCAACAACGCTTCTCTAGTTTCATTCTATTCCCAGAATTTGAGGATCTCGGTCGAGATAAGTAGGTGAGTGAGACGGTTCATCTGCTTAACGCTTGTTCAAAAAATCGAGAAGGATCTCTTCCCGAATCTCGTGGATTGCACCGTGGCCAGCATTGACCACTTTGCAGTGGATCACGTCACCGTTTAGGTACTCAAAGATCTCGACATTTCCGACCCTTCTTGTGGGACGCTCAAGTTGCCGCCCTCTGTATCCCATTTCCTTGGCCCACAGAAATGTCGAGGTTTCTGCAGCGATGAATCCGAGTTTCCCACCCTTTGCAGGGATGGCAGGTGAAGGGCCCCCGCCGTAAGGTACTAACCGATCACGAGTGCCAGAGATATTCAAGAGCCTTTTGTTGGGTGCTGGTTTTCTCACCTTGCGATAGGCGTTGTCTTGCCCTTTCGCTTTGAAAGCTCGTCCATCGTATTGCCAAACATTTAGAGGGCTTACTCCCGTGATGTAATTGCGAATGTTCGGAAGATCCGACTCAATGGCGATCTGATTGGTCAGTGCCGCCCCATTGGATGAGCCCATGATCGTGAAGTCATCCGATCTTACGTTGCTAAAGCGTGAAATTTCTCTGACGATGGTTTCAATGAAATTAAGGTCATCCGCTTTTGAACGTTCGGAAACAATATTCCAGCTCCTGAGATAGCCTTCTGGGAAGACGGTAATGAACCGAGAGGCAAGCCGGGCATGGCCACGCACAAAGCCATTCATCGCATTCCTGGCATTACCGCCGTTACCGTGTAGGAAAATAAGGACTGGCAATTTTTCTGAACTCGTTGAGGGTTCAGTAGGAACTCGAACAAGGTAGGGTCGTTTTAGATTCGCTTCCTGTGACCACGATTGGGTGACGTGGTACTCACCTGAAGTTAATGGAGTCGACTTTGCTGTCTGTTGCGCGATCGCGCGATCGAAACCGATAACACTTGTGAAAAAAGCAAAAAGGTAGATAGGTTTCATGCGTGTGCGGTGTTTGTTGAAATGTGATGGTGAAAGCACATCGGATACGAGATGGTGAACGGCGATAGCTTCCGTCCCATCATTGGATTCTGTCTTGTTACGGATGGCTACCTGAATCTCTTACCGTTTCGCGATTCCTCCATATACTCGATCGGTTTGGAACCGAGTTCTCTACGTAGAAGACCGATGGAGCCAATGTGCACATGTTCGTGATAGGTGAGCCATTCCAAGGCTCCTCCAACATCCTCAAAAATGGGATGATGATCAAACTCGCCATCTTCCGGGAATTGACATAACTCTGTGAAAGACTCCGCTGAGCGTTCTTTGGTTTCCATCAACACTTGGGTGTGGACGGCGGCCAATACATCCAGAATTTCCTCCGGTCTAGGATTCGTGGATGGGTCGTTGGATGCTACTGAGCCATAACCGTAGCGTTCGAAGTAGGTTTCCGGTATTAAGCTTTGGTCCTGCTCTTGCGGCCCCCGCGTCAAGAACAATCCTAAGAAGTATTCTGCGACAGCAAGATGCCCGACGTTCCAAGCTACGTGTGTGATGCCCGTTGGCATTTCCAACCATTGATCTTGGGGGACACGGTCGATCATTTGCAGACTTAATTTCCGCGTTCGCTCCAGTTGGTAAACGATACGTTCTTTGTCATACATGGTCATGACTCACGATTAGGTTTGATGTTTTGGGAAGTAGTCGTGCAGTTTGCAGGCTCGAGAGTATAGCGGGGAAGAATTGCAAAAAGTGTTCCCGCGATGCTGCATCACCATAGCAGATCACCTAGCGAGATTCAGATTTCTTCTCGTCCTGATGGGTTCGCTTCCATTGAACTCTTGGAGAGGGTCCTCTGGAGCCAGTCAGGACCCCCATCTCTAATTTGAAGTGCGTTCGCAAGCCAATCTCATTCCAGCTCGAATAGCAGACCACCCTGCCTGTTTCTGAGATCGCATAAACACCGACAGAGCGGTTTCCGTTGAAGTCGCTGCTAAAGGTGCCCTCGACACCGTTGAGATTGAACTCAACCATGGAATCATTTTTATCGACGGTACGCCATTGGCCTTTCAGTTCACCGGGGTGACGCTCGTTGAATTTCCAATTCGTTTCATTCTTGAAGCGTTCTATATATTTTTCCAGCTCTTCCCGTGGAGACAAATTGACGGTTAGTAAGCGTGCCGTGTTTTGGCCAGTTTCTTGTGATGCACCCATTTTCTGATGGATCACGTTATCCACCTCTGGCTTCGAGCTCCGTTTCGGAACTGTATTCTTCTGCGTTTGCGAACCTTCATGCATCGGGCCGCATCCGGAGAGACAAAGGTAAAGGCAGTAGATGGAGATAGTCGGATGGAATTTCATGAGGAGCCTGATTAAAAGTCGACAAACTCAATCCCGTCGGAACAAGGGCTAAGGGTCATCACACGGGTTAAATCAAACTTAAAAATTCACCGGCTTCATTGGTCGCTGTCACGGTTCATCACCGATGGGGGTAAGGGTCAACGAACGGAAATCCATCAGCCACTGTCGGATCGTTCCTGAAGCGCCAAGCTTGATAGTACTTTCACCCTTTGGGATGGAAAGTGTCCCCAATGTCATGGTTCGGTAGGTATCCCAATTCCCAGTACCTTTGACTTCTTTGCTTAGGGTTTGCGTGCCCGCGGTTATTTGACAGAGATTTCCTTCTGACTCCGTGGGAACTGCATAATCAATGGTGATTTCAAAACGCTTGGGCTCCGTGACTGCGACGTTCCATGAAATGAATTCTGTTGCATCATTCCAGAACCCAATGTTCCCGTACTGCTTTTCGAAACGCATGTTTGTGCCATGGATTTGACAATCCGCTGCGGTAAGCAGTGTTGTTCCCTCTTTGTCAACGTTTATAGTCTGCGAGGACGGCTTTGCCTGAGAGTTCATTGCTGTGTCATGATTCGATCCCAACTTCGAAATGAACTCGATCAGATCACACATGTCGCTTGGCGGGATGGATTTTTCTAAACCTTGTGGCATCAGTGAAAGTCCACTGTTTTGCATGGTTTCGATCTCGCTTCGAAGAATCGATTTCTTTTTTCCGTCAGCGAGTAACAGTTCAACTGTCGTGCTTGTCTCACCTTCAATGATTCCCGTGTGAATGGCTCCGTCAATGGTGAGGAGGTTGTAGCTTAGATATTTGTCTTCCACAGCGGCTTCGGGTACGAGAATAGCAGTGAGCATCGCCTCTCTGGATCGATTCTTGATTGCGGATAGATTCGGTCCGACTTCATTGCCCGTGCCCATGACTCGGTGACACGAAGAGCAATGAGTTTTGAACACTTTTTTTCCTGCTTCAAAGTTGCCGGGTTTCATCATTTCCGATTGATAATGGGTGATCAGCTCGGTTCGAGAGATAGGATTTTCCAGTGACTCAAATAGCGAAGCGGCTTGCTCGGCAACCTCTTTGTCCGCATGGCGAATGAGTCGCTGTTGGTGAACCAAACTAAACAAGTTTGTCGGTGTTTCTCCCTGTTTGAGAGATTCAATCAAGAGCAGGCTTGTTGATCGGTTTGACAAGAGTGCCTCGATGGCGGCAGTTCGAGTGTTGGGACTGAACGATTGAATTTGGTTCAGGATTGCCTCAGGGTTGAACGCAGCGACCGCCTCTGCAGATGCAATTTGTACGTCGATCGGGTGTCGGGCGTTGAGCAATTCTTCGATGTGTTGGCGATGCTTCTGGGAACGTGAGCAAAGGCCTATGGCTGCAACGCGTCGTTCGGTAGGCATGGTTTCATCGGTGCCGATGTCGACTGCCTTTTGCATGCATGCTTCGAGTCGGTCTAGGGTGGAAGCCGGTAGCCCGTCTAGATTTTGTTGAACGGTTTCAAGCATCTGGTTCAAGGAATTGAGTCCTTCCGCCGTGAATACATTCTCCTCCCCGTTGTCAAGGAAATGCTTCAGTACCACTGCGATAAAGTCCGCTCGCTTCATGCGAGATGCCATTTGCAAAATGATAGGTTGATAGAGCGTTGACAGTTGTGTCTTCTCTGTGATCCCTTGATGAAAAGCGATAAGGTTCTCTTCGTGCAAAGAACTCGTGATGGATGCTCGGAGGTAAGGGGATTCAACGCTGTGCTGAGCGAGCGAAACGAGGATACTCGCGGCGTTTTCTCCTTCCGCTTCGCCGAGCGTGTAGGCGAGTTGCATCCTCACCATTGGATCTGGATCAGAAACGAGTCTACCAAGCGTTTCCAAGCATTGGTCCAGATTTGGATCAGAGGAGGCCAGTAGCGGTTCACATAATCGAATCGCGTGTCGTCTCACCGTTGGTGAAGGGTCTTTCAATGCGGATTGGAGCGTAGAGAAATGGATTTGCCCCAGTCCGTCCAGTGTGCACATTGCGTGGAGCCGACCCATCTCGGTAGAAGATTGGGTAACCATTTTTTCCAGCAGGTTTTCAACATTTGGATCCGCTCGAGAGATCAATTCTTGCTGTGCAAGGTCTCGCGTCCGCCCATTGGAGGACTCTAAGAGACCAGTTATTTCGGATGAGGAAAGTGAAGCGAGATTAAGGGTTTGCGGTGCCGAGTGATTGACCGGGAGCACACGGTAGATTCTGCCCTGATCGCAACCCGCACGAAGAAAAAGTTCCTTCTCTCTTTGGTCATCGATCCACTCTGGATGCTCAATCACCAACCGATACATGTCAACAACCCACAATGCACCTTCGGGCCCCGTGGTTACAGTTGCTGGTCGAAACCAGCTATCGGTCGATGCAAGGAACTCTTGATTAGCAAGTTCTTTCGGACGAATGCTCTGGAAGGATATTCCGTCTGGAATGAGCTTTCGGCGATGAACCAAGTTATGAACAGGAGCACAGGTGAACGTATCGCCATTGAAATCTTTGCCAAAGAGATCGTCGCGGTAGATGCTTGTGCTGCAAGCGGATGTGAATTGATGTCCAGCTCCTGATTCTGGAGGACGGTAACCGGACCAATGACTGAGAATACGAGAGATTGGGAATAGCTGAGTGTTATCCACTCGCGCGATATCTAGACGAGGACTTGGAAAAGTAAGGAAGGGATTACGCCGTGTGTAATGATCTGCCAGAACGAAGTGCCTCACAGGCAGCGGATTACTGCAGCCGAACCAATTGCCGTGGTCATCGCGATGTCTCCCAAACTGCGTTCGTCCTGTTTGCAGTTCCATGATGCCACGTTCTGGGAGGATTCTGAGATCCTGACCTCCAAGTGATAATCTCTGACCGGTTTTGATGGACTCGATTTCACCACCGCTATCGCCGTTGGCAACATAGATCCAATTATCAAGCCCTCTTTCAAAGCCGTTCACTCGGTGTTGTTGGTTTCCCTCGGCAAAACCTTTGAATCTTTCTTCAATCGTCTCCGCTACGCCATCTCCATTACGATCGGCGGCGAAGAAAATACTCGGGGCTGCGCTGATGAGCACACCATCCTGCCACGCCATGATGCCTGTTGGATAGGCGATGCCATCGAGGAATAGCGTGGACTTGTCATAGAGTCCGTCTCCATCGCTGTCCTCCAAGAAACGCACCCTACCTCCGGGTTTCCCCTGATCATCAAGGCCAAGCGGGTAGTCGGCCATTTCCACCACCCAGAGCTTCCCATCGGCTCCCCAGTCCATCGCACTCGGCTCCATCCCCAGCGGTTCCGCGGCGACCCGCTCCACTCGAGAGCCTGCTGGCCCCTGAATCGACGGCCGAGATTCCTGAGGGTCTCTTGGACCTGGTTCTGTGCTGCCGAGTAGATCTTGAAAAGATCGACGATCGACACCGTCGGGTAATCGATTAGTGTTTTCGTTCTGTACCCAGAGATGTTTCTTCGCAAACCATACCCCATTGTTGGTGCCATTGCGGACAATAAGGGGTAGGTCACTCGGGGTTTCTACTTTTCGGGAGAATAGCTTTGTTTTTGCATCGAAGAGATAGATGCCTGCATCCTTTCCGTTATTGAAGATGACATCTTCATTGCCGTCTTCGTCAACATCAATGAAACGCACTCCATTATCCTTTCCATTCGCATCGACGATGGCCGCTGGGAATGAACCCACTTCTTTCCATTGTCCCTTTTCGTTTCGCCTCAATACGGCCTGACGCTTTGGATTGGCGATGATCAGTTCGCTGTGACCATCCCTGTCCATATCACGGAGGCGGATTCCTTGATCTAACCCCGCAACGGATGTCTTGACCTGCTTCAATTCCACGGGAAGTGGTGTTCGTCGGATGGAATCAACAGAAAAATCGTAGATTGCTTGATCATGTTCATGGTTGACGAGCACCGAAAAGCTTGACTCTGGGTCGATCTTTCCGATTTGCGGTGCAAAGTGAGTGGAGTGCGTTGATGTTGATGATGTGAATTGGATACCGTGTTCAGTATCCTGCCAGTTCATCGCATTGGGCTTCCAAAGACGCAAAGTGCGATTTGATTCGTTGCCGATCAGTACGTCGAGAAAGCCATCTTCATTGACATCGACCAATCGAACTCCGTTGTCGCTTCCAGTTTCGGGAGCTCTGATGGGTTGGTCAAGCAGAAGGTGTTTGTTGATTCGATCCACGCACTCTTTGAAATTCAGGAACTTAATCCGCTTGCCGTATTTTTTATCAGCGTATTCGATTAACTCAACGACTTGCTCATTCTTGATCCAACCATGAGGATGGAAGACGAGGTTGAACATTCCTTTTTTTAGAACGGTTGCGTCCAATGCAACTTTCATATCCTCTACGGTCACTGGATTATTGGGTTGATGCAGGTTCTGTGCCTCCCAGTCACTAGGAACCATGCAAGGAAACTGCCAACAACGTTTTCCGATCACGTACGGATAGGGGTAGTTTTCGATCGTGTTGACGAAGGACGGGAAGGGGATGTATTTCCTGAAACGCGACTGCCCGTTGGCATCGGTCGTCCATTCCGGTGGTAGCTCTTTGTCTTCCTTAGTGAAGACATTAAACACACTGCTATCGGCTTGGAGAAAATTGCCTTGAGGTGTTCTCTGGGTAAAAATCTCACTCCACAATCTCGGGCTCGGTGTATTTCGAGAGTCACAGCAGGGAGTACGGAATGCCACCGGGTGATTGCCGGGAATGGATGCCATCAGATCGACGCAGCGGTCGTAGGTAGATTTTGCGGCATCAAAATTATCACCTTGCAAGCATGGGCACGGGTGATCCGCGGTATGCACCTCAATCGACAAGCCTTCATTAAGCCACTGTTGTAACTGCGGATCCTGAGGATCGAGGCTGCATGTCATGATGCTCACGGGCGCTCGGTTATCGATTTCCTTGAGCTTCCTGAGAATCGGACGTAGATAAGCTTCATACGCGGCCGTATCTCTCATGTCATCGATACCTAGCGTGATGACCGTGTCGACTCCATCTTCTCCAACCCACTGAGGGGTAATGAGTTTGGGGAATTCCCCGTGTGGATAATATGGCTGAACGTAATCAGTTTGGTAGGCAAACCGATTCTCACCTTTCGCAACCTGCGCACCTGGCGGCGCGATGGCTGAGAGTGTGAAAAGGATCAAAGCAAAAAGGGTTTTTCTGCCAGTGGACATTCAATGCCTCAAGTTCAATCTGTTTCCATCGGTCGTTCACAGTGTTTAACACGAAAAGTGTAACGCATTTAGGATGGGCGCCCCATAGATTGAAAGACAGCTCACACGGATTGGATGTGATGCGATCCAAGCATTAATCGCGATTTGTTGTTTTTATCGGAACATGCCAACCGCCCCCGCAACTGCTTGGTATGCTGATTCGAGAGATCCGTAGGTTGACCGGTTTGTTTCAGTTCATCAACAATTACAGCATGAATACCATGAGCACATATGAGCAGCTGGGCGGTTCTGAGGGGTTGAGAGAGATCGTCGATCGTTTCTATGATCTCATGGCTGAATTGCCTGAAGCGAAGGGAATTCTCTCTCTGCACCCTGAGGATCTAACCGAATCCAGAGATAAGCTCTTCAAGTTTCTGTCAGGCTTGTACGGAGGTCCTTCGCTCTACATTCAGGAGTACGGTCATCCAATGCTGAGAGCTAGGCATTTACCGTTTCCGATTGGTGAGGACGAGCGGGATCAGTGGTTATTGTGCATGAACCGAGCTGTGGATGAGTTGGTTAGCGATGAGCAACTGAGATCGCAGCTGAAGATGAATTTTTTTCGTACGGCAGATCATATGCGCAACCGCGAGGGGTAGAGTTGTTTTTGCTTTCAGATCACCTCGCAAGCGGGATTCATGAGTTAGGGGAAAAGCGATGTCAGTCTTTCAAGTGAATCCGAACGATAGTCGCAACCTCATCTGGTTTAAAATGCTGGGCTTAATCGCTTTGGTTCCTCTACTTGCGGTTGCCGTGGTTTATGGTTCGGGTCACGCCATGACGCAATGGTCGAGCCGAGATTGGCCCGGTACAGAGATGGTCATCACTGCAGTCGATCAGTCTTCAAATCGTGCGATCAGCTACACATATGAATTTGAGGTGGATGGAGTCAACTATACAGCGCAAGGCAGGACAACCGAGACGGTGGTGACCCCCGATCAAATCAAAGCGTTAAGAAGTAAGTATGCGGTCGGGACTCAACACAATGTGTTTTTTAATCCGCGTGACCCGGGAGCTTACAGTGTGCTCAAGCCCGGAGGGAATTTTGCCATGCAAGCTTTCTTGGTTGTGTTAGCGTTGGTTGCGTTGGTCCGAAGCTGCACGGCAATCTGTAAGTTTTGGTCCTTTACCTCGGCAAGCGTTGAGAAGGGCTAGGAGTCGAATCGTCCTCCGACATGGTGTAGGGAATATCGAATCGACTCGAAGTCCCTTCTTTGAAAACATCGAGTGCAGGGTTGTAGGTGTAGACGCTGATTTGATTCTCGGATGGTTTGAAAACCATGTACCTCAACCACGATTCCCCACCGTTGTGTAGATGCTGGTAGTCGCTGAGAATTTGATGCACTGGATTCCCATGATCCCCGTTGTCGGTGCGTAGAGCCTCACCCGCGTGATGGCCACAAAGAACCATGAAAATGTTGGGGTGGCGCTTCACAAATTTTTGCCATGTCTGTTCACCGGTATTACCCTCTGCCTTCATGCCCCCGGTCTTCCTTTATTTCTTGGCATTCATGTAAGCATGGGTGAGCACAATTATCCTGTGTTCAGGGTGCTTCGATACAACCTCGTTGGCCCAGTCAAGCACCTCATTGCGAGGCTTGCATTCCAGCGAGAGGATTAGGAAATTCATGCCGGAGGCTTCGAAGTGATACCACGAGTTGTCATGCCGGTTTGCATCAAATGTCCCTCCGAACTCGCGCCGTTTTGCGAACTCTTCTCTTGGAAAGAAGCTGTTGAAATGGGTCGACCGATTCACACCGATGTTACCGCCGTATTGATTGTCTGATTTCTCGAAACCCATGTCATGGTTTCCGAGGCACATGCAATAGGGGACTTTGCCATCGAGGATACACATTGCCTCTTTGGCGATAGCCCACTCCTCTGGCGCATCGGCTTGGACAATGTCACCTTCATGGACCAGAAAGGCGATGTTGAGACGGCTCTGATGATCCCGGACCCATCGTGTTTGAGCAAAGAAGTAATCTCGTAAATCCCCATTGCCCCACTTGGCCGACAATTTCAGTCGAGTGTCGCAGTAGAACTGTGTATCAGGTAACACCGCGATCGTGAACGCGTCCTTCGATATGACGGGATGACCGGAGGTAGCGGCAGGCTCATCTGCACGAGAGAACCTTCCTGCAAAGTTCGGAAATAGGAAGGACAGCAGGATGAGTGACCAGCATTGAGAATTCATTTCTATACCTCAGTGTTCTTCGCATAGGTGAAGTAACGATTCATGGTTTGTTTGTAAGCACGAGTTCTAATGCGATTGAATCGGTTTCCTGCTCATGACAACGACAATTGAGCAGTCGCTGCATTTCGGTCCATTCGTTTAATCACTCATCACTCGCCGATAGTGCTGGTCAAATGCGATCAGCATGGGCTCTAAATGAGAATAGGGGCCCGGCGTGTAGGAGGGGGATTGTACGCCAAGTTGTGTCAGTTCACAGACCTCCCAATCTTCTCGATTGACTTGATCCCATTGCGTCACAGCACGTTGGATCTGTTCGGTTGACGTCTTTGGCTTTGATAAGAAATGACATAGGACTTGGGTTCTGCCCGGGCTTCTGGGGTGGATCTCGTGAGCCATCACGTAATCCGGATGTGGGCTGAGGAACATGGTCGGGAATAACGTGTAATAGTAAACCAACCGTGCTTGATTCTCGTTGAGCCCGGGTAGTATTTCGCCGATCCGTTTGCCGTCGGTGCTGATGGTCTCAGAGGAATCAGACAATTGCATAGGGCCGCCAAGAAAGGCTCCCTCTTCTAGGTCATTGGTGGCTCCACGATACGGTGTAAGACGATTCAAAGCAGGGTGGACGGTGGGGCAGTGATAGCACTCGCTGTAGTTCTGAAAGATGAGTTTCCAGTTCGCATTGACCTCATATTCCACCGTCGTGACCAGTTCAAGCTGATCCATCTGCCAAGCTTGCATCTGTTGGATGATCGGAGCAAAGTCTGTGACAAAATCCGCGGTGACATCACAGAGATTAATCATGATGAAGCCACACCAGTCATGACAACCGACACGCTTGAGGCCGAAGTCCGAAGGATCGAAAGATTCAACATCTTTCATGTTGGGCGCACCAATCAATTTGCCGTCACACCGATACGTCCAAGCATGGTAGGGGCAGGTGACGCAAGCGTTTTTGAGAGACCCACTTTCTTCTGAAACAAGTCGTGTTCCGCGATGTCGACACACATTGTGAAACGCGTCAACCTGGCCACTTTCCTGTTGTAAAAGGATGATGTCATTATCACCAATTTGAATCCGCCGAAATGCGTTTGCTCCGCAGTGGTCGAACAGGGATTCTCGTCTTCCCACGCAGTTCCAGCTTTTGGAGAAGATTCGATCCACCTCTTTTTCCCATGTCGCAGGGTCAACAAAATGTTTTCGCTCTAAACCGAAAATCACGACAGCACCTTTTAACTTTGAGTGGATCAGTGAGGTAGGGAGCTTGATCTAGACGCTTTATTCAGATCGTTAGACTTACAGGTAACTAACATCCTTAACCAGCCGGGGCGACGCAACCGCCGGGTCATGAAGCCATCGCTGGGTTAGGTGGGTTGCGGTGATCGCCGAACACCCATCCCGGTGGATGGGGTGTCGCGTATTGGTGGATGGGGTGTCTCGTAGTTCAGGTAGGGGGCATGGTAGTTCCGTAATTC
>JAAXIK010000188.1:0-258 GCA_012270385.1 Rubripirellula sp. | reverse complement strand
TATTGAATTTCTTTTTACAAAAGACCCATCTTTTGTTTTTGCAATCTCTCTGAGTTTTTCATTATTGCAGTTGTCGCCGGTCTGCGTGCCGCTCTGCTTGTCGCCCTAATTTCTTTCACCGCCTACGGTCAGGACCAGAAAGCCGATTCCCAGAATGCAGGTGGTGATAAGCCAGCACCGGGCGTAGCGGAAGAGTCCAAGTCATCGGCTACAGACACGCAGGCCGCGACGCGAACGTCTGCCAAGCCGGCTGCGGCG
>JAAXIK010000120.1 GCA_012270385.1 Rubripirellula sp. | reverse complement strand
ATTCGAGTAGGTCCGCGGGGGGTAATTCTTGTCCAACCCCGATGACATAGGGACGACGCACATCAATGCCGGTCCGGACAACGCCATGGGCAGTCAATGAAAGTTCTTGACTGCTCGCTTCCATCCAAAATGAGTTCAAAGGTGTGAAGATGATGGAGCCTTTGGAGGGGTCCGAGAGGACCTCCAACGAGATGATTCTCTCGGGTGTGTTCTCTTCAAGTACAAATCGGTTCAATGGCTGTCGCGTTGGCACGTTTAGTTCTTGAGTGCCGGGGGAAGTCGGTAGAATCTGCCGGTCGGGGGTTTTCGGTTGCTGCGTGTAACGTTCGAACTCATAGCTTCCGGAATCAATCCAACGTCCTCGGAAATAAATATCGAAAGCACTCCCCCGCAGGTAGCCAGGTGGAAGGTCACAGAATGCTTGGACGGCAATGTCATTGGGGTCACCCAGCATATGTTGCCGGATCGATCCTAATTCACTTCCCCTAACGTAACGCGTTCCGCCCACATAGGACTCTTCGGCCATCGCATTGAATGACGTCTGTAGCTCTTCTTGAAGCTTACTTTGGATGGTAGGAAGAATCATGCTGGTTCCGTTTGCGATCCCGCTGGTTCCCATTAGCAAAAGTGACAGGACCAATAGAGAGAACGTAGGAGCGAGCCAACGTGAGACGATTAGATTGGACGGATTTCCCGGTGCGACGTTCTGAAAACCGTGTTTGTTCTTTAGGATGATTTCGCATCCCAGTACAAATCCAATGCAGATGGTCAGTGCAATGGCGCTCTGAGCAGTCAGCGAACTACTTGCACCCCCCGCTGCACACGACATTAATGCCACGATGCAACCAAAAGGAATCATCGAGGAGTGACCTCGAGTCGGGGATCTCAGCCATAGCAGAAGGCTAAATGACACGGAGGTGTGAGCCAAGGAGTCAATCACAAGGTAAACGTAGTTAAGTTCTTCGCTGATCTGAGTGGTTGAACGCCAAGTTGCCATTGCGATGAATAAGCTGAGAAAGGCGAAGCATGCGAGCGGGGTCTTCCACCATCTTTTCACTTTCTGGACCCCTCGCGTTACGTTTTGAGGATTTAGAAAAAGTCTCAACGCAATCAGAAGTGTGACAAGACCGGTAGCCGAAGCGATTAACGGCAGGGATCTGAAAGTGGTCCCCACAAAAAGACTTTGTGACCACAGAAGAATCCCTAGTAACTGTGCTTGGCGGTTCTCACTCATTTTGGAATTGGGGGTTTGGAAGAAGAGTATCCCGGTTTTCTCAATAACTAGCTTTGATCAGGTGCTTGGATTCTCAGCCAGTGGACGGATCTGGGCAGTGAGTACGGATAAGAATCACTTTCACGGTTAGACAGAATCAAAGTTGGAGTTTGATGCACCCCGTCTAAAGCGGTCTCAATTTGTTCATCACAACTTTCTGAATCGGTGGTGGATGCATCGGCAAGATGAATCAGCATCGATTCCGTATCCAGTTGAATGAAACCGCCGGTCTCTTGGCGTCGATTTTCATCACAGGTAACACATAGGTGCAGGTTGACGCGTATTTTACTGAGATCGAGGATGGCAGTCGCAGCGGCAGAGAGGAGTCTCTCGAAATCTGGGTTCCAATCGTCGAAAGGGATTTGCTCGTTAGTGAGCGTCGTATCAAGAATCAAGTAGATTTGTTGAAGCGAAGGGTATTGAAATTCGCGACCAATGCGGTTCCCAAGTCTGGCCCAGGAGTTGAAATCCCATCTCCTCACTGGCATTCCCACCTCGTACTCTCTGCTCCCCGTGTAATCCAACGCGTCTCCGGAGAGTAATCGATGAGACCACTCCCCCATGGATTCCAAAAAGCCTCTCGCCATTTCATCCTCACCGCGCGACAGGGGGCGAGGAGTCACGGCTATTTCCTCATTGAGCGGATGCAGCTGCGTGACTTGAAATAAATAGAACGGAAAATAGCTTCGAGTGACAATTGCTGGGAGGTACTGTTTGCCCCGTTCGTTGAAACAAATCGAAGAGGTCACACTTTGCGTCCTGCCCGCCTCAAGAATAGAGATCGGACGTGGTGGAGAAGACGCTTGATGGGTCCGGGATACACGACTCCGCCGACGAAACCACTTTCGCTTCCCGGGCCGTCTTCGATCAAACGAAATCAGAAACTGTAGTGCCGGGAATCGACCTCGATTACGGCAGCGAATAGGAATCGCCAGATCATGACCGACTGGAACCGATCTCGGAAGGGAAAGATGGTAATCCAGCTTGGGACGCATCAGCGTGCTTAGAATTCTCCCCAAGAAAAACATGGAAAAGCAGGCTGAGAAAATGCCTAGCCACGGGTATCCCCAGATGATGTTAAGCGAAGCAATGCTGACCACCAAAAGTGTTCCCGAGGCCACCGTCATTGACTGACGCAACCAACGCACGATGCGAAAGGGTAATGTCAGTACTTTGAATGCGAGTAGCGGGGCTCGCCACAGCAATCGGAAGAATGATCCGATCAGCTTTTTGGGTGTCTTGCCCCGCGAGGTTCGAAAGTTTGGCTGTTGGAAGGCAATGCTCAAACGGGAACCTCCACCTGTGCAACAATTTCTTGCTGAATTGCCATGGAGTCAGACGCATTCAGTGACGCATTACGAAGACTCACCCGATGGCTGAATACTGAAGGAGCTAACGCTTGCACATCATCGGGGAGGACATAGTCTCTGCCCTCCAAGACTGCTTTGGCCTGAGCGGCCCGGAGGAGCATCTTCGATCCTCTTGGACTGCAACCCGTGCGGATCCTGCTGTCGAAACGCGTAGCGGAGGCTAGGTCGACTATATACTTGGCAATCTTACGATCTACATTTAACTCGCGAACATATTGTTGTAATACGGTTAATTCCTGACGTGTCATCACGGCTTGTAGGCGAAAGTCAGGATCATCGGTGGGTTGATCCAGTAGCAAGTCGATTTCGCTGCTCGCGTCTGGATAGTCCATGGAAAGACGTAACAGAAAACGATCTAACTGAGATTCGGGTAGGGGAAAGGTGCCCTCGTAACCCGCCGGGTTTTGGGTCGCAATCACCAGAAACGGTTTTTCCAGTTGGTGTCTCGTTCCATCTACTGTGATCTGTCCCTCTGCCATCGCCTCCAGCAGTGCACTCTGTGTTCGCGGCGAAGCACGATTGATTTCGTCGGCAATCAAAAGATCACAAAAGATGGGTCCCGGACGAAACTCAAAGGTACCGCTGTTGGGTTGATAAATCGAACTGCCCAGAATATCTGCCGGCAATAGATCGGGAGTGCACTGCACGCTTTGGAAATTGAGTTCAATGAGAGATGCAAGCGATTTGGCAAGCGTGGTTTTGCCGACTCCCGGAACATCCTCCAATAAAACACTTCCCTCGGCGAGCACGGACGTCAATACCGCGTCGATCACGGGGGCTTTGCCACGGATCACGCTCTGTAGACCAGCTTTGACTTCATTGAGTTTGCCGAGGAGGGGTTCAATATCCAAGATGTATTCACATTCCAAAGTAAGGAAAACACGTTCAACGCAGCACTTAAAAGTGCAACAGGATTGTATGCGTCTTTTCCGGTGATACGAGTGCATTTCGGTTTGTCACCGAACTCCCTCAGTTTAACCTATTGGGAAACTGTTCGGCGAGGAGCGAATCACGGTTTCGGTCAGAATGTTAAGCCGACCAGAAGCCACCTCGTGGAACTTTTGCATCGATTTTTGGGGTCTGTGCCGACTGCCGTTTGCGGATTACTGGCGTTCTCTGGTGGACTCTCCGGTACGCTAGAACGGAGGTATACTCGTTCCCGTCGTTGAATACGGTGCGAGATTCACAAGGAATACAACCTCTTCTTCGAAAATTTATGTTGGGGTCCTCGTTGCCGGGGCCTTGTTATCCGGAGAACTTGATGGTGAGCGTGTTTGTCGGCTTAGCACACTGCAGGACGGCAATCCTTGCGTTGTCCATTTTTTTGGAGCAATCAGTTGGTTGAACGGACACTCATCGAAATACCCAACCAGAGCGACTGGGTGATTCAGATAACGGATGATGGTAGTCGCACTCTACTGAATCCAGCTAGCGGAATTGCGTTCCACAGTGCGTCGGGTGCACTCGCAGAAACATTACATGTTTACCTCGAGAACAGCGGGGTCGGGGAAAAGCTGCGGCAGGGGATCGAGGTCCAAGTGCTTGAGATTGGGTTGGGGACTGCGTTGGGGATGTTGGTTACCATCGATCATGCGTTAAGCAATCAAGCGGCTCTTCGCTATCATGCGTACGAATGCAATCTGTTGGATTGGGAAGTGATCAAGTTATTGCAATTTGAACAACACCTCCAGAATCCCTGGGTTGTTGATGATTTCCTCGATTGGATTCGGGGGTTAGGTGACAGGATTCCAAGTGGAAAATATCGTTGGACTCCGGGGCGCAGGATTGGAGCTAGAGCGGAAAGTCCGGAATTGGAGGATTCAACGCCAGTATCTCCAGCCCCGGAAGTGACGATCACTTTAGGTGACTGTGTGACTGAACTCGAGCATGATCAAAATTTGGCCGATGCGATTTACTACGATCCTTTTGCACCAGTTGCTAACCCTGAGCTTTGGACGGTGGAAGCTTTCCAGCGGGCTAGAAGTTGTCTGAAACCAGGAGGTTTGCTGACTACTTATTGTGTCAGTCGGTTGGTGAGGGAACGCTTCCTAGCTGCGGGTTTCGAGGTGGAAAGGGTGCGAGGCCCGGTTGGCGGCAAGAGGGAGGTATTGATTGCGTGTAACCCAGAACTTAGTTGACCTACGACCGGTTGACCTACGCTTCACCCGCCTACCGAAATTAATCCGTTAGAAAGAGCTGCAAAACGGTGGTGTTCGGTGCGAGCGTTTGCCTTGCCACTCTAGTCATCTTGCTTCTGTGCTCATGCAGTGTGAATAGCACGTTTGTCGACCGCGAGAGCTGCCTCATGCATTGCTTCCGCGAGTGTGGGATGTGCGTGGCAGGTTCGGGCGATATCCTCACTACTTGCACCAAACTCCATGGCGGTCGCCGCTTCCGCAATCATATCGCCCGCACGTGCGCCAATGATATGCACTCCAAGAACACGGTCTGTAACGGAATCCGCCAGAATTTTCACTCGCCCATCGATTTCTCCGAGTGTCCTCGCTCGACCGTTGGCACCGTATGGGCAGACACCTTTTAGGTAGTCCACGCCATCCTCTTTCAACTGTTCTTCTGTGCGCCCGACCGATGCGATTTCAGGATGGGTGTAAACGATCGCGGGAATGACGTCATAGTTCACGTGGCTTTTCATGCCGACCATACGTTCGATACACACAATCGCTTCTTCCATCGCCTTATGGGCAAGCATTGCCCCGCCGATGCAGTCCCCCGCGGCGTAAACTCCTTCCACTGCGGTTTCAAAATTCTCGTTGACTGAAATGAATCCACGTTGATCCGTCTCAAGGTTGATTCCCTCAAGACCAAGATCATCTGTCGCAGGTGTGCGACCGGTAGCGAGGAGAACTCGATCACAATCGATGGGTTCACCGTCTTTGATCTCGACAACGCATCCGTCACCTTTTCGCTTCGCGGATTGAACGAAGGTTTCCGTGCGAATTTCGATTCCTTGTTTTTTAAATCCACGATGAGCCAAGGATGCAATTTCACCATCGATACCGGGCATGATACGGTCAAATGCTTCGAGCGCAATCACTTCACTGCCAAGGCGGTTCCAGACACTTCCTAATTCGAGTCCGATATAGCCTGCTCCGATCACAACCAATTTCTGAGGGACAGTGGGAAATGACAGTGCGGTGGTGCTGTTGCCGATATATTCTCCGTCCTCTTCCACGGACGAGAGTCGGGCTGGATGACTACCTGCACAAATCAGAACTTGATCGGCTTCAATGCTGACGCTCTCTTCACCTTCGACCGCGATGGTTGTCGCGTCTTCGAAGCGTCCTCTGCCTCGATACGGAGTGACTCCTTGTTTCTTGAATAGCATGTCAATGCCACCGGTCAGGGTGTCAACAATTTTCGATTTGCGAGCCATCAAGGCATCCAAATCAAGCTTCACATCACCGACCTGTATTCCGTGCTCACCAAAACGATGTTTCGCTTCTTCGTAGTGATGGCTGGATTCGAGAAGAGCTTTACTAGGGATGCACCCGACCCTCAGGCAAGTTCCTCCGAATCTTGGGTTTTCGTCGATGCAGGCCACATCAATGCCCAATTGAGCGGCTCGGATTGCTGCAACATAACCAGCTGGACCACCGCCCAAGACAACGAGTTCGTGCTTGACCTTCTTCATGACATCTCTATTCGTTTTGCTGTGACTGTTCGACCACCGGTTTGCACCTGCCCTGTAAAATTGCACAATTTTGTGAGGGTCGTGTCCAGATGGTCAGATGGGGATCGCTTTTGAATTTTGGTGAAACCTTGCTTGCCCTTGCGTACCCTGGCCGGTGTTGGTTTCGGAGATGCCTCCGAGCCTTCATCCGCAAGACATTGTTTTCCTCTGGCAATGGAGAGTTGATGGTCAGCGATGCAGGGTTTGCTCCACTTTCGGTCTAATTTGATCTCTTTGAGTCGATTGCACTCCAAGTCAGCGATTTTTCGTGTAATCGATCCCCTGTTCCTCATTGAACGGGCGTTTTATCCATTGGTTAACTGCAGCTTTAAGACGGTTATGGTCGAAAAATGCCTACGGGCCATTCTTTTTCACTGTGCGTTGACCTCGTAGCGGCTTTGGGGGCTTGCGACTGAGCATGCGATTGGGGCAAGATCATGACTAGCAAATCGGTGTACGCGGCATAACGCGCTTTGGGTGCTCATCCAGCGGACCCTGTCATCGAAGAGGACTGTAAGGTAGTTGAATAAGCGAAAAATAAAATCGATTGCTGGTCCTTTGATGGCTGCGATACTGTTCGGGTTGGCCGTCAGGTTGTTGATTCGTGAGTCGCAGAATATCACTTGGGCCGATTTTCAGATGGGGTTAACCGGTGTGCCCCTCACCTACCTCTTGATCGGGTTCGTGCTTGTCGCTTTAAACTACTGTCTGCTCTCCGCTTACGATCTCCTTGCTCTGCGGTATGTCTGTCGGTCGCTTCCTCTCAGGCGTGTTGCTTTGGTCTCCTTCCTCGGGTTTAGCTTGGGCAACAATCTAGGTTCGCTTTTGGCAGCCACCCCAATCCGTTTCATGTAATATAGCCGATGGGGATTAACCTCGAGACAGATCGTTGTG